>CACEMW010000030.1:0-31953 GCA_902560705.1 uncultured Verrucomicrobiota bacterium
TCCGCACCGTGATGAAGACAAGGGGGATTGGAAGGTGGCGGACTGGGCTATTGAGACCTTGGAGGGCCAACCCGATGAGCCCTTTTTTCTTTCCGTGGGTTTTTTTCTTCCTCACGTACCCTGTTATGCCACTCAGCCATGGTTTGACCTTTATCCCGCTGAGGATCTGATACTCCCACCCGTGCGCTTCCCGGATCGTGATGACACACCGTTGTTCTCATGGTATCTGCACTGGAGTCTTCCCGAGCCTCGTTGGGAATGGCTCAAGAAGGCAGGAGAATGGAAATCACTTGTCAGAGCTTATCTGGCCACGGTGAGTTTTGTCGACAGCCAGGTAGGACGTGTTCTGGATGCGTTGCAAGAGCAGGGTTACCAGGAAAATACCGTGGTCGTGCTTTGGTCGGATCATGGCTGGCACCTCGGAGAAAAGGCGATTACCGGTAAAAATAGCCTTTGGGATCGATCCACACGCGTGCCTCTTATTTTTGCGGGGCCCGGTGTGGCCCGGTCCAGTCGATGCCAAAAACCGGCGGAACTGCTCGATCTCTATCCAACCCTGGCCGATCTGGCAGGATTGTCTCAGCCTGAGGGCGTCGAAGGGCATAGTCTGATTCTACAACTCAACGATTCGGATGCACCCCGCATCTGGCCTGCGATCACGACTCACAACCATGACAATCATGGCGTACGCTCCGAGAAATGGCGTTACATCCGCTATGCGGATGGCTCGGAAGAGCTCTACGACATGCACCGAGATCCACAGGAGCTGAAAAATCTGGCGCAGGACGTATCCTTAAGCCACATCAAGCAAGAGCATGCTGCCTTTCTGCCTGAGCAAAGCGCCGGTCCAGCACCGGGTAGTCGACATCGTATTCTGACCTATGAAGATGGGGTTCCCACTTGGGAAGGAACTGTCATTCGCCCCGGAGATCCAATCCCCTTTGAATGAGGGGGGCGTTCATGATCAGAGGGAGAGGTTCACTGTCGAACCCGAAGAGAAAGGGCCTCATGGTTCAAGAAGCTTCCTGTCCATTGGGTCGATGATTCGGAAGCCAGGATGGAGGGATCAAGGGCGCTCCAATGGATCAAATCTGAAGAAGTTTCTATGCGATACTCCTGCCCGGGCTGACTTTTCCACTCCAGCAGCCAAGTGGAATGAGCTCTGTCAAAATGGTATTGGGATAGGGGAATGTTCCTCGGCGACGAAGACACCAAGGGATAGAGATCCAGGTCAAGGGAGCGAAAATATGCCATACGATGTGGGATCGTGGCTTCAATGGTGCGTAGAGTCCTGGAGTCCATGCGGTCAGCCAGATGCTCGGCTGCGAGAAAGAGAAGGAAACTTTCTGCCACGTCTTCACGCATGGGATAATCCATCGCGTAGTGTGAAATGTAAGAATCATCCTCTTCTTGTGCCTGTATCCACTCCTGGGACTGAGCATGGGCCTCATCCAGTGAGGTATGACTTGCCTCATGGATCAGCGTTTCCTCCAGGATGCCACTGGAGACATATTCGGCTGCCTGACCGGTATGGATGAGTAAATTCCGGTTGCCTCCACCAAAGGGCATGTCCCCTCGGTGAATCCATACGGTATCGACATCCTTTCTCAAGGAAGTGGGCAGTTGACCGATGATACGGGCGTATTTCAGGGCCTCTTCGCGACTGGTTGCCCCAAATTCAGGATTGACCTGAACTTCAATACTCAAACCATCGTCATAAACTGCATGAAAAAGAAAGGCCTGTTGTCGTGTCCACCCGGTAACGCGGCGATCATACATGGTGCGCATTCCTGTGCCGCGTTCCTCTATCGATTGAAAGCATGAAGGGTCGCTTGCTGTCACGATCTCCGAGCTCACGAAAATCGTACCCCAATAGGGCGGTTCAGCCCCATTCAGGATTGGGAGGCTCAAAGAAAGAGCCAGAAGCATGATGGAACGCCAAAGCACGGACCCTCTCATTTGAAGGCAAACCCATGGGTTCAGATCGAGACTTTGTAGGAATCCACTGGTTTGGCACTCAGCGCAAATCCAGCCATCAGTTGGGGTACCTTTTCCAGGTCCTTGAGGTGAATCATTTCGACAGGTGAATGCATGTAACGGTTGGGAATACTGATCAGTGCGCTTGGAATGCCACCTCGCGTCCAAAAAATAACATCCGTGTCGGTTCCGCTGGTGGAGGAGACGGCCTCATGTTGAACTGGGCATTTGATTCTCTTGGCAACTTTCTCCAGCTTTTCAACGACCACAGGATGGTTGGGGCCTCCATGAGTCAGACTGGGGCCTTCTCCCATGCGGACATCGCCATGAATGGCCTTGTTGACGGTTGGGTAATCGGTCGCGTGGGTGACATCGGTGACCAGTGCCACATCCGGCTTAAGTTCGTAGGCAATTTGTCGGGCACCCAGGCAGCCACCTTCTTCCATGACATTGGACACCACGCAGACTTCTGCTTTGAGTTTTTTACGATCCTGGTGAATCAGACGAAGGGCTTCAGCAACGGCAAAAGTACCCACTCGGTTGTCGAAGGCACGAGCGACTGCGAAATCGTTCCTGAGGAGCTGAAATTCTCGGTCAACCGTGATGGGATTGCCAATCCGAACCAGCGAAATCGCCTCCTTTTTGGATCGAGCCCCAATGTCGACAAACAAATCATGAATCTGAGGCTTCTTGTCCGCATGATCCAATTTGGAGAGGTGAGGTGCGACGTTTCCGATGACTCCCGATATGGGCCCTTTGGCCGTATGAATGAGCACGCGCTGGGCCTTAGATACCGTGGCATCGACCCCTCCTAATTTCCTCACATAGATGAAGCCTTGCTCATCGATGTAATTCACCGCGAGTGCAATTTCATCGGCATGAGCGGCCAACATGATTTTTGGGGATCCTCCGGGGTTGATGACGGCCACAGTGTTCCCGTAAGCATCATGCCATGTTTCATCGGCCAGTGGCCGGACGCGGTCCAGCCAGACGCGCTGACCTTGAGTTTCATGCCCAAATGGGCTTGGTGTATTGACCAATTTTGTAAGGAATGCGATGGCGTCTTTTTTCATGACTTGTTGGCCCACACTGGGCCCGGTGCGTCCTTTCTGCAAGTGTAAAGGACCATTCATGACGTCTCGTCACTCGGAGCTTGAACAGGTGCACCTCAATGTTAATTTCAAACAATGGCACTCCCCCGGACCATTGTTCAGACCACGTGGGCTGGGTCCCTTCGTTTCGGGTTGGGGGTGTGTCTGGTTTGGGGAGCCTTTTGGGCATTTACCAGCGAACTTTCTTCGGCACCATCTGCTAAATTCAACGTGGCAACGATTCAGTCGCTTCTCCAGGATCACTGTGTTTCGTGTCACGGTGGAGTTAAGAAAAGGGGTGGTTTTTCAATGGTTTCCTTGGAACCCATGCTGGGCAAGGGCGATTCCAATGTTCCGATTCTGGTGCCGGGTAAGCCGGAAGCAAGTTTGCTCTGGCACAGGGTGCAGACAAACAATGTCTCCCAACGCATGCCTCCCGAAGATCAGCCGCCGCTCACCACGGAGGAGATGAATTTGATCGAACGCTGGATTCAGGGGGGTGCCCACTGGCCCCTTCATTGGGCATTTGATCGCCCCAAACCAGGCAGTAAAAGTTCCAGTCAGCTGCATCCGGTAGATGCCAGAATCCGTGAAGTATTGAATCAAAAGGGCATGGAGCCTGGCGAACCTGCTGCCCCCACCATTCTTCTCAGACGCCTTTACCTCGACTTGACTGGTTTGCTGCCTAGCCCAGATCAATGGTCCCGGCACCTGGACATGCTTTCGCGTGGTGCTTTTCATTCGGTTATCGACCAAATTCTGGCCTCTCCTCACTTTGGTGAACGTTGGGCGCGTCACTGGCTGGACCAGGCACGCTATGCCGATTCTTTGGGGTATGAGAAGGACAGTGTCAAAAAAGATGCCTGGCAATACCGTGACTGGGTCGTTCAGGCATTTAATGCCGACATGCCCTTTGACCGTTTCAGTGCCCTACAGTTGGCGGGCGACCTGATCGATCCGGAAAACCCTCAGGCACTCCTGGCCACCAAGATCCATCTGCAGACGCAGTTCAACCTCGAGGGTGGGATCGATGCTGAGGAAGATCGGGTCAAGCGAGTCATCGATCGAGTCAATATGGTAGGTTCCACATGGCTGGGAATCACCGTGGGTTGTGCCCAATGTCACGACCACCCCTACGATCCTTTTTCCCAAAGCGATTACTACCATCTCATGGCCTTCTTCAACAACGCCGATGAAGAGGCTTCCTTCCTGCATCGTGTTCCGGATGAGGCTCAGTTGGAAAGCGTGAAGATTGAACGTCGCCGCTTGCAGGATCAGCTCGAAACCATTCTCCAGCGTCAATTGACCGATAAAAGCCTGAACAATCAGGTCGTGGGTCAATTGGTGAAGCTCTTCCAGTATGATCAAAACAAGGGACTGACTCGGCATATGCGGGAGCGCAGCAAGCAGCGACGGGCAACGCATGTCTTGATTCGAGGTGATTTTCGCAGACCTAACCTGGCTCTTGGAAACATAGAACCCGCGGTGCCAGCCATAGGTAAATTTCTTCCATCTCCACCCAACCATGTGGACCGACGTTTTTTGGCAGAATGGCTTTTTTCTGAAAATCACCCACTGACGGCAAGAGTCTTCATCAACAAGGTATGGGGACATTTGTTGGGTCAGCCTCTGGTGGAGACGCCCCAAGATTTTGGTTCCCGAGCCCAAGCGCCTGTTCACCGAGAGCTTCTGGATTGGATGTCCTCATGGTGGATGGATCAGGGACGATGGAGTTTGAAGGAGCTGATCCGGATGATCGTCACTTCCGAGACCTATAAGCAGTCATCCAATCATCGGCCTCACCTGAATCAAGTAGACTCTCAAAACCGCTTTTTCGCACGCCAGAATCGATTCAGGGTTGAGGCTGAGGTGCTGCGTGACATCGCCTTGCAAATGTCCGGACTCCTTGACCTTCGCATCGGAGGGCCTGCTGTTTTTCCCCCCATGCCCGAAGTGGTCATTCAACAGAGCTTCAGTCGCTACCACCACCCATCTCAAGGTGGGGATCGTTACCGTCGTGGTCTCTACACCTTTTTCCGTCGTACTGCTCCTGACCCCAATCTCATGGTGTTTGACTGTCCGGATGCTTCCGCATCTCAAGCTTTGCGAGGATCCTCCAACAACCCGCTTCAGGCACTGGCCATACTGAATAATGAGGTCTTTAATGAAGCTGCCCAGAGTCTGGCTCAAAGGCTCTGGAATGATTTTGATCTCAATACAGATCATCAACGACTCACTCGTTTGTTTGAATGGGGATTTGGGCGAGAACCTTCTGAGAAGGAGGCTGCCATGATCTTGCCGCTGCTTGCGGCAAGCAGGGCCTACACAAGCGAGTACCCTGATCAGCTCTCTGCTCTTCAAGCCGCAGATTTATCGGAGATGGATCAGGCCTTAGAAAGAGCCGCCTGGATCGCTGTGGCGCGCCTTATGCTCAATTTGGATGCATTCATTACTCGGGAATAGGATGTCGGATTCGCAAAATAAAAAAAAGCAGCTCAGGAGGGTAGACAACAAGCGCGCCATGGGCGAGTTGCATCGCCGTGCCTTCTTGCTTTCCAGCGCCAGCGGTCTGGGAGGTCTGGCGTTGAATCATATGCTCGCGGGAGCCTCATCCGGACCGGATGGGTTTTCCACCTTGGCGCGACCTCCTCACTTTGCACCTACCGCGAAGCGCTGCATTTTTGTTTTCATGGCGGGGGCTCCTTCCCAATTGGATTTGTTCGATTACAAGCCGATGCTCAATCAGTATGACGGAAAGCCTTTGCCAGATTCGATGACCGAAGGGGTTCGGTTTGCTTTTCTACAAAAGGATTCGGCTCGTTTGATGGGAACCAAGCGAACATTCAAGCGACGTGGGCAGTCCGGGATATGGTTTTCCGATTTGCTGCCTCACCTGGCGACTCGAGCCGATGATCTGTGCATGATCCAAAGCATGCATACCGATCAATTCAATCATCATCCCGGGCAATTGATGATTCAATGTGGTCAGGCTCAATTTGGGTTGCCCAGCATGGGTTCATGGGTTTCTTACGGTTTGGGGAGCGAAAATCAGGACTTACCCAGTTATGTGGTGCTGACATCGGGACGCGGCTCCAGCGGAGGCTCTACTTTGTGGAATCCCGGTTTTTTGCCTTCCATACATGGGGGTGTTTTGTTCCGGAACCAGGGGACGCCGATCCTGAATTTGGATCGACCATCGGGGTGGTCGAAAGAAATGGACCGGCACCTTCTCGATGCCCTGGATGAGGTGAATCGCCATCATTGGGAAAACAAACAGGATCCCGAGATTATCAGTCGCATTGCCAATTATGAGATGGCTTTCCGGATGCAGATGGCCGCACCGGAATTGGTCGATCTCTCAAGGGAGCCAGATCACGTTCGAAAGGCTTATGGAGTGGATCGGCCAGAGCCGGAAAAGCGTTCGGGACGTGTGGGTAGCGGTGATCATTTTGCCTCATTTGCGACCAATTGCCTGTTGGCAAGGCGCTTGGTTGAGCGAGGAGTTCGTTTCGTGAATCTGGTTTTTGCTTCATGGGACCACCATTCCAATCTCGATGCGGAATTGGGCTACAATGCCACTTGTGTGGATCAGCCCATGGCGGCACTCATTGGAGATCTCAAGGAAAGAGGCTTGCTGGATGAAACCCTGGTCGTTTGGGCTGGTGAGTTCGGACGCACGCCATTAGGGGAAAATCGCATCGGACGAGCTGGAGTGACTGGGCGCGATCATCATCCCAATGCTTTCAGTCTCTTCATGGCCGGGGGCGGAGTTCGGGGAGGTCATGTGCATGGAGAAACCGATGACTTTGGTTGGGCGCCTGTGAGGGATGCTGTGCACATCAACGATCTTCAGGCCACATTATTGCATCTTTTCGGCCTGGATCATCAACGGCTTACCTATCGCCATCACGGGGCTGACATGCGATTGACTTCCGTGACACGAAAGGCAAGTGCCATACTCTCCTTATTGACGTAACCGATGTTATCTGAATTTTTTGTCCCTTCTAATTCATTTTCAACGTCTCCCTAAGTATGGCACGAAAAAGCCGGAATTTGGATCAACTTCTTGGACCTGGATTGAAGTCTCCTGATCGATCGAACCTGAATTAAGGTTCGCCGATGACAGGACTTACTTGTAATTTGGTGACATGTCATTGACGACCTCGATCGTAAGGGCAAAAGAACACGGATCTCCTTATTGGATGATGGTGTTGCATGGTTTGGGCGACAGCATGGAAGGATATCAATGGTTTCCTGATCAGATGAACCTTCCCTGGCTGAATTATGTGATGGTCAATGCGCCAGACCCCTATTTTACAGGGTTCTCCTGGTTTGATATTCAAGGGGATCACGAGGAGGGCATTGCGAGAAATCGGCAGTTTCTCTTTCAGACGATCGAAAATGTTTGTGAGACCGAGGGCATTCAGCCATCGCACCTTTTTGTGTTTGGGTTTTCACAGGGTTGCGTGATGACCATCGAAACAGGCATGCGCTTTCCACATCCCCTGGCAGGTTTGATAGGTGTTTCGGGTTTTGTCCATCGGCCCGAAAGCCTGCTGGCCGAGGCTCAACCTCATGCAAAGACCCACCCCTTTCTTCTGACGCATGGTTCCTTTGATGCGGTCATACCGCACAGCCCGGTCGAGAAACAAGTCGATCGCCTGGCCGAAGCAGGTATCCGATGCCAATGGAAGGTCTTTCCCAAGGAGCATACGATTTATGGAGAAGTGGAACTCCAACTCTATCGCGAATTCCTAGAAGAGATTCGTGCAGGCCTTCAGCCCGCGGAGAGCTGACTTGGAGGGGGAGGTGCTGACAAATCTATGCGGAAATCGTGCCGACACGGGAGCTTTAGCGTGCCCTTCAGCTTGAAGTGGAGCCCTGTTCTTTTGGGGGTGGGATGTTTCCTGCTGGTCTCCCAGATCGTGGCTCAAATTGCCCATGGCAGAGTCGATGAGGTGTCGCCCGAAAAAGGTTCTCCGGGGGTCATCGTTGAAATCACGGGTAAAGGGTTGTCCACGACCCGATCCGTGCGTTTCGGACTGGCTGAAGCTGCTTTTGAGGTAGTTTCTGATCAGTTCTTGAGAGCGATTGTTCCTGTGGGAGCCATTTCGGGTCCCATCACGATTCAAGGCGAATCGGGCTTTGCCTCAAGCTTCGATCTGTTTGAGGTAGCTCCCTGGATAGAGGGTTTTGAACCTGAGATGGGAAAGCCGGGAGATAGCATACGTATTCGAGGTTTGAACCTGTCTCAAGCCACCTCACTGTGGTTGGGGCCCCGGGAGCTGGACTTCGTGAAACTTGCCGACACCCTTCTGGAGACAACGCTGCCTGCCGACATGACATCCGGCTTCTTTCGCGTGGAAAGTGAGGCTGGTTGGGCAGAGTCACAAGCTTCGTTTCGACTCATTGGGCCTGAACCGGTCGTGACTGGATTTCATCCGAATCAAGCTGCCTCAGGATCCATGATCACGATTCAAGGAGTCCAGTTCATTGGCGTCAGCGATGTGTGGTTCGCAGATAACCAACCGGCCCACTTTAGTGTGGTGGCAGATACTCAAATCATGGTTCAGGTCCCTGAGAGTGCGGTGTCGGGTCGGGTTCAACTGAGCTCGGTAATGGGCGTTGGGGTGAGTGAAATACCATTCCTGGTTCTGGGAAGCGGGCCTTTCGCCGATGCCGTGGAGCCAACCCAAGTCAGCTATGATGAAAGCCTGGTCATTTCAGGCATTCATATGGGGCAGGTATCGGCCGTATACATCGGCCAGCAACTCATTCCGCACACCTTGGTCGCTGATACACAGCTTCATGCCACCATTCCAGAGGGGGTGACTTCGGGCAATCTCATCCTTCAGTCCATCCATAGTCGAGCGGATACTGAAATATTCATTGAGGTTGCAGGCAACGATCCCTTGGTGGCCCAACTGGAGCCACCAGGCGGGATTCCGGGAGATACCCTGATTCTCACTGGAAAGAATCTTAATGAAGTAGAATCGGTCTGGTTTGGGAACATGGAATGGGGCTTTGAGTCGGTCGCTTCCACTCAAATGAACCTGAAGGTCCCGGCATTGCCCCCGGGTACCTACCCCATGGAATTGCGCACCCCTCAAGGAAGTGTTTTGAGTGCGGTGATGGTCGAGGTTTACGATTATCAACCGATCATCCGTTCCTTCCACCCTCAAGTGGGGCAGGTGCTGACGACAGTCATTATCGAGGGAAGCGGTTTGAATCTTGTACAGGAAGTGATGATGGCTGGTAGAATAGCTTTCTTTGAAAAGGTTGCTGACACCCAGATACGGATGGAAGTCCCACCCGGCGCCACCTCCTCGACCATTGACCTGATTCATGCAGGTGGAACGGTCGCCACCGGTAGTCTTTTTTACTTCTCGCCCATCATGGATTCTCTACAACCGATCAAGGCTCTAGTTGGGGAAGAGGTCACTCTGTTGGGGCGCCACTTTCAGGGGCTGGAAGGATTGCAATGGAATGACCTGGATATCCATCCCATCCATCAGGACGGTGAAAGGATCCTTTTCATCGTGCCCAAGGAGGCTCGGTCAGGCGATCTCACGGTCGTGACCCCCGGGGGCAGAGTGGTTTCACCCCAACCATTGGGTGTGTTGCCCCAATTGGATGCCATGGAACCTGTCATGGGGCCTGCCGGGACGCTTGTCACCTTGTCGGGGTCCGGACTTGGTGAAGTGACTGCCCTCCTCTTGGGGGAGTTATCCCTTCCTTTTGAAAGAACCGCTGATGGAGAACTCCAATGGGTGGTTCCACCACTTGCCGCCAGTGGCGTGGTCAGCGTTGTTTCGCCGGTGGGCTTCTCCACTGCTCCCCAGCTTTTTGAAGTAAGGGATCTTGCGGATTTGTCTCTTGAGGTGATGGGGCCTGCAGAAGCGGTCTGGAGGCAGCCTCGTACCTACCGTATTCAAATCACCAACCAAGGACCTTCCATTGCAAGAGAGGTATTGGTTCAGCACCAGTTGCCGCAATCCATCGAATATCGCCCCACTGTTCAGCCGGGAGTTGTCACAGAGCGCCTAGGAAACGTCATTATGGATACCATCCTGCAGTTGGGTCCGGGGCAAACCCTCATCATTGAGCATGTTTTGGAAACGCCCAATTATGGTCTGGAGAATCATCGCTTTGAAACCATCAGTGCCACCTTTGATCCAACACCAGATGATCGACAACAGGATTGGTTACAGGTCATCACGGGCCCCATACCAGCTCTTTCAATCCAGACGAAAGGGCCTAAAACAGTGGCTCTCTCGTGGGATGCTGCGCTCCGGGGTGTTTCCCCTCGGTTGATGCAGAGCCGTGGCTTTGGGCCTGAGATAGATGCCTGGGAGCCGTTAGACAATAGCCCGTTCATTTTGTTGGGCGATCACTATGTCCTGATTTTGGAAGCTCCATCCTCACAGACCTTCTTCCGGTTGTTCTTCGAAGGGAGTGAGTACCTATTTTCACCCTCCTTACCATGAGTTTGCTTTTCAACGACCACGCGATGCATCGCAGCCACTTGAAGGGCTCATCCAAGTCATGAAACGGGATTCGGCATTCACAAACCGACTCCCTCCGGGACAAGTGTGGACCCGTCGCTTTCCGGTTGTTGGCGAAAAAGCAAGCAATGCTTCCATGACGCACCCTGAACATTGGCGATTGGAGTTTTGGCTTGAACAGTCGCTCATCCGGTCTCTCAGTCATGCTGAGCTAGCGAGCATGCCCAGGGAAAAGGTGGTGTGCGATATTCATTGTGTCACCGGATGGAGCCTGAGGGACGCATGCTTCGAGGGGATTCGGCTTTCCACTCTTTTCAGGGCACTACCTGGGCTGTCCTTTCCAGGCATACGATTTGTTCGATACGTGGCCGCCTCGGATCGAGAGCATGATACTTCCACAAGTCTCTCTCTTGCCCTTAAGGACGGCTGGCTGGTGGATCGAAAGGATGGGAAACCCTTAAGTCCTGAACACGGATTCCCTTGGCGTACGCTCTTTCCCAGTCGTTATTTCTACAAGAGCCTCAAATGGATTACGCAAATCCAGTTTTTGCGGGAAGACCGTCCGGGTTATTGGGAGCGAAACACAGGGTATCACTCACAAGGGCGGCCGTGGAGAGAGGAACGGTTGGATGCCATTCGATTTACTTCGTCCAAGGAATGCGAGGCTTTCAGGACCCTGTCTGATTTTCAGGACTATCGAAAATCTCAAACAGTGATCGTCAAGGCCAACCTCAGAAACTGGCGTCCTGTGACGCGGAATCTCACCGGTCTACAGCTCAAATTGTGTGATTTCTCCCATGCGGATCTCAGGCATGTTGACTTTTCAGATGCGAACCTGACCTTTGGACGTTTTTATCGGACGGATCTTCGCGGGGCTCGCTTCCACCGAACCGATTTGGAGGGCAGTGATTTCACAGAAGCTTTGTTGGAAGGCGCCGTTTTTTGTGACAATACACTTTCAGCGGCAAAATTTTTCACACCATCCAAGCACACCAGAAGCGCCCAGGAGAATCCTCATGCGGGTATGACTATGTCCAAACCTCAGGGCCTCCTCGAAGACCAGGAATCTTATCTGCAATCCTTAGATGTATTGAAGGACCTTTAGTCGCAGGCTTGCGGTGCTCGGATAACTTCAAGAAGCCGAGGTGTCATTGCCTGATGGCCTTTATCCACTCTCCTCCGAACTCTCCTGCAAGTTCTCCTCCGAGGTCTGCACCTGCTTTTGTTTGGGCTTCATTTGAGGAAAGAGAAGGACATCCCTGATGGATTCCTGACCCAGCAGCATCATACAAAGACGATCAATCCCCATGCCCATGCCGCCAGCAGGAGGCATCCCGTGTTCCAGAGCTACCAAGAAATCCTCGTCCAGCTTTTGTTGCTCGCCTCCAGCCTGTTGTTCCAGACGTTCCCTTTGTTGCACCGGATCGTTTTGTTCGGTGTAAGCCGGAGCGATTTCCTGTCCGTTGATGCAGCACTCGAACACCTCGACCGTGGAGGTATCTTCTGGTGAAAGTTTTGCCAGAGGAACCAGTTCCTTGGGTAGATGGGTCACAAAGGTGGGTTGAATGAGGGTGGGTTCGATGAATTTTTCGAAGATGGCGTTGGTAACCTCGAAATCTTCATCGCCTTTCTGAATTTCTGCCCCCAATTCGGTAGCCTTGAGTCGTCTTTGCTCAGGGGAGAGCTCAAACCAGTTGTCTCCTGCTTTTTCGCAAATGAGGGTTTTGTAGGGGACGGTTTTCCAGGGAGGGGTCAAATCAATTGTACGGGTGATCTCTCCATCCCGGTTCTTATGCTCGATGACCAGAGTCCCCAGAACCTTTTCCGCCACATGGGTGATCATTCCCTGAACCAGGTCCATCATGCTTTGGTAATCACCATAGGCCTGATAGGCTTCCAGCATGGTGAATTCCGGATTGTGCCTTCGTGAGATGCCCTCATTTCTAAAATTCTTGCCAATTTCAAAGACGCGATCCATGCCTCCAACCAGGAGCCGCTTGAGGTAAAGCTCGAGAGCGATACGCATGTAGAATTGACAATTCAGCGCATTATGATGCGTGGTGAAGGGTTGGGCCGCTGCGCCTCCGGGGATGGATTGCATCATGGGCGTTTCCACCTCGATGTATGCCTGATCGTGGAGGTAATTCCTGATTTCCCGAATGATTTGACTGCGTTTGAGGAAGACATCTTTCACCTCCAAATTCGCCATCAGATCCAGATAGCGCTGACGATACCGGATTTCGGTGTCTTCCAATCCATGCCACTTTTCGGGCGGGGGTCTCAATGCCTTGCAAAGGGGTACGAACTGATCGATCTTGACAGAAATTTCTCCCATCTTGGTCGTGAACATCTCACCTTCCACGCCGATGAAATCGGCCATGTCCATCGATTTGAGTAGCTGGAAAGCGTCCTCTCCTAGGTGTTGTTTCTGCCCGTAAACCTGGATTTTGCCACTGCCATCCCGGATGTCGAGAAACTGGCTTTTGCCCATGACGCGTTGCGCAGTGATGCGTCCAGCCAGACGAATCCGCCTGCCTTCCTCGTAGGCCGACTTGGCTTGCTGGCAGGTTTCCTCCGGCTGAAACTTGTTTTGGAAAGGGTCCTGTCCTTGTTGCTTCAAGTGACGCAGCTTGAGGTGCCTTTGTTCGATAAGTGAGAGGGTTTCTTCCATACCTTAAAGTGTTGGAATTAAGCATAGATCTAGGTCAACTCCAAGTCATGAATCCAAGTTCAACCCGCATCAGGCCAGAGTGCGGCTCCGGTTTGAGCCATGATGAAGAGGGAGAGGCCTATTTACCTGCGCTCCACCCGCCATCAATGACGAAGTCGGTTCCGGTGATGAAAGCAGAGGCGTCACTTGCAAGGTAGAGTGCGGCTGCAGCGATCTCTTCAGGCTTTGCCATCCGTCCAAGTGCTTGAGTAGAGGCCATTTCCTCATAGGCCTTTTCTGGGGAGGGGTATTCTTTCAGCCGGGCGGTCACAAAAGGGGTTTCCACGCGTCCCGGACAGATGCAATTGCAGCGGATGCCTTCTTTGGCGTGGTCAAGAGCCACACATTTGGTGAGGCCGACGACAGCAAATTTCGTGGTGCAGTAGGCAAGGCGATCCCTCACCGCGACCACCCCCCCAATGGACGCCAGATTGATGATGTTTCCTTGACCGGCTCCGATCATGTCGGGAAGCGAGGCCTTGATCATGTTGAAGACGCCTCGAACATTGGTGGCATACATGCGATCCAGGTCAGCTCCTTCGGTCTGAAGCAACGTGCCGACGTGACCGATGCCCGCGTTGTTGACAAGAACATCCACTTTTCCGTGATGGTCCTGAAAGTCTCCCACCATGGACTGACAGGCTCCATCCTCAGTCAAATCCAGGCCATAAGAAGAAGCCTTGAAACCCTCCTCTTGGATGAGCTTTGTGGTCGCCTGGGCAGCCTCAGTGTCCTTATCGATGACCCCCACGAAAGCTCCCGCTTTGGCGAAAAGCTGTGCGATGGAGGCCCCGATCCCAGAACCGGCGCCAGTCACCAACGCGGTTTTTCCACTCAACTCAAACATGGAACTTGGCTCAAGGTAGTTTCACAAGATCAGCAACCGTCCACATGTCTTCCCTGCCGGGATATTGATCTCGGACACTCTTTACTTCCTTTGGGTCAACCGGGCTGGCAGTATGTCCCCATTCCCGTCGAACATATGTGAGGATGGATGCAATTTGATCGTCATCCAGAGCTGTGGCCAGGCCTGGCATGAGCAATTCCCAGTTCTTGCCATGAACCTCGATCGGGCCCTGAAGTCCATGCAAGGCGATACGAATCATGCGCCCCTCTGAGCCATTGGCCCAGTCGGAATCTTTCAGAGGAGGAGCCAGTCCTTCCTGCCCCATCCCATGTGGTTGATGGCATGCTCCGCAAGTAAAGGTGTAAAGGGTTTTGCCCGTCTCAAATCTTTCTTGTTGTGCTTCTGTCAGCGGCTCTGCTAGGGCGACTTTCACGGCAGTGGTCGCTTTTCCTGGCCATGAGAAAGCCTCCAGCATTCTGTTGGCGAGCTCTGCGACCTCCTTGTCGGGTGATTGGACCGCTTCCAGAATCGCGTCAGGCGAGGAGGGGAGGGTTATCGGCTCTCCGGCGAGAACCCATTCTCCCTGAGATTTTTTGAATCCTCCCGCGCGAAAACCAGCAAGGATGTTTTTTTGCAGCGAACTTTCCAAGCCTTGGAGCAGGGCGATGGTCTGGAGGAGAGATGAGGTGTCACCGCTGCGGATCACGCATGCTGCAAGATCCTGATGAACAGCAGTCAGACTGGCATTCATGCCGTTAGGGAGCCAACCAGAAGGTTGAGTGATTGCCTGCAGCATATTAGCTTCGCGATTTTCCAATCCAGAAAGGATGGCACTGGCCATATAGGGATGATTCGCATTGCGGGAAAGCATGTTGGCCAGCACTTGCAATGCCTTGGGATCCTGGCTCTCACCTAGAGTCATACCCAGTTGCAGTTGAACCTCTGGAAGATCAAACTGGTGGCTGGTTAGGCGCTCTAGGGCAACCGGTCCGATCGATCCATTGAGGTGCGCTTCAGACACCCTGATGGCGGCAGAGCGCACTTTGGGGTGCGTTGCCTTGAGTGCAACTTCGATGGTGGGCCATTCCACTCCTCCCATTCCGTCCAAGGTCCAAAGGGCATGCAGCTGCGCCAGAGGATTTCGCTCATTGGAGACCATGCCATTGAGAGTCGGGATGATGGACGGGTCTCTCCTTTCCACCAGGAGTCGCTGGGCAACGCTTCGGGTCCACCCGTTTTCGTGACCTAGTTGGGCAGCCAACTCAGGCGTGCTCATATTCGACAAGGGATTCGTCTTCTGTCGATCTTTGCCCTTGTGGTAAACGCGGTAAATGCGTCCCAGTCCGATGGGTTCATAAAGACCTCGATCTTCGATTTGCCCTCTCAAAAAAGAGGTCAGGTAGATACGGTGTTGGATCAGACCTCGGTAGAAATCCACGATGTAGAGGGTTCCGTCCGGGCCATTGAACGCGTTGACGGGCCTGAAACGCTCGTCAGTAGAGGTGAGAAATTCCATCTCACTGTAGGCATTGTTGGCCTCTAGGGCTCCGTGGCGTTCAGTGATGATGTTGCGCCTTACCAGATTACCTGTCGGTTCGCACACGAACGCATTGCCTTGGTAGGCCAGTGGGAATTGATTGCCACGGTAGATCACTGGACCACACGCGCCGGTGTAGGATCGCAAGCGTCCATCCTCACGCAGTGTTTTGCTTCGGTATCCTCGATTGACTCCAGGATTGATGCGCGCAGGCCACACCTCCTGGCTGGAGGCCAAGCGGACACCAGCTCCCTTGGCTCCGGACAAATGCGGATTCCTTTGCAAATAGGCAGCAGGCAGAATGTCGCCTCTGAGTTGGTCGCTGTTGGAATTGTAATAAATTCTGCCGTAATTGTCCTGACTGATGCCCCACTGTCCTCTGGAATGCGTGGCCTGACGCATCCATTCACCACCTTCATAGCGAAATTGCACATCATGGTTGGCACTGTAAATCCAGTTGTCCATGGCCCACATGAGCCCATTGGAAGCGTGTTCCGGGTTCGATCGCATGCCGTGCTTTGGGTCGTTTTGAGTGGCATAGTCGTTGGCAATTTCCGTGCGCTCATCGCATTTGAGATCCCCGTCAGTGTCCTTACAAAACCAAAGACGTGGCGGTTCTGCGATGACGACGCCGTCATCAATGAGCGCAATGGCTCGTGGCATGACAAGGTTGTCCAGAAAAACAGTGGACTGATCCATCCGGCCATCTCCATTGGTATCTTCCAAAACAACCACTTGGCCGACGGGTTTGTCTTCCCCAGTTCCCTCAATGTTGGGCATGTAGCCTCTCATCTCGACAACCCAAATGTGACCATCCGGATCGAACTGCATGGCTACAGGATCACCAACAAGAGGTTCGGCTGCCACCACCTCGATACCGAATTCAGGCGGCAGTTTGAAGGAAGCCAATGCGTCCTCAGGGCTTAGTGGAGGGGAGGGCGGGAGTACAAGATGGTCGGGAAGAGGCGCTTGGGATTCTCCTTTTTTGTCCCCATTTTGTGCGTAGGCGCACCAAGGTAACAATCCGATGAGTGCAATGCTTAGAACCTTCATGTGTCTGATCATTAAGAAACTAGCGCTCCACGGTCTCTGACGCAATCCCTTGGGACGATAAATCCGTGATCTTTTGGGTGTGATTAGGAATTTGGGGCCTATGAATCAGCTAAACTTATAGATGGATTAAGTGTCTTGAATGAACTTCTGTAGTGAGGGCCTTTGGTTGGGAACACCCTTCATGCCATGGTTCGAGATGGGGTGGATTCCTGTATGTGGCGTCCCCAAAGCCAGCCGAGCAAAAGAAAAAACGGCCATGAAAGAGCCGGAATGTAGAGGCCAAATTCGATGGTGTTTTGTATCGACCAGGCACACAGTCCGATCCAGACCACTGTTAGAGTGGGGTTTTGCTTCAACCCTTGCTGAGGGCGGCAGCGAATCAGAGGCCATACAATCCATGCAAGATAAAAAAGAGCGGCTATCCAGCCACTATCCGATGCTTGTTGCAGGTAATCATTGTGCGCCAGTCGCGCCATTTCGGCATCCTCGGGCTTGCTTCGACTGAAGACCTGCACAAAGGTGCCGGGCCCGGATCCCAGCAAGGGATGATCCATGCTGGATTTCCAGCCTGCTTCCCAGTAGGTCCACCTGGCGCTCAGGCTGGTGGCCCCTTGTTCGAAGTAGTTCTTGAATTTCAGGCCGAAGGCGGTGCCTGCCATGAAGAGCACCGCGAGAACGGTTATGACCTTGGCGCGCTGCTTCATGCCTGAAGCCAACAAAAGCAATGCGACAGATATCATTCCGACCAACCAGCCTCCCTTCGAACCGGACCAAACAATGCAGAGCACACCCCAGATGACCAAAGTGCCAGTGATCAACCACCGAGAGGATGCTTGAAGTTTTTGACTCAAACGCCAGACCGTCAGGGATGTCAGCGGGAGAAATAGAAGGATGCCGGAGGCCAGAGCATTGGGATAAAACAAGGTGCCAAATATACGATCCTTACCGATTTTCTCGAGAAATCCCAAATCACGTTTCAATTCGGGAGGGACGTTTCCGGCCACTGCCAGCCCCGATGACAGGTGAAACTGCTCGATTGTTTGCTGAAGAAGTGTTTCATCACGGCGTATGGCCTGTAGCCACAACGGATCCTCAAGTGCTTTTTGCAGAAAGTCCTCAGGATAGGTTTCTTGCCAATAAGGTTGGCTGTAAATCATCTGGCGGGTCGCTTCCAATCCTCCCAGGCGCTGCTCGGTGGCGGTCCAAAGGCACAGAACGAGCCCCAGACTGGGCCCTAGGAAGGTGGATAACAAAACCCTGTCGCGGCTCAGAAGGAAAAATCCGCTGTAGAAAAGGGCCAATAGTGTCAAAAAATGCCCTACCATCATCCACGAGAGCTCTCGGTCGATGCTCCCCCAGGTAGAGGCCAGCTGAAGAGTAAACCAGCCCATTGGCACCAGGAGGAAGATGGATCGGCGCCGAGTGCGATGGGGCCATTGAGTGATGGCCCAAAGAGCCCATAAAACCAGGAGGAGGTTTCCATATTGCATCGGCCAGGGCAGGAAAATCCATTCGAGGATTCCGGAAGGCGCCTCTACCTGGTCCTGAAGGATGATGGGGATTCCGAACTTGAGTAAACCGAGCATGATTAGAAACCCCGAAACCCAACCCATGCGTGGTTGGCTTTTCGGCTCGTCTGGTTCGGTCGAGGCATGTTTTGAGTTCGGTGTCATTCCGATCCTTTTATCAAGCGTTGCTCACAACTGGATCTTTAATAGATGAACCTCCAGTGCAAGGGCTTCCTGAACATTGGACAACAAGGTTCTCTGCAAGTCCTCGAGCAACTCGATGTTGGCCAGAAGTGCCTGTCGATCCGCTCTGGGTTTCCACCTCAGCTGCTCGGGAGCCAGTGATGGAAAAGCAACCTGGTGAGCACTTCCCTTTTCAGCGCTCAGCCAGAGATCCCTCAACCACCATTGGAAAGCACCCAGGTGGTCTGTGCGCACTCTTCGGTATTCGGCTTCTACCGCTGCCTTCATCTCGTCTTCTCGTCGTTTTCTCAAAGAGGCTTCGACCTCACTCGACAACCCATCCAGAAAACGTTCTTTCATGCTTTCCTCGATGGAGGCTCGGGAGGCAGCCAGTTTTGAGGTCAGGACCCCCAGTGCGCGATATCGGCCCATCATGTCCGAATGCTCCGCAGAAAGCATGCGCACAAAATCTTCCAGCCAAGGCGCATGGTGTTTTCTCATTGCTTCCATCGAGTCCCCGGAAAAGTGAAGGCTCAGGCAACGACTACGAATGGTATCCAGGAGTCGTTCCTTTTGAGTCGTCAAAAGAATCATCAAGGTGAACCCTGGAGGTTCCTCCAAGGTCTTGAGGAAAGCGTTGGCTGCCTGCGCATTCATGCGATCGGCGTCCACCATGATCCATACTTTTACCTTTGCATCATTGGGTTTGAGAGCCAGGGTGTTCACCATGCGTCGAACTTGATCAATGGTGATGACGCGTGACTTGGACTCCGGACGGATCCACTGGATATCACCATGCAGGTGGTTTCTAATCCGGATACAGGAGTCGCAGTGATCACAAAAGTCGCTGGATAAGGCATCCGAAGGTGTCGCATCCGACAACGCTTTCCGGCAATTGACCGCCTTGGCCAGGGCCATCGCAGCCAGTTCCAGGCTGGCACGAATGGATCCACTGAAAAGGTAGGCATGGCCGATGCGCTGGTGACGCAAACTTCTTTGAAGAAGCTCGATCGCGGGCAATTGAGGGATGAGGTCGGCGAAGGCCATGGGATTACGAGCTACCTCAGGGGGATGCTGGCAAATGATTCCAGCGTCAACCAACCCGAGGATCCATCGCCAGTTTGGATGCGCTGCCAGTCATCTTTTTTTTCCTTGAGAAGGATTTCCTGACCTGCCATGAGAGGTTGAAGGGCCTTTGAATCCTCAAATGGACTTGCATGAAGGGACACACCTTCTTCCAGAACCACTCCCAGCTGGGTAGCTTGAGTGTGAAAAACGAGAAATATCAGGAGCAGCAAGGATGGTGGAGCCATCCAAGTGCTCAGCTGGATCCATCGACCCCAAAGCCTGGGCGGGTCTGTCATGATCATGGCTGCCCCTTTGAGTAGACAGGCCGTCCAAAAGGGAAACAGGCAGATCACCGCCCATTGGTTCAAGGTCATCAGACGCGTCCAAATACTCCCTTTGGAGAGCAAGCCTTGACTCGGTAGCCCTGAGGTTTCCCGAACAAAACGTAAGTTTGCTTCCGTGTCGGGGTCCAGTGGATCCAAGGCGCGTGCCATGAGCAGGTGATAGATTGCCTGGCCGGTCATTCCCTGGCGGAAGTAAGCGCTTCCACAATTGTAATGGACTGCCGGGTTGGGAGGATCTTTCGCGATCATCTCCAAATATTGCTCGATCGCCTTGTCAAAGGCCTTTGCTTCAAAAGCCTTATTGGCATGATCAAAAGTTTCCTGCTGAGCGGAGGCAACAGTTTGAATCAAGCAAAGCAGCAACGTGGTCAGCCATGCCGTGCAGGGAACTACGAAGCGGGAGAAGTCCTTTGTATGCGAAAGGGATACTTTGGTGAGAGGTTTTCTAGAATGCTTGGGTTTCTCCATGACCGCTGCTGACTTGACAGCGAGGTTAGAAGGTCACTCTGGATTTTGCAACCCACGGATGCGTGAATGGCATCCACAGGGTGGGGTGATCAGGACGCAAAGTGCTCAGGCCATGTGGACTGCACGACCGGCATGACGGTGTTGCAGATTTTTTAAACAGATCAGTCTCTCCAATAAGGATCGAAATAGGTCCTCTCAAAACGCCCCCGTTGGGCCTCCAGGACCTTGGCGTTCTTTCAGCTTTCAATATGTGAATCCACGAACCCCA
Source organism: uncultured Verrucomicrobiota bacterium (assembly GCA_902560705.1). Classification (GTDB taxonomy): domain Bacteria; phylum Verrucomicrobiota; class Verrucomicrobiia; order Limisphaerales; family AAA164-E04; genus UBA7971. The sequence continues at coordinate 20,560 of CACEMW010000030.1, forward strand.
TGTTGATGCGTCCGTTGTGGGTGACAAAATTGCCCGTGGCGGCTGTCCCATCGGGAGTAAAGCTTGCATTGCGCATGGTGCGTGGGTCTTCATTGATCAGCAACAGTTTTTGAGTGGGCGTGGCGACGGCGCTTGTTTTCACTCCCTTGGGCCCCGTGTTCTTGCTCCCAGCAAGGTTTTCGTTGCGATCGATTTTGGAATTCATGCTGAAATTCACACGTTGGGCCATGCCAAGCGCTTTGGTGCTCGGGCAACGATACACCTTATAGACATTGGTGTGTCGTTCCGAGTAGGCAATCCTTGATTGTCCAGTGACATAAGAAAAGATCGAACCGGCTTCTGCATGGAATCCGTAACTGCGGCTCCTCCACCGGCTGGGGGTGTCGGCATAAGTGTCACTCTGACCCCCGAAAACCCAATCAGGTGGTTCATTTCGATCCACCCCTCCGAACCAGGGGAGGTAGTCGCTGTTGTCATCACTGTAGAGAATCATGCCGAGTGTGATCTGTCGCATGTTGCTCTTGCATACCGTACTCCGGGCCCCCTCCTTGGCTTTCGAGAGGGCGGGCATGAGCATGCCGGCAAGAATGGCAAGGATGGCGATGACCACCAGCAATTCGATCAGCGTAAAAGCATGCGTGCGGCGAGTGCCCTGAGGGAAGCAGTAATATGAAGGAGTTCTTAACATCAATTTTAATCTTAAAAACCCCTCCTCAACTGACAAGATTAATGTGTGTGGCTGTTACGGCCAGCTCAGGTCATCGCATGTCGAAGCTCGTATTCTGCGATGGCGTTGGCCAATCCGATACCCGTGTGTTGCTTGGCTTCTACGGTGGGGTCCAACTCCAGCTCCTTGAGCCATCGGGTGGTCTCAGGCCCAATGCTTGCCAATTTCATTTCAGGATAAGTCTCCATGAGGTCGGCAATGTCAAAGCGCTCGTGAAAATGACGCACCGAGGATCCGCTGGCAAAGGTGATCCAGTCAGCGCCGGAGTGAAGGAGTGATTCGCTTTCCTGAGTGGAAGCACTTGATGCCGCCACGGTCTGATAAGTGGCGACATCGTCGACAATGGCTCCGTGATCTTCGAGTAACTTGGGTAATTCAGGGTTGGCGACCTCGGCACGGGCTAGAAGAATACGCAGATTATCAAGGCTCTCATGCTTCTGTACGGCTCCCAAAATCTCCTCTGCCTGATAAGAGTCGGGGATGGCGTCCACTTCCAGATGGCTGCGGGTGATACGGGCTGCGGTCGCCGGCCCAACGGCCGCCAGTCGCACGTTCCCCAGGCTGCGGATATCCTTGTAAGCCTTGAAAAAAGCTACGAAAAAGGCGTCTACGCCTCGTGCACTTGTGAAAACGATCCAGTCATATTCCCCAAGCCCTAGGAGGCATTCCACCAGTTCTCTGGGTTGACTGGGCGCCTCGATGGCAATGGTAGGAACTCTCAAAAGGTCTGCCCCCATTTCCAGCAATCTTTCGGAAAGCTCCTCAGAGGCACTTTTTGGGCGAGTGATGACGATCCGTTTTCCAAATAGTGGTTTTTTTTCAAACCAGGAGATCTGGTCGCGCAGTTGAACCACCTCTCCCAGCACCACAATGGAAGGAGAGCTGAGACCTGCTTCTTGAGCCTTTTTTGCCAAGGCCTCAAGTGGGGCAGTGACACTGCGTTGGCATCCATAGGTCCCCCAACTGATCATGGCGCTTGGGGTGTCTGCGGACATACCGTGCTCCATCAAGCCTTGCGCAAGGGCACTGAGTCTTTCGACGCACATCAGCAGAACCTTGGTACCCGGAGTCTTGGCGATGGCTTCCCATGGGTAATCAGGTGCCTCATGGTTTGGGTTGGAACGACCCGTAAAAACGCTGAAGCTTGAGGATACTTTCCGGTGGGTCAGCGGGATCCCCGCATAGGCAGCAACGGCCGTCACCGAACTGACGCCGGGCACCACTTCAAAAGGAATTTCTTGCTCATGAAGAGCGGTCGCTTCTTCTCCTCCGCGCCCAAAAACAAAGGGGTCACCTCCCTTGAGTCGAATGACCTGCTTTCCTTCGAGCGCTTTGGATATCAACAGCTGATTGAGAGACTCCTGGCTGAGTGTGTGCGAATGGGGTTTCTTTCCGACGAAAATGAGTTCTGCCTCCGGTGAGGCCCTATCCAGAATGTCTGGATTGACCAACGCATCGTAGACGATGCAATCGGCCGCCTGAACCAATCGCGCCCCTTTGAGACTGATCAACTCTCGATCTCCGGGTCCGGCACCTACCAGATAAACTTTTCCTGCTTTCTTCAGCACGCGGGCAGCTTAGAAGTTCCATGGTCGGGATGCAATGCACGGTTCATCCGGGTTTATTTCACCGGTCTTGGGGATAGAAGATCGTTTTTTTTTGCAATCGTGAGGGTTTTCATCATGATGCTCGCTGTCCTCCTTGAAATGACCCATACCTGTGGGGAAAAGGTGTTTAAGGGGATTTTTGAGTCTCATGAGCCAACAACAAGATCGTTTCGAATGGGAGAGTCAACAGCTCGAGTCTGTGCGTCATAGTAGCCCCATGGCCAAAGCCAAGGTTTTTGCCAAGTTATCCGGGCCCGGTTGGCTGCAAAGTGCCATTACCCTGGGCGGGGGATCTCTTGCCTCCGGACTGTTTCTTGGCGTGATTGGCGGCTTTGAAATGCTTTGGGTGCAGTGGTTGGCCATGTTTTTTGGCGTGACCATGCTTTGTGCGATCAGCTATGTCACACTTTCCACCGAAACTTCACCCTTCGCCAGTATCCGCCGCCACATCAACCCCGTGCTGGCTTGGGGGTGGCTGGCCGCATCCCTCTTGGCGAATGTGGTATGGGTGCTTCCCCAGTACGCCTTGGCTTACGGAGCCATTACCAACAATCTCTTTGCGGGATATTTTGCGGAATCCAAACATTTGCTATCCACCCAAGTCACGATCACGCTTCTTTTGATGGTGGTGGTGATCCCAATCACCTTGAGTTATGGAGGCAAGGGTAAGGGTATCAAAATATATGAAATGATTCTCAAGGTCATGGTGGCCATGATCGTGCTGTCCTTCATGGGGGTCGTGATAGCCATGCGCCAGGAGGTGGATTGGGGAACCATTGTCCGGGGCTTCATTCCCAAACTATCGCTCATCACCGAGCCCTCCTCGCAATACCGTTCGTTGCTCGACGCCATCTCCCTGGAAGAGGCACGCAACTTTTGGCAAGGTAAGATTCTCGGCATGCAACGCGATATCATGATCGCGGCCGCGGCGACGGCGGTGGGCATCAACATGACCTTCCTGTTGCCTTTTTCCCTGCTTGCCAAAAAATGGAATCGTTCTTTTCGCGGACTCGCCATTTTTGACCTCGCCACCGGCATGGTGATTCCTTTTGTCCTGGCAACCAGCTGTATTGTAATTGCCGCAGCCACTCAGTTTCATGCCAAACCCTTCGATGGTTTGTTGGAAACAGCCAACGGAGAGACGATGGTGAACCAGAGCAGCGCCAAATATGCGGATTATGCGAAATTGGTGGACGCGCGTGGGGCGGCATCCATTCAGACTCAGCCTGAAGAAGCTGAAATGCGGATTGCATCCATGTTGATTCAACGAGGTACTGGTGACCTGGCGGCATCCCTCAAATCGTTGTTCAAAGGCAGTGATGTAGTGTCCAACTATGTGTTTGGATTTGGGGTGCTTGCCATGGCTATTTCCACCATTTCCATCCTCATGCTCATCTCAGGCTTTTGCGTCTGCGAAGCCATGGGTCGCCCGCATGGCGGTTGGACGCACCGGTTGGGGACCCTGATCCCAATGACAGGTGTTCTCTGGCCATGGCTTTGGACCGGGCAATCCAAAGCTTACCTGGCGGTCCCTACCTCCGTTTTCGGCTTTGTCCTCATTCCCATTGCGTATTTGACCTTTCTTCTGATGATGAACAATCGAAAAGTGCTGAGAGAGCACATGCCTCGAGGGATCCACCGATTCATTTGGAATTTGCTAATGGGGGCTGCCTTCCTGGTGATGGCTCCTGCTGCGGCATGGAAGGCCTGGGGAACGTCACTCAACGGCATTCCAGTTGGTCCCTATGCTCTGGTTGGTTTTGTGGTACTGGTCCTCTTTGGTTTTCTCTTTCGAGAAAAAGAGAAGGTTTAGCATGGTGCCTTGCAAGCACTAAGGGGCAAGGTTCCTCGGATCGTCGGTATCGGCTTTCACTGAGGGCCTCCACACCCATCCCAGGGCGTTTTCGGCTTCTTCTTCCTGAGGGTGAAGAGACCAAAAGACTCCGTCAGCAGCGATTGGTTGACTGACCAGGCAGAGCGTTTCCCAGCCTGAAAGATTTTCAACGATCGTCCTGATGGGGGTCGCCTTCCATGCACCTCCATCCGCATCGTCCGTGCGCATCCAAGTGCCCGTGAGTTTACCTTCTTTAAGGTTGCCTTTGAGAAGATAATCCACATCAATGTATTGGACCTCCAGACCCACGTGCCTACGATCGAATGTCCCACCGTTAATCCATGCAAAACGGTAGTCGGTGTCCGGGTCCATGCGGCCAAAGAGCTTCCCCTGGAAGGTCGCCCAGTCCATGCACAGAACATCCAAGGCTCCATCTCGATGAGTGGCTTCCAGTTCCCATCGGCCATTTATCGATGAAGTGTCGGTTTCGGAGGACAGGGGGAGAGCAAAGAAAAGGGGGTCCGTGACATTTTCCTTCCCGTGAGCTGGTTTTCTGACCAGTTGATACTTGCCACTGCGTCGATCGAGCACTTGATAAATGGGTATCAGGCCAGTGGGCCAGGCTTGTGAACCAATGGCCCAGAAGGAGGGCACTTTCTTTGATTCTGGGGCCTGAAAATTCAATCGACTGAGGCCGGTTTCAGAGCCCAATGGATACACAGGTTGAGGTATCAATGCGCTTGCCTTCAAGTCAGGCTTTGGAGGCGGATCGGCTGTGATGTGAAACGGTATGATGACTTCCAAACTCCATAGGAGCGCTAGAAGCAAGCCCGAGAAGCGGGCGGTCTTACTCAAGCGGCCAAGGAAGCGAGCCCCTCCTTTCATGGACGTATCCTCCTGTTCTTTGCTAGACAGCGCAAGTCTTGAGATAATGAAGTCGCATGGTCCCTGCCTCAAATTTGCTTCGCTCTGTTCGGAATCCATGAAACAATCCATCCCTTAAATGGATTCGGGACATTACATCAATCGGGAACTGAGCTGGCTTGCTTTCAATCAGCGTGTCCTCGAAGAGGCTGTGGACGTGTCCAACCCTCTATTGGAGCGATTGAAATTTTACTGCATTGTGACCAGTAATCTGGATGAGTTTTTTGAAGTGCGGGTCGCGGGTTTGAAACAGCAAATGGACCATCAGATTCTGGACCTCACTCCGGATGGGCGCACCGCCCAGGAAACCTTCAAGGCTGTGGCGCGCCGTGTCCGTCGCATGCTTCAGGAGCAGTTTCAGTGCTGGAATGAATCCCTCGTGCCATCGCTGAAGCAGCAAGGCATTCATCTCCTGAGTTGCCAGGAGTTGACGGAGTATCAGCTCAAACGAGTCGACAGTTATTATGAAACTCAAGTGCACCCGGTCCTGACCCCCTTGAGTCTGGACCCGTCCCACCCTTTTCCGCTGTTACTCAACAAGTCCTTGAACATTATCGTGGAACTTTCCGAAGGTTCATCCGGTTCCAGGGGCGCTCAACGGGCCATCGTGCAGGTGCCACGAAATCTCAACCGTCTGGTGACCATCAAGGAGACACGTCAACAAACCCATTATCTCTTTCTGGAAGACATCATATTGCGGCATGTCGAAACCTTGTTTCCGGGGTTCAAGGTGCACGGGCATTGGCTCTTCAGGGTGACGCGCAACAGTGAGCTATACCTGGATGAGGAATCCATACCAGACATGCTTAAGGCGATGGAAGCCGAGCTGGATAATCGTCGGAAGGGGGAAGCGGTTCGCCTCGAGGTCACCCAAGGATGTCCTCTGTCGATTCGCAACCAATTGTTGAGTGAACTTGAGCTTGGGGAAGGAGACTGTTACGCCATCGTGGGACCTCTCAACGCGACACAATTGATGCAGATCTATCAGGACAATCATGCGGCTCGTCTTCGCGATAAGGTTTTTCATGGAAAGAGTCCGCAATCCCTTGATAAAGCCAAATCTCTTTTTGAAGCCATCAGGACCAGGGACCATTTAGTGCATCATCCTTACGATCACTTCAACGTGGTGGTGCAATTCATCGAGCAGGCAGCCGAAGATACCAACGTGCTTGCTATTAAACAGACCATGTATCGGGCAGGAAACGACCCTCGTATCTTCAAGGCCCTGATGCATGCGGTGCGTTTGGGTAAGCAAGTGACCGTGGTCATGGAGCTGAAGGCACGGTTTGATGAGGATAATAATATTCGGGCGGCGCGACGACTGGAAGAGGCAGGTGTTCACGTGCTCTATGGCATGGTGGGATACAAGATTCATTGCAAGATGTGCATGGTGGTGCGCAAGGACGAGGATGGTATTCGACGCTATGTTCACCTTGGGTCGGGAAACTACAATCCAACCACCGCTCGCCTGTACACCGATCTTGGCTTATTTACCGCACATCCTGGAATGGGAGCTGAGGTTGGAAACGTCTTCAATCTTCTGACCGGCGTCTGCCAATTTCAGGGGACAGAAAAATTACTGGTGGCGCCGTTTAATCTCCATCAGAGAATGATGGAACTGATCGAACGGGAAGCCGAGCACGCACGGAAAGGTTTGCCTGCGCGCATCATCGCAAAAATGAATGCTCTGGTCGACGAGAGCATCATTCAATCTCTTTATGAAGCCTCACGCGCTGGCGTAGAAATCGACCTCATTATCAGGGGGATCTGTTGTCTGAAACCGGGAGTCAAGGGACTCAGTGAGCGGATTCGGGTTCGGAGCATCGTGGATCGGTTTCTCGAACACAGTCGGATCTTTTATTTTGAAAATGGTTGTCGGCCCGCGGTGTTTGTCGGGAGTGCTGACTGGATGCCGCGTAATTTCTTCAAACGCATTGAAGTCGTTTTTCCGGTAAATGACGGTGTTATTCGGGACAGGATCAAGGAGGAAATATTGTCGTATCAGCTCAAAGATAATCAAAAAGCCCGCACCATGGCTTCGGATGGTTCCTACCACCCTGAAAAGACCATGGGCGAGGAGAATGCCTTCCGCAGTCAGGGTGCCTTCATGAAACGGATGATCCGGTCATCGGCCTCCTCAAGAAAGGCTTCTTCCAGTAAACTTCACATGCAAGTTCGTTCCAAACTTTCCCCTTGATGAAATGCCAGGATCCAAAATCCCTTCCAAAAAGGCCATTCCTCAAGACCTGTTTGGGGGCCACCATGGCTTGTGTCGGCCGCGTGGACCGAGGTGCCTGCCAGGTCGTTTCAGAAACGGTTCCTTCGCAGATAGTGGATCTGCATCAACACACTCTTTACTCTGGTCGAAACGACCATCAACTCATGCAGCACCGGGAGGCCATAGGTGTCGATTTGACGGTATTGCTTCCAGCTGGAAAGTATTACGGATTGGCGTCTCGGTGTGGTTCCAATGAAACGGTTCATCGTCTTTCTTCGCTTTACCCGGACTGGTTTGTGTTTTTTGCCAATGAGGTGCCGGACCTCGCGTTGGCCGGTGAGACTATTGTGCGGTATCTCAAGCTGGTTGCTTGTGGCATTGGGGAACAGAAGTTTGAATTGAATTGTGATGCACGAGCGCTTGAAAGAATCGCCTCGATGGCAGCCGATTACCAAGTTCCGATCCTGATTCACTTTCAACATCGTGCCTACAATACGAGGTTGGAGCGTTTCCACAAAGTGTTGGAAAAATATCCTCGCACGCATTTCATCGGGCATGCGCAAACCTGGTGGGGGCATATCGATCGTCATCATCAGCCTGAGGTTATGTATCCAACAGGTCCGGTGACCCCGGGGGGACTGACCGATCGACTGTTATCGGATTACCCCAACATGCATGGAGACCTTTCCGCCGGTTCGGGATTGAACGCCTTGCGACGGGATGAAGACCACGCACGCGAATTCCTCCTCAGGCATCAGGACAAATTGATTTTTGGAAGTGATTGCAACGATAGCTTCGTAAAGGGGCCGGGATGTCAAGGGGGGCATACCTTGCGTACATTGATGGACCTAGTGGAAGAGGACCACGTCTTAAAGAAGTTGCTCTGCGAGAATGCCAGAGGAGTTTTGAAGTTGAAACATCATCCTGCACTTCATTCCTTGAGCTGATGAGCGCATAGGCAATCGCAGCTTGCCTGGGACATTTCGAAACAACAGAATACGGCATGCAGCACCCTCGAGTGATGATTATCGAAGATGAGGATCTTCAATACGAGATCTACGAGGAGTATTTTGAGGAGTTGACCATCGAACGTGCTCGCAGTGGCAGTGAAGCCCTGGCCCTTGCCGCCCGTTATGTGCCCCAACTGATCATCCTGGACCACATCCTGGATCAGGCGGAGCAAGGTTTGGATTTTCTTCCTGATCTTAAGAAAATGCTGCCCCACGTGCCCATTATCGTGGTGTCCGGTGCCCTTGAGGTCAGTGAGCAGATGAACGCCCTTCAGGGCCCTCGGCGCGCCCACTATTGTCTCTCCAAGCCAGTGGATCTCGAAGTGCTGCGGCAAACCATAGAGATCGCCTTACAGGAATGTGGAGAGCAGGAAGTGATACAGCAGTTTGAGTCTCTGGAGAAGGCTAGGCGTTCGGATATTGAAGACTTGTTGAGTCGATCCACCGATCGATTGAGTCGGCAGCATCAGATTCGTCTTCAGTTGTCCGATTCCAATAAGAAGCCGAACATTTCTGCCTTGGCCAGAGACCACCGAGTCGCTCGGCGTACGATCATACGTGATCTTCAGGAGATGATACGCCGGGGTGAGCTTGACACGTCCGTCTATCCCGATTGGGAGAAAGATTCCGAGTCATAGACATTGCGTCGCCGATCCGTGCCCGATCGGCTGTTGATGACTATTCGACTGTTTTTGAAGCGGATTCGTTTCGGTGGTTCGCGCTTGCAGGAGGATCCGATTGCCGATTCGCGACCGGTGTCCTTTTGAACACTTCTTCTGCCAGGGCCTTTCGCTCCTGACGGGCACGGCTGCGGATGACCCACATGTCTAGAAGTGCGGTCCCTATTGCCAAGGTGGTGAACAGGAAGCAGACCAACCAGTAGAACAAATAAGTCATTCCCTTGAGGTAGGGGGCAAGCCAGGCGTTTCCCCATGTCAGCATTACCGCCGAAGCAATCAGGAAAAACAGCCCTATCCAGCGTCTGCGTTTGTCGATGGGACGTTGAACCAATGGCCTCATTCAAGCATAGAGCTTGTGAATCAATTGTCCGTGCACATCGGTGAGTCGAAAATCTCTTCCTTGAAAGCGAAAGGTCAGACGCTCGTGGTCCAGCCCAAGGAGATGAAGGATCGTGGCATGAATGTCATGGGTATGAGCCGGATCGCTGATGGCATCAAAGCCCAATTCGTCGGTTTCACCGACGATATGTCCCGCCTTGGTGCCACCGCCTGCAAACCACATGGTAAAGGCATCGATGTGGTGATTGCGGCCTGTGGTCGAGCGGTTTTCTCCCATTGGGGTACGCCCGAATTCTCCACCCCAGATCACCAGCGTATCATCCAATAGTCCACGGCGCTTGAGATCCTTGACCAGCGCTGCACAGGGCTGATCAATTTCTCGACACACTTTTTCGAAATCTCCTTGGAGATTTTCGCCCGGGCCACCATGGCTATCCCAGTTCGTGTGGTAGAGTTGGATGAACTTGACTCCTCGTTCGACCAGACGACGAGCGAGCAGGCAGTTCCGCGCAAAATTGGATGTGTTTGATTCGACTCCATAAAGTTCCAGAGTTTCTTTGGATTCCTGGGAAAGATCGATCAGCTCAGGGGCACTTGCCTGCATCTTGAAGGCCATCTCGTAGGCCTCGATACGAGTGGCGATCTCAGGGTCTCCCGTTTCGACCAGATGCTGCATGTTCAGATCCTTGACGGTGTTAATCACCGAGCGCTGGGAAGGGGTTCCAATCCCATCGGGTGTGGTGAGGTTCAAGATGGGCTCACCTTGGCCGCGAAGAGGTACGCCCTGATAGACGGTTGGGAGAAATCCGCTCCCCCAGTTGACGGCGCCGCCTCGCGGCCCTCGAGGACCGCTTTGAAGGACGACGAAACCGGGTAAATCCTGACAGCTGGTTCCGAGTCCATAATTGGCCCAGGCACCCATGCTTGGTCGGCCAAACTGGCCGGACCCCGTGTTCATGAAGAGTTTGGCGGGAGCGTGGTTGAATAAGTTGGTCTGACAGGTTCTCAGGAAAGTGCACTCGTCAACAATTCCCGCGGTGTGTGGAAGCAAGTCGCTGATCCACATACCACATTGGCCATGCTGTTGAAAGGTCCTACGTGTTCCTAAAAGCGTACTCCGGTTTTTGAAGGAACTGTCCATGAAGGCAAATCGCTTTCCTTCCAGGTAAGAATCAGGAATGGCCTTGCCGTTGTATTCCTGAAGCACGGGTTTGTAGTCCAACAATTCCAGTTGAGAAGGGCCTCCGGCCATGAACAGGTAAATGACTTGCTTGGCTTTCGCCACATGGTGGGAAAGTTTCGTGGAAGGAGGGTTGTTTGAACCTGCGCTAACGAGCAGGTTGGAGTCCTCGGGTCGGGCCATGGATGCCAGGGCCATGCTTCCAAGCCCCATGCCGCAGCGACTGAGGAAATGACGGCGCGTTTGGTGGGCCAGTGATTCTGTAAGCGTGTAGGGAGATTGCATGTGATGACCTATTCGCGGGTAATCGTTTCATCCAGATTGAGGCAAACTCTGGCCAGGCTGAACCAGACCTGATCTTCGGAGGTTTCCGAAGCAGTAACCCTCTCTCTTTCAGCCTCCAGGAAAGCAGTGAGAGTGGAGACCTCCTTTTCGGAGGGAAGGCGAGAAGTGCAGCGCTTGAACGCAAATTGAATGCGCTTCAAATCTGTGGCCCCCTCTAAGGAAGAAATGGTTTTTCCGAAAGCGACGGCTATTTCGTGGAAAGCCGGATCGTTTAACAAGGTGAGGGCTTGCAATGGAGTATTGGAACGGATTCGACGCGTGCATGCGCTGAAGGCATCAGGTCCATCAAAGACCGAAAGCGCTGGATGGGGCGTCGCTCGATACAGGAAGGTATACATGCCTCTCCGGTAACGGTTGGCCCCTTTTTCGGCACGCCATTTCCGCTGCACTTGGCCGAGGGTCATCACGCCCTCGGGTTGTGGGGGCCGCACGCTGGGGCCTCCTACGGTTGTTTCCAAGAGGCCAGCCGCATGGAGGGCCACATCACGAACGATCTCCGATTCGAGTCGCATGCGGTTTTGACGAGAGAA
>CACEMW010000031.1:0-31867 GCA_902560705.1 uncultured Verrucomicrobiota bacterium
GATCAGTGGCAAGATGCCCAGATGAGACCATGTGCCCTCTTGCTTGAACCAGGTATGGATCAGGAGGAAGTGAACGGGGCTCGACGAGGCCGATGTGCCAAAGCTTCTCTTTGAAAGCTCTTCTTTCTTTTGAAGGAAGGGTGGCAGGAGGAAGAGTGCCTGATGAGAGAGCACCCAAAGCACCCACCCCCATGAGGGGAGATCCTTATCCGTGAGGAGCCACACGGCCTGTGCCGCACAACCTGCTATCAATCCGGCCACATCAAGGCCTGGAACGCGATGACGATGCCAAAGCGCCATCGCCCCGAGGAGCACCGTACTGCCCATCACCCAGTGCATGGCATCCGCTGAACATTGAGGTATCATCAAAATCAGCAGCAGATAGGGTAGGAGGGAGTGCAACCGAAGCCCTACAGCCTGGATCTGTTCCTGACGCTGAGGGCTGATGACACTCTCACTCGAGATTCCGAGAGCCTCGAAGCCAGCTCTCCAACGAGTCAAGTCTCTCATCCACCACCCCAGCACAGCAACCGGAAGAAGAAGCCATAGAAAACCCAATCCCTGTCCGAAGGCGAAGGCATCGAGGCTTAAAACCCCCATGGCAAACATCCCAAAACCGATCAGGATACTCAACACCAACAAGCCCAGCGAGCCAGCGACCAGAGCCAGGGCGACCAACCCACACTGGAGGACCAGAATACCCACACCAACGATCCAGGAAGCCTCTCCAAAACCTGGTAACATGGGGAGGATTACCATCAGGGGAAAAAGTGGAGCAAACAGAATGGGCGCTTTCTGCTCTGGATGGCTTGCCTCTCGATACTGACGCGCCACCATCCAAAATTGAAGCAATCCAAAAAGTAGGCACACCAGCATGGGCCAAGCGGGGTGCATGGATGAGCCCATCCAATAGGACCAACACGCGAGAGCGCCACTCAAGGACGCTGATCGCAGCCATTCGAATCGAGGAACAAAGCTACGAAACAGTGACTGACGAGAAAGGCATCCCCCTACTCCCAGCAAGTAAAAACCGATCCAAAGTGGATGCAGGGTCGTCGCCCCATAGGCGCCCATGAAAAGCATCATCATCACCAACAAGGCGAAACCAGGCCATTCCAGTATGGCGGCATGGGAGAGGCTCTTGGCACCCCATCGACGCAAGCGCTGGCTTGCTGCCGTATAAATGAGCGCAAATGGAAAGGTCAGCAGGCAGGCCATTGCCCAGTCGATGCCCCCTGTCTGTTGAGGAGGTAGCGATGCACCCTGTTGAGCAAACCAGCAAAGCTGATACACAGTGGTGACAAAAGCCAGCGTTGCGGTGATCCACACCCAATCGTGCCGAAGGGATACCCAAAGGATCCCAACCGACAGCAGGCCGATGAATCCAAAGAGCGGCAACCCATCGCCCAAATCTACATCCAGCAGCAGGGGGGTCAGCAAACCTCCCAGCATGCCCAAAGCCGCCATCAACGGACTCTTCCATCGATCGGCGAGAAAGACAGCTCCGCTGAGCGTGATGGATGCCAGCAGCACCGTCACTGGCGTATTGAAGAGGGCAAAGTCATATAGGGCATAAGCAGCGAAAGTGACCGAATAAAGCCCCACCAACCCTGTGGCTGCCAAGGTTTGAGAAGTGACCCTGAGCTCTTTGCGGCGCAACTTTATTCCACCAACCGTCAAGCCCATAGATACGAGATAGCCCAAAGAAATTCGGAGCCATGGCGCAATCAAGTCATGATCCAAAGAATACTTTACAAGGAAAGCAATGGCAAAAAAGAGCGCCAAACCACCCAACCATGCAAAGAGTCTGGCCCCCATGAACATTTCCCACTGAATGTGTTTTGATCCGGAAAATAAGCGCGGTTGATCCGTGCTCCCCTTGACTTTGCTGTCATCACCGGGAGGCACATTTTTCTCTTGAACTTTGGAATGCGAACCACGATCGAGATTCAAGGAACTTGAGGAATCAGGAACGTTGTATGCATGACTGGAGGCATCAGAGAATCCGGAACCCTGGGAAATGCTCTGTGGCAAAGGAGGTGTTGCCGCTTCAATAGAGAAACTTGGTTGATGCGAGGCATCATTGGTCTTCGGCGCTTGGGACGGGTGATACCGCAATCCTTGAGGCTTCGTGGAGGGAACTCCCGCCGCCCCTTGCTTGCCAAGAGCAAGTTCTTTGGCTTTGTGTGTAATCTGCCTGTGACGTCTTTTGAGTTCGACCAAAGAACGACGGTTGTCCAAAGCCATTAAAAGGGCAAGGAGTGATATCAAGAATGTTAAAAAGGCCATGATGTCCGTGTTGGCGAAGGTTAGATCTTTATTGAAAAGATCTTACTAAAAAAAGGATTAAGGGCTAAGTCATGACAACCCAGCCTGAGTATTGCAAAGTTGGGCGTAGCATGGAATTAACACGCCAATTCTGTCATTATGCGGCTATTTTTCTCGAGTAGATCCATATCCTGTTTCTCAACTAACAAGAAATATTCCACACTTAACAAAAACTTTATTCTTTTGTTTAAGAATTACTTACAGATTATTAAATCAAATAAACAAAGATTATACTGAAAGGTAATGTTCAAATAATGCCTAGCAATAGACATTATTTGAACATATTTATCATCCTTCAAATCTTAATATCATCAAGGGTCCAAGAATGCCTGGGCTTGCCAATGTGGTAAGCCGTGGAACATATTGGTAAATTTGTTGGGTATGCTGACAGACAGGCAATGGTTTCTATGTGCGACGCTTCTTTATGGGCTGGGCATGATGTATTCGGTTTTCCTCTGGCGTAAGGGATTCCGAAAGGACGACCGCATCCATTACTTCCTCCTGCTTGCTGGTTTTGCCCTGAATACCACTGCCATGTTCATGCGGGGGTTTTCCTTCAATCGATGCCCCGTCAATAACCTCTTCGAGGCGACCATGTTCGTGGACTGGTCTGCGGTAGGGGTCTATCTAATCCTTGGGTTGTGGCAGAAATTCCGCTTCGTGGGCGCATTTGCTTCACCCATTTTTCTATTCTTGGGAATTTTTGCCCTGATGCCCGGATTGGACCATCAGGATCCGGAAGGGCAACTCACCAAAAACTGGGCTGTGAGCCTGCACGCCGTGCTGATTCTTTTTTCCTATAGCGCCTTTGGGCTGTGCGCCGTTGCCTCAGGCATGTATCTGATCCAGGAAAGGCACCTGAAGACCCACAACATCCTTGCCATTCTTTCCAAAATACCATCCATCGAACGTTTGGAAAGCATTGCCAGTCGACTGGTTCTGGCGGGAGTGATCCTTCTTTCCGTCGGGCTTTCCTTTGCCCCGTTCCTGGGGCAGCCAGATCGCCCATTGGCATGGTATCAAGACGCCAAGGTCATTTGGTCGATGGTCATCTGGGCCACCTATGTGGGTGTGGTTTCAAGCCGCTACCTCTGGCGCTTTGGAGGTCGCCCCATGGCATGGGCGCTCATTGCGTGCTTTGTTTTCCTTATCCTCACTTTTTCCGGGACCAACCTGATGTCGGAGATGCACCAATGAAGGTTTGGTCCAACATCGCATCAGTCATTAGAAGAAAGGGATCGTCGTCATGAGCCTGATTGTGGTCGGTCTTAGTCATCATACCTGCCCCGTGTCCGTGCGAGAAAAATTCGCTTTCGGGCAAGAGGAAATTGCACCATCACTGGCTAAGATGCAGCAGAGCGGGCTGGCCGATGAGTGCGTCCTTCTCTCTACATGCAATCGTGTCGAAGTCTATGTCGCCTCTCCTTTCTCAGGCAGCGAGGCCTTTGAAAGGATTCACCACTTTCTCCAGCAGGATCGCGGGTGCGAGGAAGAAGCGCTTTTACCCTCCCTCTACAGCCATGTGGACAGCGACTGTATCGAGCATCTCTTCAAGGTTGCAAGCGGGCTCGATTCACTCGTTCTGGGTGAAACGGAAATCCTTGGGCAGCTCAAGGATGCTTACCAATGCGCTGTGGGAGCAGAATCCACAGGCAAGGCCCTGAACAAGCTTTTCCAAAAAGCCTTTCATGTTGCCAAGCACATCCGCTCCAATACGGGGATTCAACGGGGCAGCACCTCCGTGGGTTCGGTGGCCGTCGAACTGGCAGAGAGGATTTTCGATGGCCTGGAAGGAAAGCGCGTGATGGTGATTGGTGCGGGAGATACGAGTGAGAAGACCGCGCGCTCGCTGCTTTCCAGAGGCGCATCTGAACTCTTGGTCACCAACCGCTCGATGGAGCGCGCCAGGGCTCTGGCAGATGAGCTTGACGGAAGGGCAGTCGCCTTTGAGGACTGGCAGGAGGAATTTTACCACCTGGATATCGTCATTAGCAGCACCTCTGCCCCCACTTACGTCCTCAATCGACTCAAGGTTCAACAGCTCATCCAACACCGCCCAGCCACACCCCTGCTGCTGATAGACATCGCAGTGCCTCGTGATATCGACCCCGAAATCAATGAACTTGAGAATGTCTACGTCTATAACATTGACCACCTTCAGTCCATTGCTCAGGATTATCTGGAGCAACGCCAAAGCGAATTAACCAAGTGTGAAACTTACATTCGCTCCAAGGCACAGGAGTGGCTCGAGGCATGGAAAACTCCCCCCAAGAGAGGTGAAGGAACAGATTCTTACTTCCAGGCAGGTCCTTCAGGTGCTTCCTGAAACAGGCTCGATTGCGTGAGTTCAGGAAGACATCTTTTGTATCTCAATCAAGAAGCTCCATTACGAAAACATGGCATCCAAAAACCCTCTGGAAGAACATCGTACCCTCTTCATCGCGACTCGAGGAAGCGCGCTGGCCTTGGCTCAGGCAAGGCACATCCAATCACTTAGTCAGGAGCTTTTTCCCGATCACACCTTTGAACTCAAGGTGATTCGAACCACTGGGGATCAATTGCAAGCCTTGCAGGACGATCAATCCTCCAAGGAACCTCTGCCTAAGGGGCTCTTTACCAAGGAGCTGGAGGCAGCCCTCCTGGATGGCAAGGCAGACATGGCCATTCACAGCCTGAAGGACCTGCCCACCGAGCTTCCTCCGAAATTGTGTCTGGGCGCCATCACCACCAGGGAAGATGCCCGGGAAATCCTCATCCTCAAGAAACCTTTGGATGCAGCCATCGCGCATCCCTGCGCCTTACTTCCCAGCAAGGCTGTTGTGGCCACCAACAGCCCCAGAAGAGCGGCCCAAATCAAGGCTTGGGACAGCCCCGTAGAGGTCGTCCCTATGCGAGGCAACGTGCCAACGCGTCTAGAAAAGCTCGCCTCACAGAAAAAACTGCATGCCACGGTTTTGGCCTTGGCAGGGCTCAACCGACTGGGTTACCAGCTGGAAGAGAATGGACGACTGACGGGCAACGACTCACCGGAGGGACTCTACGGTTATGTCATCGAACCCGAGCACTTGCTCCCTTGTGTGGGCCAGGGGTTTCTGGGCATCGAAATCCGTGAACAGGATCCCTTCGTGGCATCGCTAGTCAAGGCGCTGGAGGATACCCCTTCTGCCACCGCGGCCACTGCAGAGCGCAGTTTCCTCCATGCCATGGGAGGTGGCTGCCAAACCCCTTATGCGGCCTTGGCATCTTGCCTACAACCCGATCGACTGACCCTCAAAGGACGTGCTTTCCACGGCCCTTCCTGCGTGGAAGCCGAGTTGGAAGGAAAAGCCGATGATCCTGTCTCCCTTGGTCAACAACTCGCTGAAGCCCTGAGCCCATGATGGACTCCGTCCTTGCCATCGCCTGGGTGGGTGTCGGCAGTGCCCTGGGAGGCGTGATGCGCTACGCCATGACGCTAGGCTTTGAACGCTGGATGCCATCCTCCTTCCCCCTGGCAACGCTGACGGCAAACGTCGCCGGGTCCTTTGTGATCGGTTGCCTCGCAATGTGGGTCCAGGATGGCGAACCGCTGGCTCACCTCAGCAAGCATCTTCAGCGATGCCTCATGGTGGGAGTCATGGGAGGCTTTACCACTTTTTCTTCCTTCAGCCTGCAGACTCTGGAGCTCATGCAGAAAGGCCAGCTGACCTCTGCTATTCTGAACATAGTTTTCTCACTCCTCCTCTGCTTGCTAGCCGTGGCGTGGGGTTTCAAGGTAGCCAAAGCGTGGTATCCGCTGGGGTAATCACCCCATGGAATACGACACAAGGCACACCGGGAGAGTTGCTTTGAGGGGATGTGCTTGATCCTTCGGTCGAGCGCGGATTAGAGTCTGCTCCATGGCAACCCGTCAGCTCTTCATCGGTATTGATAGCGGCACTCAATCCACCAAGGCCCTGGTGGTGGATGGCACTTCAGGAAACGTACTGGCTGAATCAGCCGCTGCCTATGGCGTGATCCCTGGTCTGGGTGCGGGAGCCAAAGAACAGCATCCACACACCTGGAAGGAAGCCACCAAACGATCGATCACACGGGCCCTCAAGGCCTGCATGGCAAAGAAAGAAGAAGTGGTGGGCATCGGAGTGAGTGGGCAGCAACACGGCTTCGTGCCCATGGACAAGCACGGTAAGGTTATTCGCCCTGCAAAATTATGGTGTGATACCAGTACGGCCAAAGAATGTGAAGAAATCATGGAGCGCCTGGGAGGCAGCAAAGCCACCCTCAAAGCCCTGGGCAATGCCATCTTACCAGGCTTTACCGCATCCAAGATCCTATGGCTCAAAAAGCACGAGCCCAAAAATTACAAAAAATTGGCCACTATCCTCCTTCCTCATGATTATCTGAATCATTGGTTCACTGGAAGAGCGGTGATGGAATTTGGCGATGCCAGTGGCACCGCGCTACTGAATGTCCGGACACGCACATGGTGCGAATCTGCCCTCAAAGCCATTGATCCAGGGTTGAAACAAAAACTCCCCGATCTGATTTCCAGCGATCAGCCCGCCGGGCATCTGCAGGCTTCAACTGCCGAGGAGCTGGGTCTGAGCACCAAGGTGTGGGTCAGCGCAGGCGGAGGAGACAACATGATGGGGGCCATAGGAACGGGCAACACTCGCCCCGGCATGGTCACCGCAAGCTTTGGAACCAGTGGAACCATCTATGCCTGTGCAGGCAAACCAGTGGTGGATCCCAAAGGAGAAATTGCCGCCTTTTGCGATTCTACCAATCAGTGGTTGCCCCTGCTGTGCACCATGAATGTCACCGTGGCCACTGAATTGGTGCGATCGGAACTGGGATGGTCGCACGAACAGTTTTCCCGGGCTGCGGCCAAGGTCCCGGCCGGATCCGACGGCCTGCTGCTGCTCCCCTATCTGGAGGGAGAGCGCACGCCAAACATCCCCCATGGTACAGGTGTCTGGCTGGGCTATCGCGCAGCGACCGCCTCGCCCGGACATCGCGCCCGAGCCGCCATGGAAGGGGTGACTCTCGGAATGAACTACGGACTCAATCGCCTTCGCAAGCTCGGAGTTCGCCCGTCTCAAATCCGGGTGACTGGCGGTGGTGCCAGATCCAAGGTTTGGCGACAGATCATGGCCGATGTGTTTCAAACCGAAGTCATCACACTGAAAGTCAGTGAGGGAGCCGCCTACGGCGCGGCCCTGCAGGCGATGTGGTGCTGGCAAAATCAACAGGGCAAATCAACATCCATCGACGCCCTGACCGATCGGTTTGTCCGAGTCCATCGTCAGGAGCGCGCCACACCCAACCTGAAGCATGCCTCCGTTTATCAAGAACTACAGTCCATGCAGAACACTTCGGGCAAGGCCCTCCTGCGCTTGTTTGATCAACACCGCAGTTTCACGCAAGGTTGAGACCCTTAGGACGGAGCCCGATACACCAGCCCTTGCCTCTGGATCGCTCCAGAGGCTTCGGTCCATGTGATTTCACTCAGGCAAGCTGGAGGAGCCCAACTCTTTCTCGAGATAGGCCGTCACATCCTTGAATTTCTCCTGATTCGAGGGGTGCAGCGCCATCAAGGTTCGATGCGCCTTGAGGCTGGTTTTTGCCATCTCCTGGCGACTCCCCTCCTGCATGGCAAGAGGCGTTTCATGGGTTCGGAGTGAAGCATCTGCTTCATGACTTGCTTGACGGATTTCAAACCAATCCAGGACCCCTAAATTATCAATCAGCCCCAGCACGCGCTCATTGGCATGGACCAGTTCCAGGTGAGCCGACGCGGCATCCGTCTCTTGGAGTTGCGCTGCAAGCGAAGCCAAAACGCCCAGAAACGTGCTGTCCATGACCAAGCACTGACTTAGCTCAATCACAAAGGATCGGTGCCCGAGATCAAGCTGCTCCAACATGAATCGCTTGAATGGCACACTGGAATGAACCGTCGCGCGCCCCTTGATGCGAATGCAAACCATGCCCTCCAAGTGAGCCACACGGATCTCGGCATGTTTGGGGGGCATGTCGTTCATGATGTTTTCGAAGTTTTTTTCGGAGTGGGTCGTGCCATAATCGACACCAATGTTTGCTGGAGGATCTGATCATCGCTCATGGGACTGGAGACGAGGAGCTGGTTGGCGCGAAAAAGCTGATGCATGGCTGAAACCAACTCCTCCATCTGGTAGGAATCTGACTGAGGCAAAGCACGGAAGAGCACATAGGGATTGATTCTCATGGGGTTGAAACGAGGATCCTTCGGCATTTCACCAGCTGGTACTTGCTCCAGTTGCTGTTTAAAACGAAAAAATTGCCTTTCAGATCGCAGCCACCCCCTAGCCTGCATCTCCTTGACCAAAATCAAGGTGCGCACCTTGGAGATCAGACCATACAACAAACCGATAGCGCTTCGCTGCCGATCCAGTCGCATTTCCCAGAGCTCCTCATCCAGACAGCGCATGGCTGTCTCCATATCTCGATTTCCCATGGCATCTCCCAGCGCAAATGCCTTGGCCTGTTTGTTCCGAGAAACCACTTGCCGAATATCTTCAGAGGTGGCCTGCCCCGAGGCCGAGGCAAAGAGCACCACCTTTTCAGATTCCTGTTCAAGCTGCCTGGGATAGGGCCCCACCAATTCGACCAACAAGGAGATGGCTTCAGCGTCTGCCTGGATCTGGGCTTGAGCAAAAGAGTCCCGAACGCACTGTTCGGCTTCGATCACCCAGTCTGATTTGGAAGGATCCCATCCATCGTGCACTTCCACTTTTCCCAGTTTCTGAAATTGCTTGTAGAAGGACTTGCGCTTGTCCACCTTTCCAGCCGATATCAGTAATCGGAAACTTCCCTCCCCTACCTGCTGCACTTCCTGAACCACGGCAGCAAGCCCTTCGGTGACTGCATTGGATGCCGCCATCTTTTCTTTTCCAAGAAAGGTGCAGTGGCGAAACCAGATCAACTTACCAGCTCCAAGGAAAGAGAGGGTCTGTAAGGCCTCAAGAAATCTTGATAGAGCCTGAGAAGCTTCACTTACTGTGGTAGCGGAGCCATCCACGATTTCCTGCTCATGGTCCGGGCAATCCCTTATCCACTGCTCGTACACCTGCTTGGACCGCTGTCGGATGGCATGATCATCCTGACCACAAATGAGGACAAAATCACTGGATACACTAGCCTTGCTGGGGGGCATCAGAGTTCGTCCGATGGACTGCTGGAATTTTTGATATCCTCAAGGATATGGGACATGTCCTCCAGCTCCTCAAACAGAGGAGCAGAGACAAAAATCGGCTTTTTCTGAGCCGTTGCCATGGCCAGACAGTCGCTGGGACGCGCATCGACTTCAACAATCTTACGCCCCAACTCATTGCGCTGCTGCAAAACCATGCGGGCATAGTAGGTCGTGCCCTTGAGTTCACTGATCAAAATACGCTCAACGCTGATCCCAAAACCCTGAAACACATGGGTCATCAAATCATGTGTGAGGGGGCGCTGCTTGGCCTTGTTCTGAATGAACATCTTGATGACCTCCCCCATGCTGCGCTCGATTTGAATCACAAAAACCTTGTCCTTATTGCCAAGAAACACCGCCTCGCCATTGTTGACCGGCAAGATACCCCTTATTTTGACAGGGACCACCTCAGAACTCATGGCTTTATTTTAGGCCGATGGCGGCTAAGATCAAGCGCTCCCTTTGTTTTGAGCGCCTCAGCCGACCTGGTCATAGTCTCTCTTGAAAGCACGCCAAAGCCATGAGTCAGCACGCAGTCCAGATGGATCCCTGCATCCTAGGACTCAATCCCCAACTGGCTTCGATCAAGCCCCTTTGGCTTTACTTTGTCGGGTCCTGCCATCAGGATAATGAAGCTCAACACACCCCTCATTCTGCTCATGGAACATCCATCAAACAAATCCCTTGGAACCCCTTCCAATCGTCGAGCCTTTCTATCCTCCCTGGGTTTGGCGACCACATCCTTACCTGCCCTGGCCAGAGATTGGAGTGGAAAGGAACCCACCCGCTATCCCGACCCCGATATCGTGGTCATTGAGCCCACCTTTGCTAAATACAAGTTGGGCAATACCCCCATTCAGCGATTGCATACCGGGATGTTATGGGCTGAAGGTCCGGCGTGGAATGCGGTGGGCAACTATCTCATGTGGAGTGATATCCCAAACAATGTGCAGCTGCGCTGGCTGAACGAAAATGGCGCGGTAAGCACTTTCCGAGCCCCATCGGGAAACAGCAACGGGAATACGTTTGATTTTCAGGGACGGCAGCTGTCCTGTGAACACGGCAACCGACGCGTGGTGCGTTATGAGTATGATGGCAGCGTGACCGTTCTGGCGGATCGTTGGCAGGGCAAACCCCTCAATGCTCCCAACGACGTGATCGTGCACCCCGATGGGGGCATCTGGTTCACTGATCCCGGCTATGGAAGCATGTGGGATTACGAAGGGCACAAGGGACCGCTTCAATTGAAGGAGGCTGTTTACCGCATCGACCCCGATTCAGGCTCCATGAGCCTGGTCACCGATGAATTGGTCAAACCCAACGGTTTGTGTTTTTCCCCAGATTACAAGCAGCTCTACGTTGCCGACACAGGAGAAAATGCCCCCAAGGGTATCTATCGCTGGGACATTGCCAATGGGAAAACACTTCGCGGGAAGAAGGCCTTTTGCAAGATGCAGATCGAAGGTGTGGGAGCAGGTGGCTCGGATGGCATCCGTGCCGATGAAGATGGCAATATCTGGGCGAGTGCGGGATGGGTGGGAGATGGCTTCGACGGGGTGCATGTTTTTTCACCCGAAGGACAGCTCATCGGTCAAATCAAACTCCCCGAGATCTGCAGCAATCTTTGTTTTGGTGGCCCAAAGAGAAACCGTCTATTCATGACCGGGAGCCAATCCCTCTATGCAGTCTACGTGGCAACCAAAGCCGCGCATATCACCTGAGTGCGTTTTGCTGGTTTCGATTTTACTCTGACAGGTTCAATCACCCCGCTCTATGCCAATGCATTCTTTTCAGCCGCCCCGCACGTGGGTCTCTTGGCTCTGGCTTTTCTCGATGAGCGCCTTGCTTGCGCAAGGAGCCGAAAACGGTGAGAAATCAATCCCCAGGATACTGATCATTGGCGATTCCATCTCCATCGGCTACACCCAGCCACTGAAGGAGCTTTTCAAGGGTGAAGCAGAGGTACATCACAACCCAGGCAATGCCCAGCACTCACGGCATGGACTGGCTCATCTGGAGGCATGGCTGGGAGATGCATCCTGGGACGTGATTCATTTCAACCACGGTCTGCACGATCTGAAATATGTCGACTCGCAAGGTAAGAACACTCGGTCCAAAGAAGATGGGCACATTCAGATTCCTCTGAAAAGCTATGGTGAGAATTTGGAAAAGATTGCCAAGCGCTTGAAGCAAACCGGAGCCCATTTGATCTTTGCCACGACCACCCCTTTCCCGGATCGGCCTTCAGGCCCCTTGCGAGAGGCCCAAGAAACCCAACGATACAACCAAGTCGCCCGGGACATCATGCAACGCCATGGCATCCCTATCAATGACCTCCATGCCCTGGCCTTGCCCAAGCTCACGGACTGGCAACAGCCCCATAATGTGCACTTCACAAAGGAGGGTTCTCTGGAGCTGGCCAAAGAAGTGGCCAGGCACATACGCAAAGCGCTAACCATCCAGCCTTGATCCAATGCCTGTCCAGCTGGGGATTTGGGCTCCAGGCAATCTGCCGGCGGCGGGGCTCCAAGCTTGCAGTCAGGAAGGGTTGGTTTAATTTCAATCGATGAGTTCAAATCCGAAAACAGCGACCACCAGGAAGTGTCCTCCGGGGCTTTTTGTGCTTCTTCTCTTTTTGATGGTGCTTGGGATGTTTGCCTTCTTCCACATACCCACCCAGAAAATCAAGAACTCCGAAACCTCCTCCGGCATGCAGGAGGAAGCCCAAGCCGCTCGATTTATGGAAATCATGCAATCGGGCAAGAATCTTTTGGACCAAGGGCTCAATGGAGCTGAGAAAGCCGCCGAGTTGTTCGCTCAGGCAGTGGCCACCCACGGCGGAGACCTGGATGCCCGACTGAACTACGCCAATGCGCTCTTGCTCCTCAACCAGACAGAGGAGGTGATTCTGCAAACGAGTCAGGCCATTGATCTGAATCCCAATGCAGCTGCAGCGCACTATCTGAGGGGTTGTGCCTACATACGCGAAGGTAACTTTGAAGAGGCCATCAAATCCCTTCAAATCGCCAAGCAGATTGATCACACCATCAATGCGGTCAGCTATCAGCTTGGAAGGGCCCACCAAGGTCTCGGACAATGGGAGCCTGCCACCGTGCAGTTCGAAGAAGTCATTCAATTCGATCCGCTTCACCCTTCGGCTTACTACAATCTGAGCCAAACCTATCTCAGACTGGACCGCGGAGAAGAGGCACAAGCCATGCTGGAAAAACATCAGGAAGTGATCGCCAACCAACCACTGAGCACTGATCCGTCGGTGATCGAAAAGTGTCTCTACACCGAGGCCATTGCTCCCTTTGAACTGGAGCAACCCGACAGCTCCGGCATTGAGGTGCGTTTTATCGATGCCACCAAGGAGTTTCTTGGGGATCCAGCAGCCACCCTCAAGGGCCCGGTGGGCCTGTTGGACATTGGCCACGATGATACCTTGGATTTGCTGCTACGTGATCCGGATCAGGGTTTCCAATTGCTGGTCCAATCTCCCGAGGGTTTTCAGGCAGCTGGCTTTCCTGTGCCTGCCCTTCCCGAGGCACGCTACTTTCAATGTCTGATCGGTGACTTGCAACATCAAGGCACCATGCGGACCGGCCAACAGGAGGATGCCATTCTAGTATCCGATCAGGGCATGCAGGTTTTTCAAATATCTCCCAATGGTCTGATCACCGATTCTTCCATGTTTGCCAGGATTGCTGATCTTAAGGCAGAAAAGGCACGACTGATCGATTTTGATATCACTGGCAAGTTGGATTTACTCACCATCGAATCCACCAACCGATCCCTTCTTTTTCACCGCAATTTGGGAACCCTTTCCTTCCTGCCGGAAGTTCAGTCTACCAACTTGCCTACGGGCCTTGAGGATGTTTCTGACTTTGTCCTGGAGGACTGGGATGGAGACGACCTGCCCGACTTGTTCGTGACCCGCCCCGAGCAGCCTGCCCAGCTTTTTCTCAAGAAACGTGGGGGTGGCATGACACTCTCGCAAACAAGCAGCCCTTGGCCGATCGCCCGCACACTTGCCGTAGGCGACCTCGATAACGATCTTCGCCATGACGCAGTATTTGCCACGGCATCGGGAATCGAAATCTGGTTTCAGGGAAAAGAGGAACCCTTGCGTCTACCGATTGAAGGCCCTCTGGCAGATCAAATCAAGCTCATTGACTATGACAATGACGGATGGCTAGACATCATGGGCTTCGGGGAAGGCTTCCTGAGCTCCTGGCGCAACACCGGCCTGGAGGGCTTTGTTGAGACCACAGACGCCCTGGGGTTGTCAGAAGCCATCAACGGCACCATTACTTCCATGCTCAGGGGTGATATGGATGGGGATTGTGACAGTGATCTGGTCCTGACACTGGCTGATCAATCGATTCAAATCCTAAGGAACGAAGGGGGGAATACGAACACCATGCTGAAGATTCGTATGGAAGGGAGCCGATCCAACCCATCCGGCCTGGGAGTAAAAGTCGAACTGACCACGGGCGGATTGCGCATGATGCGAACCCTCGACGAAATCCCTCTTGAGATTGGTCTGGGCAAACGCAAGAAAGTTGATTCCATTGACCCTCACTGGACCGACACCATCACTCAGGTGGATTATGAAATCGAAGACTGCTCCTCACTGGTGATGTTCGAGTTGGAGATGCCGACAGGTTCTTGCCCTTACCTCTATGCCTGGGATGGTTCTGGATTTCGATTTGTGACCGACCTTCTGGGAGCTGCACCTCTGGGCTTGCCGGTGGCTGACGGCAAATACATCCCGGCAGACACTGATGAAATCGTCTGGATTGGGGACGAAGCGATGTTTCCGGCCCGAGATGGCAAGCATTGGATTCAGATCACCGAGGAGTTGCGAGAAGTACTGTACCTGGATGAAGCCAAATTGATGGTCGTGGACCATCCTGAGGGCACTGAGGTGCATGCCACCAGTAAGCTTGTCCCACAGGCTCCGTTCCCTGAAACCAAAATACGCACCTTTCGAAACCCCATGCCACCCATCAAAGCCCTTCGCAACGATGGTGTGGAAATGACCGAAGCACTCAGAAAAGTTGATGAAATCAGGGCTTCGCCAGTTGCCCTCCAGCGACCGCAGCTCAGGGGCTGGGCCAAGCCTTACAGTTTGGATATGGATTTTGGAACCATCGATCCTTCACGCCCATTGGCATTGATAATGACAGGTTGGCTGCATTTTGGCGGTGGCATGACCAATATTGGGGCCTCACATGATGCTTCGCTTCCCTTCCCCTTCCCCTCACTCGAAATCATGGGGCCAGATGGAAATTGGGAACCCCTGGAGGTTTTGACAGGCGCTCCTGCAGGAAAGACCAAGACCATCATTGTCG
The DNA here is from genome assembly GCA_902560705.1 of uncultured Verrucomicrobiota bacterium. Lineage (GTDB taxonomy): Bacteria > Verrucomicrobiota > Verrucomicrobiia > Limisphaerales > AAA164-E04 > UBA7971. The sequence goes on from CACEMW010000031.1 coordinate 14,896, forward strand.
ATCTTGCCGATGGTCTACCCTACGAAGCGTGCCGCATTCGTTGCAGTATGGCTTTTGAAATCCATTGGGACCGCATTCAACTCATGGAGGCGGTGGATGAAGCAAACACTCTAGTCCATGCCATGAGCCCAGCGACTAGCGACCTTCATTGGCGAGGATTCAGCCGATACCAGGAAGGTCCCTGGACCCAGCCCCTCACCCCCGACTACGATCAGGTACGCTTTGACCCTTCCTGGCTGATCACTCCTTCGGGATGGTGCACGCGATACGGAAACGTCAACGAACTTTTGGGAAGTAAGGACAACCAGCTCGTTTTGATGAATGGTGGAGATGAATGCACACTGGAGTTTGATACGGGTACGCTTCCAGCAAAACCAAGCTCTGGCAAAAGAGATTATTTTCTTTTCACCTCAGGGTGGGACAAGGATGCGGATTTTCACGTGGCTCAGGGATGGACTGTGAACCCCATACCCTGGCACGGCATGGACCCACAGTCCTATGGTCAGGAACAACGCCCCGATGATCTCGACGATGGGTGGATGAAAGCCTACAACACCCGCTGGGTGGGTGAGATGACACTACGAAAGCGCCGAGAACCCTGAAACCCCGGCCATACCGATGGAAATCAGCGACGAAACATTGGAAAACCTTCAAGCCAAGGCGCAGCTAGGGGACTTGGATGCCCAATATGAGCTTGGGTGGAGGCACGCAATCGGCATGGGGGCTGAACTGGACGATGCGCTGGCTTTGGATTGGCTCAAGAAGGCCGCCGAGGGTGGTCATGCACTGGCTCAGAACAACTTGGGCGCTCGCTACTATTCGGGAGATGGCTTGGAAGTCGATATCCTGACGGCCTATCTCTGGTTTTATCGCGCGGCTGCTCAAGAGGATCGCAAGGCCGCCAAGAATCGAGACTCCGTCTTCCGTCAATTGAGTGAGGAACAGAAGGCAAAGGCCAGAGAACGCCTCGGTCCAGAATTTGGTCCCCGAGGCTAAAGCATGGGTGCGGATCGTTGATGGCTCTTCAGCCAACAAGCCCAGTATCAAAGTGTTTGAGGATACTTCGCTGACGGTCTTTTCAAGGACTGAGGATCCGATGATAGATCTGGTCCCACTGCTGAAAGGTCGATGAAAGCGGTCCTTCAGCCCAGACCACCCCATCACTAGCGTCCATTTTTTCCTTGAGGGACCATTGCGCTTTGAGGCGTTGCTGAATATGCTCTTGCGACCAACCCCTTTGATGCAGCCGATCAAGCTGTTCTTTTTCTGAACAGGCCATGCAAATCACATGGTCGAACAGATCCTGGGCATGAGTTTCAAAAAGAAGCGGGATCACCACCACAGCCATGGGGCATCCTTCCGCTTCCCAGGCATGAAGTTTCGATTCCCAAGCCTGGCGAATCACTGGATGCAGGAGATCTTCCAGCCAGCATCGCTTCTTGTCGTCACTGAAAACCAGATACCCCAGCGCAGAGCGATCGAGTGTGCCATCCTCCGAACGGCATGTTCCCTTGAGGCTTTCCATAACCGTGTCGTATGCAGGTTGCCCCGGTGACAAGGCCTCACGCGCCAATTGATCAGTATCCACCACACACATCCCTTGGCCGATCAAATAATCCACCAAAGTCGATTTACCACACCCCATGCTACCCGTGAGCCCGATGCGTTTCATGAAAATAAAAAGCCGCCCCGCGGGACGGCTTTGAAAAAGTGAGCAGGATGATGGCTTCTTTATTCAGTTACAGCGCGGTAGAAGGACTGGGCTTTGCCCCCTCCTGAAACACCGCGCAATTGCATGCGTCCTTCGCTGTCAGCAAGCCCTCGATGAATGACCTCCCAAGTCTGAAGCCCCTTGGAAGCTTCAATCACATATGACTCTCCAGCCACACCCTGAACCTCAATATCCAAAGTGCCATCCAAAGCCGGGCGAACATAAACCGCAGCAGGTTGTTGGGACGAGTCTCCTGAATCAATAGGAAGATCGAGGTTGTCTATAACAGCCACATCCATACCCTCGGACTGAGCAGCATCCTTACGATAAATCCACTCGAAATGATGAGTCCCAGCGGCCAGATCGAACTGGTAGTCTTGCCAGGGCACTTCCCCTGACCATTGTCCCATTAATTTGCCATCGATGCTAAAAGACAAAGTATCCCATCCTTCTTCCGAACTCACCGTCAGATGAAAACTCCCGCGCCCAGCCGCCGTTTGCTGATGCAGTGAAAGGACTGCAGAATCACCATCAGGCACTTGACTGGCTTGCAAGCCATGGTTGTCAAAACCTTCGCCTTCAACAATGTGCCAACCTGTAGATGAAAATGCAGAACTAAGCGCTCCGTGATCAAAATTCTCAAAAACGGAGGTAGCGGCAAAGACAGCAGTGATTTCAAGATCAGTTTCGACATTCAGTGAGAGCACCGGGTTGTTGGCAGCGGCCTCAGTAACATTTGCCTCCCAACGAACAAATTCGTAGCCAACCAAAGCGTGCGCTACCCACTGGACATCTTGCCCCGCAATGAGCAAACCGGATGGACCTTCGATGCTTCCGCCATCAGTCGCTAGGACATTCGCATGAAAAAGCGCCCCCTCCTCAAAAGTGTGCTGAAAAGAAAATTCACCAGAGGCGCCACCAAAGCCATCTACGGCAATACTGTAAGTTTCTCCTCCTCTAACCGCAGACTTGAGTTGACTGAAGGCACTCGAAATACTTGCGTCGTCGTTGCTAGAAACGAGCGTTAAATCCTTGATCGAGCTTCCTGTGTAAAGCCCCAGCACGGTATCTATACGAGAACGCTTGGTCGTGAGGGTCAGGAGACCGTCTGTAGGTGCTGTGAAACGATACCAAACGGAATGCCCCCCCGCATTGTTTGCATGATCCGGCTCCCAGTGTTGCTTGGTCGCTAGGGTGTTATCCCCGCTGATGGGATCGCCACCAACAGTAAGAACCTGAGCACGATGAAAATGGTCATTGCCCACCGTTGAGGAAATACGGGTGATATAGATACGATCGATGATGGATTTGTTACCCGAAAAATCAATTGCTGAAGCCTCAATTTCGTTCAAACCTGGCACCAAGTAACCTGTCACAGACCAATTTTCAATCCCCCGGGCTGCCCCACCCACCCTTTCCCCGTTCACACGAAGAAAGACTTCCTTCACTCCATAAACCGACGGATTCGGATCGAAAGCATAACCACTGATTTCGATTTCTCTTTCTTCGAAAATAATTCCATCGCTTGGACTGGTGATTTTCACCACTGGAGGAAGTTGGTCGATAATACCATTCGGTTCTATGCGCAAACGGAGGGAGCCACCTCGATCTTCGACATAGCTTCCCACCACAATACGATAAGTTTCACCTGCTTCTGCAAAAAATTGGAGATATCCTGCGGTACGACCATCCACTTGGTCCACTGAGCCTATTTCAACCAATGACTCGAAATCATTCCCTTGATAGACAGCTAAAATTGTATCGTAGCCACTTCCCGCTGTATCGATGACAACGGGGCCCGAGGTACCTGGAGACCATTCCCACCAAAGGGTGTCGCCAACGCGCTGAACGCCCGCATGCTTGGGCTCACCGTCTTCCAGATCGGCAAATTTACTGTAGGTCGTGAAAACACCTCCAGATGGATCGACTTTTTCAGCTTCTTCAAAATTATTATTCTTCGGACGTTCGACAAGGGTGTAAATAACCTGAGTCTCTACAGAAGGCATGTCTGGATGGGTCACTAATATTTTTAAAAGTATGTCTCCCAGTCCACTGATACTGCCTCCAAACGTGTAGACAGCATCTCCAGCAACTCCGTCTGGGGGGGTTCCATCGTTGAGCATTGGGTATTCCGCGCCGTCTGCTGAAAGTACCTTCACTTCAGCATCAGGGATCCCTACAAGATCGGTTACCCTCACGGAAAACGCTTGGGCCTCACCAGTGAGCAATACCGAACCAGAAGGTGGGTTGACGGACACTTCCATGATCCCATCTGGCTCTACTTGAAGAGCATCGAAAGCATTGACTCGACCACCTGTTACCATTTTATTGGCGTAAGCATCTTTTTGAACCGCAGAATCAAGAATCATTTGTTTCAACTCGGTTGCCAAAGCGTCGGGAAAGACTGACTTCAAAAGCACAGCCACACCTGAAACGTGCGGAGCAGCGAAACTCGTGCCGTCGGCGTAGTCGTAATCTTGGTCAGGGTCAACGCCACCGCCAACCCCCGTGGCCTCATCTCCACTACCAGCCATGTAAATCTGACTTCCAGGAGCTGCAATATCCACCGAAGTCTGACCGTAATTAGAATGATCTGCTAAAAGATCAAAACGATCAAAGGAAGCGACTGAAATGATGTTATCCAAATCAAAGGAAGCAGGGTAAAATCCTCCAGTGTCGGTATTTAACGAATCATTTCCAGCTCCAGCCACGAATAAGATTCCTTCACTTTGTGCCAACGCCACCGCATCGAAAATGGACTGCGACGGGGCATAACCACCCCAGCTAGCATTGATAATATCGGCCCCCATGAAAACCGCATAATCGATAGCCTTGACCAGATGCCCATCCTCTCCACCAAAATCAGTGAGTGCCTTGATCCCCATGAGCGACACCTGATGAGCGACACCCACCACGTCGTTGCCATCGGGAAGTGCACCTATCACAGAAGCTACATTCGTACCATGATCATTGACATCAAGAGGGTCCCCTGAGTCCAAAACCGGATTGTAACCGTAGACATCATCAATCACACCATTGAGATCATTGTCGATGCCGTCATCCGGAACTTCACCCGGATTCATCCACATGTTATCGGCCAATTCTTGGTGGGTGTAGCGAATCCCCGTATCAATGACCGCAACCACCACATCTTTCGAACCCACGGTAATATCCCAAGCAAGATTGGCATCGATGTCGGCATCATCCTTACCTCCGATAGCCCCATCGTTGTTTAGCCCCCACAAGCGACCATCGGCATAAGCGGGGTCGTCCACCTCAGCTTGATAATAACGAATGTAATTAGGCTCGACATATTCAAAGAGCTCAGAATCCTGCAGGAAACCGATACGCTGCATCAATTCAGTCGCAGGATTCTTTTGTTCTTCTTCCCTTCCCGATCTGCTTTTGAAGTTCGGCTCAACAACATCGAGAATCAATAATCCCGGGAGTGCACGAAACGTGTCTACGACTTGAGAACCACTTTGCTGTATGACACCCGCGACTGAAGCATGCCTCAAATGGGGAATACGCTCCTCCTTTAGTCTAGCCAGAATTTTGGTAGGATGAGCGTCGTAGCCGTTCACCTGAATCCAAGGGGCCTCAGATGCGCTCAGCTGCTCATGGGTGAACACACCCAAAGCGGCTAGCAAAGCCACACTGATGGAGAGGCCTTTGATAGTTGGAAATTGAAATCCCATAGTTCGTATACTCAATGGTTATTGCTCAGTTGGCTCCCGGTAGAAAAATCACCCGGTAGAAGCGATTTGCATGCTCTTCAAACCCAGTGTCATCATACCGCAACACTTGGGCCACATCACTCAAGTTGGCTACGGACCCAAGAGTCGTCCAGTTCTCATCTAGAATGTGATTCTTAAACTGAACTTCGAAATTGGCACCTGGCCCAGAAGTCCACGAGAGGCTAGCAGCAGGGTTTGGAGTGCTGGTGAAAACAATGCCATTGAGTAAAACCCCTTCAAATGGCTCTACATCCAAACCATTGGCAATTCCGTCCCCATCATCGTCAATCATGCCACTGAGCAACCTCGCTTTATTCACCCTCTCCACGGTGCCATCGGGGCGTGTGTAGGCAACTCCCGAACGTGGTCCAGCGTAGCTAGGCACCCATTGCAAGCGACCTCCCAAGGCACCATCCAACTCTTCAGCCGGAAGGTTACTTCCGCCAAAATAAATGGTGAAGTTTGAATCAACGGTAAGATTTGATTCCCACTTTTCAGCAAAATCTCCCTGGAATTCTAGCATGTCCACATAAAGTGCTGCAGATGTTCCGTTTGCTGAAGAAAAACGAGCACGAGCGTTACCCACACCTGACAAGGCGAGGTGTCCCAATGCCGCATTGTTGGAAAAACCTGACTCGGTCTTACCAAGGTCGGAGCCGGCCCATGAATGTTCAATCTCAGCCCACCAAGGAAGAATGCTGCTGATACTCGTCCCAAGTAGGTCTCCGTTATCGGCCACAGAACCAAGAAAAAAACCATTATTAACAGTAATGCGGTTGTTGGCGTCTTCACCCGAGTCAACAAACGAACTCAAGATATTCAGACGATCAGTGGCCGGCAGTGTGGAGTCATGCATCTTCAGGTGGTTAGCTGATATTGACACCCCTTTACCAGCGATGGTTCCAGACTGAAGTTTCACTGTGTCGGCTTCGATGGTCACGGTTGACCCAGCGCTCATTTCACCTCGATTTTCAACGTAATCGCTGAGAATGCGCTGCGTCCGGGAAAATATATTGCCATGATTAACAAAAGATTCCAGGGGCCCGTGTTCTCCGGTTCCTAGCTCTATTTCGTCGTTAACACTCAAACTACCATTGACGGTGAGATTCCTAACTGAAGAAACTTGTTGGGATTTCAGATCCTGGATTCTTCCTTCTAGAAGAAGATCCCCATCGATGGATAGACTTGGTGAATCCATATGAAATGATTGATCCACCAAGGCGTTACCGATCACAACCTCCTCTGGTGCAGTTAAGGCCAAGTCGTGAATAATGGAGGGCGTTGTGGTTTTCAAACCACTTTGCCCCCACCCGCTGACTCCATCTACCATGAGTACGTGGTAGAAATACTCGACCACATTCGTGGTGTAAGTTTCCTCACTATTCTCATCAGCAGGTGGATTGGTAATAATGATGCCGGATAAATTGGTCCAAATGGCACTGTAAGCTTTAAGGTCTCCAGAAAAGTTAGGGACTATATCAGGAACTACGCTCGCAAAATCCAGTACCGAGTTGGTGCTGCTCAATTGATAGTTGGCATGAGCCGCATGAATGCTATCAACACTTCCGCCAATGAGATGGTCGGCTTTGATGTCTAAAAAGTTGCCTTTTATCCGGCTATTTCTTAGATCCAGCACATCCGTCTCAAGTTCGATGGCACCGCTGATGTATTCTCTCGCAGGAATGGTAGATGAAGGTTCATATCGGACGTTGTCGGCTGAAGGTGAGACGTAAGTCGAATAAGCTGCATGATAATTGGTGACGACTGTATTGCTGAAAGTAGAATTGTAGAGCAAATCTGAGGATAGCTCTCCTAAACCCGGGGCACCTAAAAACCACTCAATTGGGGGGTTGCGATAAATACTGTAAGTGGACGGTTTTAAAGAATTTCCAGTGAGTAGATTTTGTTCAAAAACCAAATTGGTTGCCCAAGCAAGTGTGTCTTGCAGGTAGACGGTCATCACGTCTTCTGAACCTGTGACAGGATTTGGTAGGCTCGCAGTGTATTCAATGGTGGCAGTCGCTATCTCGTTGGTCCGCTCGCTAGGTGTAAATCGGATCTGGGTACCAATCGAAGGGGGCGTTGAGGAAAACACCGCCTGAACAATGATATTGGTTTCCGTTAAGGCATTCGAGACGATAGAAAAATCCGCATTTTGGAGCCCAATGACATTAGGGAAACCAAAGCCGTTGATCACATTAGTAATGATGTGGTTGGGGGAGGTAATGTTGGCAGATGTTCCAACGACATTAAGCAAGCCCGAAAAGTCTCGTGTGGAATTGGTTAAACCACCCCAGTAATTGTCAAAAATACCAGTGCTAGGAACAAAATTTGTTCCAAAGCTCACACTATCGAAAGCGTTTTGAACAGTTTCTATCATCAGACCACCGCCACTTAAATCCAAGTGTGCACCATGAAGATCTATCAGACCGCTAGACCCAACAGAGATCAATCCATGGTTGGCAACCTCGTTGGCAGAAACTGTGATGCGATTGTCGGTAAAATAGACAATATTGGTCTCCTCTTCATCAAAACCATAAGGAGGAAACGAAGCGCCAATTGAGCCATTGACCCCATTAAAAAAGCTATGAGCTGGTGAGCGCCGTCCTTGATTATCTATATGTTCAAACACGAACCCTGCTGGATGGTTCATGATGCCGTTGTTGGTGTATGCTAAAGTATTTTGAGTATCGAAGGGAAAAGGAGTGATACTTTCAAAAATAACAAGACCATTGTTAACGAAAATTTCGGCGTCCACAACGCCTTCGGTGCTTTCATTCAGCCGACCATCATTGACAAATTGCGTTGGATTTTGGCCGAAGACCAAGGTCGATCCTGAACAAAAAAGCCCTATCAATAGGTTTTTAAAACTCATGTTAACTTGCTAATTAATTTCCTGATCGACCCAATGCCAAACGCTCAATTTCCTCAAAATCAATCCCTTGAGGGAAAACGACGGGATCGTTGGTAGTGCCATCGAAAGAAGCCCAAATGTGCTGACTATCAAGAAAATTGGGTACCCCTTCCTGGAACCAGGCATCGACTGGAGAAATCAGAGATCCTAGTAAACCACCGTTGAGACCACCGGTACTAAATGTAATCGACCCATCTTGAATGATCCCTGGGCCCATATCATCCCCTGGATTTGGATCCACAGTATCACCATTAATGAAAGTCATCCCATGAGCTCCTATCACAACGATAGGTGGATCCGCTGCAAAAGCTCCCTGTAAATCCTTGGCATCGAACACGAGGTCCGGAGCCGTGATATTACGCACGACGCGCTGTTGGATTTTTACACCGTTGGTGACAATAGTTTCTGTGTAAAGGACATTCAGTGGTGAAAAGAATTCACCAAGCAAAGAGTCGTAATTCGTTTCTCGCAAAACAATTTCACCCATACCTGGCCTAAGTGCATTCGCCACGACGAGGGGCTGATTGCCAGCAGCCACGCCACCTCCGATGCCGCCTCCGATGCCACCCCCCCCCCTGCACCCCCGGCTGTGATGTTGGTCAGCGACACAGCAGAGTCAAAAGGAGATAATCCGGCTCCACCCAACCCACCGGCTGCGGTAGCGTTGGTTAAAGTCACAGCTGAGTCATAAGGGCTACCAAATCCAAATAAATTGGTGTTTGATGCTGGAACGATACGAAAGGAGTCTCCGCTGGCACTAAACCCTGACAACCCGTTGGTTTGAAGTGCTAAATTTGGCAAGCCAGGTTCAAAATTGTAATTCTGTGGATGGTACAGATACTTTAATCCTCCCACATCATCACGTGTTAACCCCGTTGCATACACACCGTTGAATTCTGTAACCCGTCCGTTACCGCGGGCAGCCACAGGAGTATTGGCTGCGAAGGCAGTTTGATAAGGCTGCGCAGGTAGCACTGTCGGACATCCTAGCCGTTGAACAGTATATAAAGTTTCGTTGATGTAAGGACTCGCACGGTAACTAAGTGGATCGTAATTCCTCAATTCGAGTAAATACTGCAGAACGACGCCGTTTTGAATCCAAGCATTGCGCGGAGCGAAGGCCCACAGAGTAGGGTCTTCCAAGCCTAAAAAATGGAGAATTTTCTGAAGTGCTGTGGATTTAAGGTCTGTCAGCCCCAGAGCCCCTGCCCGATGGTTCAGTCGAAAAGAACGCTTCGGATAATCGTTCACGTCGATTTGATCGACTGGTGGCAGATCATTGATGATTTGTACTGCCTTGCGCACTTCATCCATACCTCTTGCCCCGAAAAAACTCACAAAATCCGAAGTGAATCCATAAGTTACCACAGGTATGTTGAAGCGATATTCTTCATCAATCATCATTGGTCCACTATAATTCAGGAGCAGCGGCAGATTATAGCAGTCCGCCGACGAAGGTGAAGCTTCCTGCATCCACGGTGGTTGAGGACCAGCCAAAGAAAAGGCTTGTGACTGTTCCTGAACAGCAACGAGTGGTAAGAGTAATAGAATTGAGAAAAGTCGGAGCATGGTATTAGATTATTTGAGGCGCACAACGCGATACAGTCTTTTGGCCTGATCCGTGTTCACAGGCATACTTGCTTCGTAATCGGTAGCCAAGAAAGGGGCCCCAGTGCGGGACCAATGAACCAAATCTCCGCTACTTTCGATTTGGTAAATGCCACCAGGTTGCATTTCCCATGTAAGTCTTGGCACACCATCCTCTTTAACGAGTCCAATATTCAGCACACTTTTGGAATTAAGCGGGTTGGTTCCGGCCAACAATTCTTCAAAATTGTTAAGTCCATCGCCATCACTATCCGTATTGAAATCTTCCCAATGTTTTTTGTTACCGCCCCAGTAAGTGGCTTGAAATTGATCTGGCAATCCATCGCTGTTGGAATCTTGGCTCCATGCCCTACCCAACGTGAGGCCGCTTAGTGGTGATTCAACTCCATTGGAGGAAACATAAGACCATTGGACACCGTGTTCACTACCGTCGGCCAAAGAATCAATTTCGATAAAATTTTCTTTTGTTATCATGGGAGTCGCACTGCCGTTGAAATAGACGCGGTAGTGATCAACGTTCACCCCTTCGACCACTGGCCAAGAGGCAGTTAATTTACTGAAACCTGTACTGTAGAAGAAGGGATCAGCAGGTTCAGGTAGAACACCCCCTGAGGAGGAAAGATCGAATTCTTGGCCTTTGATTTCAAAACTTTCCACTCCCCCTTCGAAAGAACTCCAGAACGCCACAACCTTTTGGTCACCCTTTGCTGAAAAAGTAGGCATGAGCTGCGCATTCTTGTGATTGGAGCTCAACAAAGTGCTCTCTAGCGAACCTGTCTCATCCCGGCCGTTCCATATCAGGCCGCGAACATCGGAATCAGACATTTTAGAAGCCCCTTGAGTCCATACAACCGCTACGTTCTGTTTTAGTCCTACTAGTTGCGGATCGTAGTGCTGACCATCGAGACCGGAGCTGAATTCAACCTTAGAGGATATTGAAAGATCCCCTGTGTTGACTTTGGCTCCATGCAGGCCCCATTGTTCACTTACAACCACATCGGATAGCGCTGGATGAAGTATCCCGGAATAAGCTAGAGCAACCGTGCCATCGTGAGCAGCAGCCAATTGAGGACTAGCTGCAATAATATCGGAATCGGATAGTTGTGTTTCTTCTCCCAACGCCATTCCATTAGAATCAAAGGTTCTGCCCCAAACGTTTACCGCATAGTCCCCTTCAGTTCCCAGAGGCGTTTCAGAAATCCAGGCAGCCATGAAACCATCCCCTCCGGGCAGTGCCACTAGGTCAGGGTCGCGTTGATTTTGAAAAACGTTCTCATTAACCCCAAAACCACTGCCGGCTGGTTGTCCCTGGTCGTCGAAAATCTGACCAAAAATACCAGACCGGTGGCCGTCCTGCCCATCACTCTGCCAAATGGTTGCAAAATTGTTATCGTCGATCACCTCTATACGAACATTTTGGCAATCGAATTCGGGTGCACTCACTGAGAAAACATCACCTAGAAAGGAACCCTCTGCATCGACCAGGCGGCCGTGAATCACCCCATCCTGTTCCCATGCCACTAAACTGATTCCATCAGCGTTTGTTGCAATTTGCGGCTTGGTTTGATCTCCTTCCGATGTCTGATTGACCAATATTGGATCGTCCTCTAGATGCAAGGCGTCATCCAAAGAACCCAAAGCAATTCCTTTGCCTTCTCCGTCGATGGCATTGTCTTCCCATACCATGAGGCCACCATTCTCATAAAGGCTTACCTGAGCATGAATTTGGTCGCCAGCCAAAGGAGGAGAAATTGCAAATTCAGAACCCTTTTTGAGCAGGTATCCAAATGCAACTTGTGTCAGCAATGGTGCCATTATCACGGCGCCAATAATCACCTTACAGCGCCTAGACGAATTCAGGCTTTTAGCCGTTTGCTTCATTAGTTTGTCTTTTGCTTGTGGCGGGTCACCTCGAAAAGAACCCTACCAGGTTGAGTTGCGTGAGCTGACAGATCCCTACTCTTCAACCTGCTCTGGTAAAGTCAGCGGGTCGTAGGGAAGGTTATTTTCGTCGTGTACCCGATTTCCAGCTGGATCTATGATCGTTGGGGTCACAAAGATCGCCAGATTCTTTTTCTCAGTAAAGTTGGATTCACTTCGGAACAGCCGGCCGATAAAGGGAATATCGCCCAATACAGGAACCTTGTCTTTGTGCTTGGCCACATCCTCCGAAATCATTCCACCAAGAACGACGGTTTGGCCATCCCATACCACAACGCTGGTAAGTACTTGTCGTGATCTTAGACGAGGCAGTGGCAGCTGAGCCACCAAAGGATTGGCAACCGTGCTACCAGCGCCACCCTGAGCGATCACTGCAAACGGACCTGGATCATCGTAACCGACAAATTGAATCAAGGTCGGCAAAACGGTCATCTTCACCGTGTAACCATCGGCGGCTACGTAGGGAATCACATCCAGAATCGGACCTTCAGGCATGACCGTTGTCTGAGGATTGATGGTTGTTCCAAGTGGAGCAGCGCCACCGCCCCCCACATTCACACCACCTCCACCAAGGCCTCCGCCTCCACCAAAACCACCTCCAGCGCCTGTCTGATTGGCTCCTGATCCTGTGACGATGGTTCGCATGTCGACAGCACGAATACTGGTTTGGCGGCCACTGGTTGTGGTCACTGATGGGCTTGCTAGAACATCCACACCATCACGTTGATCCATAGCCCTCAAAACCACCCTGAACTGAGGATTGGTCAGGATACCCGTAAAGGTCGCCATAGCAGGAATGGGTGTTCCGTCAGGACCATCGGTTCGAACCCCATTGGTCAGTTTCTGATCTGAACCTGATGGTTGAGCCGCTGGCAATCCACCACTAGAAGGAAAAACACCCAAGGAGTTTTCCACGGACGGAGCCCCCACGAGTGAAGGCTGAGTGCCCCCAGAAAAGACGCCTTTGTCATCCATGGCCAAAATGTTGCCAAGGAACCAGTCGAAGCCAAGCCCCCGCGAATCGTTTTGGGTAAACTCTGCAAATTTTGCTGAAATACTCAGTTGAGGTGGGATGGCGTTCAGCACGTGTATGGCCTGCTCAATGATATCTAAATCATCCATGCTGGCTCGAACAAAAAGCAACCCGTTGCGGTCATTATAAAAAACAGCGGGGCCACCTGGAACACCACCGCCGCCGCCGCCCATCATGCCGCCGCCCATGCCGCCGCCGCCCATCATACCCATGCTTCCAGGACTGCCTTGGCCTAGACCAACCACACCAGCGGCAAAGAAAAAGTCACGCACCATAAAATTAATCATCGCGGTGCTGGTCATGGTTTGGCTGGGTCGGCCCATCATGCCACCCATACCGCCGCCGCCGCCCATGCCGCCGCCCATGCCGCCGCCCATGCCGCCGCCCATGCCGCCGCCCATGCCGCCACCCATGCTCATGCCGGTAGGATCAGCAAAAAGAATCGGCATCGAGGTACCGCCCATGCCGCCGCCCATGCCGCCACCCATGCCGCCGCCCATGCCACCGCCGCCACCGCCGCCCATGCCGCCGCCGCCCATGCCGCCGCCGCCACCGGTGTTGATAGCCTGATCAAGCGACATGCCGGTGACACCTTCCAAGCCTTGAATGAAGACATCGGGGTCCACTCGGTAGGTACGGGTGTAAAGTTTTTCGTTATTGGGTGCTGGGAGCAACTTGGGAGTGATCACGACGGCGTAGTCGAGAACGCTATACTTAATAGGGCTGTCGGCCACAGAAGTGACTAATTCAAGCACTTGTCCCAATTTCACATTTTTAAGCGGAGGAGTGATGGTCACACTCACGGAAAAGAGATCGATTGCTTCTGCAGGAGCCGGAGGCAATGCAGGAAGACCCGTCAGTGGATCCACACCGCCCATACCGCCCATACCCATACCCATACCCATACCCATGCCGCCGCCCATCATGCCGCCACCCATGCCGCCGCCCATCATACCACCACCCATGGAGAAAGGATTAATGGGACGTTGCCCATTAGCAGAGTCGGTCTCCATACTGTTTGAAATCAACAAATTAATACCTTCTCCCTCAGGGTCTCGCTCGCGAGCCTCACGATGAAGAAAAGTCACCACTTCGCTCAGTGGCAAACCGTCAAATTCGACCTCGTCTAAAACGATACGATCCAACTTGGAAATAATCGCCTGGCGTCCCTTACTTGTATGCACCAGGTTGGTCGAAGCCACAGGATTGGCAACCGGAAGGTTGTTTTTGTTGAGATTCGGATCCCAATAATTCACCACTTCAACCATCTTGTCCTGAGAGGTAATCTCACGCTTGCGGATTTCTCGCTGATACTTTTTCTGGTTCAAAATCGACAAATAATACCAAACAGCATCACTTTCTGGGTCCAATTCTTTGGCTTCATTGAGTTTTGCCTCGGCCTCTTCCAATTTGTTGAGTTCCAAAAACAACTTACCGTCTTGAATCATGGTTGAAGCAGCGATCTTGCGCTCCTTCACCTCCGGAATGTTGGCGATGGCGTCTCGACTCGGCTGCCTTCCAGTGTAACGAGCGATCAGCCGATCATTGCCCTCCTTGAAAGACAGCGCAGAGGCATTCTCTGGATCCAACTTGAGGATGCGTGTCACCTCCTGGTCCGCCTCGTAAAATTTCTGACTTTTCTGGAATACCTTGGCCAATTGCAAACGCACATCGGCCATCCCTTCGATCAGTTGAGCCCGTTCACCGTCAATGCCTCCATAAGGCCCCACACGGTTCATATGGTTGACGGCCTCTTCGTAAAAAAGAGCGGTACTCAGCAATTCTTCCGGCTTGGATGCGTCGCTGCGTGCGGCCTCGGCCTGCTCAAGCTTGATGCGAAGAGCAATGACAGCTTCTTCTCGCTTAGCCTTTTCGGTGTTTGTTAACTGTTCCAGAGATTGAGCGGTTAGGCCAGTGGCCACACTTAATCCCAAAACCAAACTCAGTATGGTTTTCGCTACGTTGCTCATGGGTTTGATACTCATCAGACTAAAATTCATTTGATTCAATTTCCAGAAAGGTTTTACAGGGCGTTCTTCGAAACGTTCGTATGGGTTGAAGTCTTCTCATCTGACAAAACAACCTCATTCTCCGAAATGAAAACTATCTCGTAACTTCTTTTATCAATGGTCACTTTGTCGCCTTTCATGACCCCTGAATATTTTCGATTCCCTGCTTCGTATTCGAGGTCGGCTTTGTAGCCCCTTATTTCCGTAAATTCCTGGGAGGATAATACTTCAATGTTTTGATTGGAATTTAAAAGCGTCAACACAAAGGACTCGGGGTTCGTTGGCGATCCTTTAACCTCTCTTAGAATGAAAATATCGTTTTTATCTCTCAGACGGGAAACACGAGTGACCTTACGACGCTCTGTTTTCTTATCTGCTGCTTCTCTTGTGACATAAAAACTGTAGCGAGGATCTTGAGGGTTTATCTCCTTTCGACCATCATAAGCAATGCGCAAATAAAGGGGAGACGTCGATTTGATAACCACAGCGTTGGGCCCCTTCTTTCCATAAAATTTATCTTTAACCAAATTGCCATTGGCTTCGAACCAACCTACTGGATTGAAAGTGTTGTGCTCTGGCCCGGCCAAACGCAGACTTTTAGGAGCTTCAGCACGCGCTAAGAATGCTTTCAACTCTGAAAGATCCTCTGGTTCAAATGCGTTCTTTCGATCAAAACCAACCTCTTCAACCAGTTTTGCCTGAATCGAAGGCACTTCCAGGACTACAAACAGCGCCCCCCCAGCAAGAAGCGTCAAAACAAGCCCAAGCAGGATTTTTTCCCAGTGTTTTTTCAGTGTAGTGGTTAATTTATCCATAAACCCCGCAAAGCCTTAATTGTAAGGGTAAGTACCAGAATCGCCATCACCGTCGTCCTCTACTGGCATCGGCTTAACTGCTTCAAGCTGTGAAAGTCGCATCTCTTGAAGCTTTTCATCCGGATCTGACTTGATCGCTTCAAGTTCCTGTTCAAAAACGTATTTGTCGTCTTCCGAAGCAGCATTGATTTGCTGCTGCAAAGACGCCTTGACGGCTTCCAGATCGGCATAGCCAGAAGCAATGGCGACCAGAGACATATTAACTGTAAGCACATGTTCTTCGAGATCATCAAGCATCCCACCGGGTTGAGCTCCAACGCCTCCCCCAAAGGGACTTCCCGCTCCTCCCCCATAGCGATTGGCCGTACCAGCATAAGGATCGCCCCCCATACCTCCACCCGCAAGGCCGTACCTTGCTTCCAGAGATTTTCCAAACCCCAACATGCCCCCTGAAGTCGTGGTTCCCGTTTCCTCCACGGACAGCCATTTCACTTGGAAAAAGTGTTTCGCTTGGTTGAAACCAGCCAAAACATGACTCAATTCGTTGGAACCGCATTCAAAACTAATTTGATAGGGATATGTGTTCACACCAGTGTTCGGATCTATAAATGACTCACCTTCGATGTAATTTGAGGATGTTGCTGAACTGCTTGACGCCGACCCCATGGAGCCCATCAAATCGCTAGAACCTGCTCCAGGGCTATCGTTTTCACTCACAGGGAGGCGCATGATGGCATTGATTCCATAAATATTGGCATCATAAAGGACCTCGCAGATTTCCTTGATCTGAAGGAGCTGAAAGGTCAAAGGCTTCAATGCTTCGTCTTCCAAATCGATTTTGGGGCGCACATCATCGAATGAAAAACCGTAAGTACCCTCATCCACAGAAGGCAAGTTGATCCCAGTGAAACGCGCTTTGCGATTAAGGTAGGAGACTTGGTTTTCGAGGATTTCCTTGAAATCAGAAAGGGTCATGGATTCGGGGATAGGATATCCCGTGAATTTCGCCCGCATTGGTTCGAGAAGTTGAGCGGAAACAAGCTCCTGCTCTTTTTGGACAGAGGCAATGTTTTCTTCAGTGGGGGAAGTTTTGCGCTCAAACAAACTTTTGACCTCAGACCTTTTGCTGGCCAAGTCCGCATCAACGCTCTTATCAGCGTCGTATTGTTGTTTGGTCCAAACACCTGCCAGAGAAAGAAGCACC
>CACEMW010000032.1:0-31313 GCA_902560705.1 uncultured Verrucomicrobiota bacterium
GAAAGAAAGCTGAAGGACTGGAAGTGGCATGGGGATCCCCTGTCTTGCCAGAAATGATTGATGAAAAATTATCGAGTGGAGGATTCGACGCCTTGACTCTTGTCCACAATGAAACCTCTACAGGGGTATTGAACCCTTTGAGCGACATTGCCTCACTTAAGGCAAAATATCCCGAAGTCATGTTCATTGTCGATACGGTCAGCAGCTTTTCCGTCGTGGACATTCCATTCGATCAGCTGGGAATTGATATGCTACTGACAGGCTCCCAGAAGGCCTTGGCCATGCCGCCTGGCCTGGCTCTTTTTACGGTTTCCCCGGTGGCCCTTGAAAGAGCCGCGACGACTCCTGATCGAGGTTATTATTTTGATTTCCTTGAATTTCAG
The DNA here is from genome assembly GCA_902560705.1 of uncultured Verrucomicrobiota bacterium. Classification (GTDB taxonomy): domain Bacteria; phylum Verrucomicrobiota; class Verrucomicrobiia; order Limisphaerales; family AAA164-E04; genus UBA7971. Next base: position 384 of record CACEMW010000032.1, read on the forward strand.
AAAAATGCTGAAAAAAACATGACCCCCAGTACACCTTCGATCAGTCACATCTATGCTTTGGAATCCAAGCTGGAAGATATTTTCTCAGAGGGGATGGAGGCGCGATTTGAGCGACATTCCACCCTTTCGGAGCGTGTCAGGCATTGGGCGACTGAACAGGGATTCACCCTTTTTCCAGATGCTGGCTACGAATCAAGGGCTTTGACTTGCATCAACAACGGAGCCAAGCCCGGCGGACGCATCATCGATGTGCCCACTCTTCAAAAAAGGGTCAAGGAAGCGGGTGTGACCATTGATGGAGGTTATGGGAAGATCAAAGGCAAGACATTTCGATTGAGCAACATGGGCGATGAGACGCAGGAATCCATCGATACGCTGCTGGGAATCCTGGACGATTCACTGAAGGGTTTGTAAACTTTTAGCGTGTTGTTCTTCAAACACAGACGCCCCTTCCGAAGCTCTCGATGAGGCGTTGCGAAGTCGGATCAGGCAAGCAGCCATTGGTTGACGCTTTGGATGGTCTCTTCTGGAGTTTGATGGTGAATGGCGTTCCAACTCATTTGTCTGGCAGCATTCACGTTTTCAGCTCGGTCATCAAGGAACAGCAGATTCTCGGGCCTGCATCGTATCATCGATTGTGCCACGCCATATAGCGTCGTATCAGGTTTCATGCAGCCATGTTCGTAAGAAAGACAGCAGGCATCAAAGCGCTCAAAAAATGGAAAAGCGGCCCGAATGTAATCCACAGCAGTGACGTTGGTATTTGAAAAAACCATCACCGGTATGCCGCGCTCCTTGAGAGATTCCATGAATCCAACCATGGAAGGAACGGGAGTGAAGATTTCCGCGAAACCTTTTTTGAGTTCCTCAAGGCTGGCTTCCAGCCGGCACTCAACACTCAACTTTTGAAAGAATTGAGCCTCACTCCAGTCACCGCGCTCAAAGGTATGAAGTAATGGAGATTGGTTGATGGATTTTAGAATCTGCTCCTCTTCCTTTGGGCTGTATCGAGCCAGTTCTTTGGCTGCAATGGCGAAGTCAAAATCCAGGAGGACCTTGCCAAGATCAAAAATGACCCAGCGCTTTTCAGTGTTCATGTTCCAGAGCGACCCTGCCTTGAAGGGCCCGATGAAGGGTCAAATCATCCGCAAAGTCCAGGTCACTGCCGGCTGGTAATCCTTGTGCGATTTTCGTGATCCGTCTGCCTTCTTGATTCAGACGCTCAGCTAAATAATATGAAGTGGCATCTCCTTCCACATCAGATCCGAGTGCCAGAATGATTTCCTTGACCTCAAGTTCATGGAGCCGTCCTTCCAGCGCATGGATGTTTAGATCTTCCGGGCCTACTCCGTTCAGGGGAGATAACTGTCCTCCTAGGACATGATACAACCCTTTGTAGGCCCCGGATTTTTCGAGACTGAGGATGTCTGTAGCCTTGACGACGATGCAGATGAGGTCCTTTTGTCTTTGGGGATCGGAGCAAATGAGACAGGGTTGGGATTCAGTAAGTGCACCGCAGGATTCGCAACTTTTTACCGAATCGGCGGCCTTTCGAATCGATTCGACTAATTGTGAACAAATCTCATCAGGGCTTTGAACCAGGTAAAGGGCCATGCGTTCAGCCGATCGAGGGCCAACCCCTGGCATACGGTTCAGGACAGCCTTGAGCTCAATGAGCGAATGAGGAAGTGCCGGCATGATTTCAGGATCCCTTCTTGAATCCATGTGAGAAGCTGTTGGTCCAAGACTTCCCCCTGATGGATTCAGGAAATCAGATCAACCCAGGAATGCTGAGTCCTTGGGTAAGTTTCCCCATTTCTTCATCGGAAATCTCCTTGGCTTGGTCTAAAGCACTGTTGACAGCACTCAGGACTAGATCTTCGAGAAGAGAAATATCCTCTTTGTCGATCGATTCGGGATTGATGGAAATAGCTTTCAGCCTTCCGTCGCACTTTGCCGTCACTTTCACGGCTCCGCCTCCACTGGTGGTATCGACCGTGCGTTCCGCCAAATCTGCCTGTGCCTGCTCCATTTGCCTTTGGATACGGCCTGCTTGTTTCATCAATTTACCGATGCTCGACATAGTCTAAGGACATTAGAAGCCAGGTTGGGATTTTTCAAGTGGAGGATTCGACGTTGATGAGTCGCCCTTTGAATGTTTCAAGTGCCTTCTGGATCAGCGGATCCTCCAAAAAGGCTTTTGGGTCTGGCGGAACGGTGGCATCCGCGTTTGCTCCGGACGGTTCATAAGGGGTGCCTGTTTGAGGCAAAGAAGATGGTGGAACTTCCGAGTCAGGAGCGTGGGCTGCCGGTTTTGCCTTGGCCTTCACTTGTTTTGAAAGGATGAACTTTATCCCAATGCCTTCATGTCCCAGTTGAGCCAGGCATTCTTCCAAGGTGTGATGGTGTTTGCGTTGATCCACCATTTCTATGTGATTGCTCATCGCGGCAGGGAAACCTGCCGTCAGAACGTTACCAGATAGCTCCAGGGCCTGGGCTTCTAAAAGGTAGCTGTGTAGAAAGGGAGATTCCTTGGCCACCGCGTGAAGCAAGGCTTCCCAGGCTTTTTCTGCATCTAAAACGGTCTTCTCGGTAGGTTTGGCTGTTTTTTGGGCGCCGGCTTCGGCTACAGATCGCTTGGGCGTGGATGAGGGCAAGGCTTCAGGACTGCCCTTTTGTGGTGGCTCCGCGACTGCGAGCGGGTCTTCGGGGGCCCTGTCCGTAGAGCTCGGGGCATTCTTGAGTTTTTTTAGTGCCTGGATGATATCATCGAGGCCGCGATGACTGAGAGATTCTGCGGCCCTGATCAGGCCAACTTCGACTGCGATGCGTTTGGATGAGGCTTCTTTGAGCCGATACTCCGTCTTGTTGAGCCCTTCCAGGAGCCTGAGAATCTGCGTTTCAATCAAGGAAGATCCTTGAGATTGGAGCATCTTCTTGGCGCTTTCCGAGAGCCCTTCCAGCTGCGTGCTGGAGGATGACACCTTGTGAAGAAGAAGGTGACGGAAATGATCCTGTAAATCAGCCATTAATCGATTCAGCTCTTTCCCTTGGCCGATCAGATCATCCAGCGTTTGGAGAATGGACGGCTTGTCCTGAGTGACCATGGCGCGCGAAAGGCTAAGGATTTGATCCCTTGAGGTGAGCCCAAACATGGAAAGGACATCGGATTCGGCAACGCTCTCGCCGCAGAAGCTGATCAGCTGATCCAAAGTGGATTGGGCGTCGCGCATGCCTCCATCGGCTCCCCGGGCGATAGCCTGGAGAGCTTCGAATTCAATTTCAACACCCTCCTGATGGGCAATCTTTTTGAGTTGGTCCACGATGAGGGCGTCTGGAATCCGTCTAAGATCAAAACGCTGACAACGGGACAGAATAGTTGGAAGGACCTTGTCAGGTTCTGTGGTTGCGAACATGAACTTGACGTGTGAAGGAGGTTCTTCGAGTGTTTTCAGTAGTGCGTTGAAAGCCTCCTTGGTAAGCATGTGGACTTCGTCAATGATGTAGATCTTGAAGGGGGCCACTGCAGGAGCGTAATGGATGGTCTCTCTCAGGTCTCTGATTTCCTCAATACCGCGATTACTTGCCCCGTCGATTTCCATGACATCCAGGCATCGACCTTGTGCGATTTCCTGACACCGAGGGTCGTCCAGATTGAAATCAGAACGCGGGCCATTGCTGCAATTCAAGCACTTGGCAAAAATACGTGCGAGCGTGGTTTTTCCCGTTCCCCGAGGCCCACAGAAAAGGTAGGCGTGAGCGATACGGTCTTTTTCAATGGCCTGGGCCAGGGTTTGGGTTACGTGACCCTGTCCGACGACTTCCTCAAACCGCTGGGGGCGGTATTTTCGTGCGATGACCTGGTAGGCAGACATGAAGGGTCATCTTGACTTGGCTTCATGGGTTAGGCAAGGGCGGAACCGAGGGGGGAGAAGTCCGCGAAAGCTTTTGGAACCACGATGAAGGAACCTCACTCCTCCAAAGCTAACGGAGCTGCCTCAATCTCACGGCCCGTAAGCTGGTGAAAAGCATCCATGTATTTTTGCTGAGTGCGGCGTACAATATCCTCAGGTAAGGGAGGTGAGGGGAGGCATTTGTCCCAATCCAGCCCCTCCAGGTAGTCACGCACGAACTGCTTGTCGTAGCTGGGTTGAGATCGCCCGGGGTGGTAGGATTGGGCAGGCCAAAAGCGTGATGAATCGGGAGTCAGGACCTCGTCGATCAAGATGATTTCATCATCCATGAGGCCGAATTCAAATTTGGTATCGGCAATAAGAATCCCTTTTTTTTCAGCCAACGTGCGTGCGCGCTGGTAAATGTTCAGACTCAAGGTACGCACCTGTTCTGCAATTTCGGGGCCGACTATTTGCGAGGCACGCTCGAAAGAGATGTTTTCATCATGCCCTTCCTCTGCCTTGGTGGCAGGGGTGAAAATGGGTTCAGGAAGCTCTGAGGATTCCAAAAGATTCGAGGGCAAGGGGACACCACAAACCGACTGAGATTGCTGATATTCCTTCCACCCGGAGCCCGCAAGATAGCCCCGGACCACACATTCAATGGTCAAGGGCTTGGTTTTGTGGACCAGCATGCTTCGATCTTTCAAAAGATCCTCCCAAGGTGAAAGAGACTCGGGCAAAGGGGCATTTGCCTTGCTGGCGCGGTGGTCCCTGACCAGGTCTTGAAAGTGGTCGAACCAAAAGTGGGAGATTTGGGTCAGGATAGAACCTTTGCCTGGTATGCCATTGGGCATGATGCAATCGAAAGCAGAGATGCGGTCGGTTGCGACAAAGACGTATTGGTCTCCCAAATCAAATATTTCCCTCACTTTGCCAGACTTGACGTGTTTCAGCCCCGGAAGGCGGACATTCAAACAAGCGGTGCCACTCAATGAAAGGTTTTCCATGAAATTCGGTTTCTCAAACTGTTTCACGAAGGTCGGCAAGTTTTTCGGTGAAGGCTTTGGTTCGTTGCTCGAGTTGTGGCCAGTCATCGTTTTGAAGGATTGCCGAGGAAATGAGTGAGGAACCCACACCCAAGGCATGGCATCCTGCGTTCAGAAATGCCTCCATGGTATCCAGGCTGACTCCCCCGGTAGGCACGATGGGTAAGTGGGGCAGTGGAGCCCTCAGAGCTTTGATGAAAGCTGGTCCGAGTGTGTCGGCGGGAAATATTTTGACCATGTCGGAGCCCGCCTCAAACGCTTTCTGCGCCTCGGTGGGGGAATAGGCACCAAGCATGATGGGGCACCCAGCAAGATGAGATGGCTTTACCAGATGAGGACTCAGGATGGGACTCACTGCGAATCGGGCCCCAGCATCGATGGCCTGTTCAAGCTGTTCTTCTTTCAAAATGGTTCCAGCTCCCACCACGGCACTTTTGCCAAAATGAGAATAAACTTCCCTGATGGCTTTCGGGGCGTCGGGTGTCGTGAAAGTGATTTCGATCGCTTTCATGCCGCCTGAAATCAAAGCTTCAGCAAGTGGTAGGACTTGTCCAGCAGATCGAGCGCGCACGACAGCAATCAATCCGATCTGTTTCAATTCGGCTACTATCTCTTCCCTGGGTTGAGTCATCTTCGTGTTTTATTTAGACCAGTGTTGGGAAATTGAAAAGGCAATGTGAACCAAAGGTAAAAAAGTTAATTCAATCCTTGATCTTTTTCGGTGTTTTTAGCTATAAAAAACGTCTGGATGCGAGTGTAGCTCAGTTGGTAGAGCGCAACCTTGCCAAGGTTGATGTCGAGAGTTCGAATCTCTTCACTCGCTCCATTTTTTTGTACTTTCCCCCGGTTTTCGTTTTCAGATTTGCTTTCCTTTTGTGAAAGCATCTTTGCGATGCCATGACGAGAAAAAGATTGCAATGAGGTGGTGAGACTCTAATTAGGTTGCGGTGGCTAGCGGTTTTGAAAGTAGGCTGAAGATTCAGCAAGTGTTCTGGTTTGGCTTGATTGGCCTTTGTGCCATCATGATGGGATTTTATCTTGCCTCCAGCTTATTCACCCTGGCCTTTGCCTTAGTCGCCATTGCCTGGCTTTTTCTTCTGCCATACCACGCTCAACTAGCCACGGCCCTCTCTTTGACCACTTACACTTCTGCTCTAATTCTTCCTTATTTCCCAGGAAGGCCTTACATGTGGGAGTTTGCGGCTCTTTTGGGATGGTCTGGTCTGATCATTACCATTTCCCTCAGGAAATTCGCACCTGATTCAGCAGAGGTGATGCGGCGCCATCGATGGCTGTTTGTCGGGATGTTGGGTTATTGTGCTGTGCTTCTGGTCATCATGTTTTACCGGGGGTTTGGTTTGAATATTTTTGGCAGTTCTCAGATGGGAGGTCGGTTTTACTTTCAGCAATTTACCTGCGCCATTTTTCCGGTTCTCTTCATCATGCTGCGGCTGAATGAAAAGTTGTTGATCAAACTTTTTGTGATCCAATGTCTTCTGACCACTACTTATTTTGTTTCTGACTTTATCTTCGCTTCGGGGCGAGCTGGGGGATTGTGGTTCATTCTCAATTTCTTCGAAATTCCAGGGGATGCAGCCAGTTTTGAGCGTATGGCTCAGCAGTTTGGTATTCGCCGTTTTCAATCCCTCAATACCGTAAGCCAAGGCCTGATTTTCTTGATTTTGGTATTTCATAATCTCAGAGACTATTTCACTCGCAAGGGCGTGTACCTTATTCCATTGACCCTTGGGTTCTTTGCCATGGGCCTGCTGAGTGGGCATCGATACCTTTCCCTCATCCTGATTGTGACATTTGTTTTTATTGCCTTTTGCCAAAAATTCTATCGATTTACGGACTTGCTCATCATTGGAGCGGTGTCTTTGCTCGGTTTGTTGGTAGTCATTGCCAACATTCAAAGCATGCCATTGGCCGCCCAGCGAGCCCTCTCCTACATCCCTGGGGTCAAAATCAATAGCATGGCACGTACGGACAGTTCGGGAACACTCGAAACCCGACGACTATTGCGTCAGGAGGGTGTTAAACTCATTCCTCAATATTTTTGGATGGGGCGTGGTTTTGGTGTTCCAAGTCGAGATTTCTCGCATAAATGGGACCCTTCACAGGTGACGATCCATATCAACCAAGGTCGTTTTTACAACGGGTTCATTGGGTTGATGGTGAACACCGGAGTGTTTGGCACTCTCTTCATGAGTCTTTTTCTCGGAGCTGGTACGCTGGTCGCATGGCGGTTGATGTCTTATCTGCGCACCTACGGAATTGAGGATCATTTCTCCAGAATGACCTGTATTGTCGCGAGTACGTGGATGGCAAACATCATCGCCTTTTTCATTTTTCACGGAGATGCAGAATATGCCATGAAAACATTTTCACTCCAAATTGGCCTCATGCTTGCATGCCGTCGCAACCTGCTTTCTCGTCTTGAGGGAGATGCCTTTCACCAAGAGGATCCGATCGATATGGAAGATGTCGAAGACATGGTTGGGGCCAAGCGCTTAAGTCCCATCTAGCCTGGTCATGAGGTTCCTGATCAAGGTGATCAAGGCGCAAAAGGTAGGTTACGCCGTTTCAGGTAGATATGTCCAAAGCGCACCATAAGCATCCTCTCGAAGCGTGGATATCCTTCCTGCTTGGGATGATGCTCTGCGTAGGACCACTTCTTTTCGGTGGGGTTTATCCCTCTGGTTTTCTTTTCCTCAGTTCTGTCTCTGCACTCTGTTTGGTGCTTTGGTGTATCATTCTTTTAAGAAATTCCCGTTATCGGCTGCTATGGCCACCAGTCTGTTGGCTAGTGTTGGTTTTTCTATCGTATGGGCTTTGGCGATATCGGTTTTCTGAGTCCTTGATTCTGGCTGAAGATGAGGTCTTGCGTTTGCTTCTTTTGGCTTCAGCCTTTTTTCTTTCGGTTAATTTTCTTTATCGACAAGACACCCTACAAGTTTTGGTCCTGTTTCTGATCTTCATGGCAGCTTTGGTGGCTTCCTATGGTATCTTCCAGGTGCTTACCCACAGTGATGCCGTGTGGCATCTCATCAAACCATCGCAATACGGTAATCGAGCCACCGGAACTTATTTTTGTCCCAACCATCTCGCAGGATTCCTGGAAATGGTGCTTCCTCTTGGTCTTGCCTATCTTTTTGCGGGTAGACTCAACGCCACGTTTAAAGTGTTTTTGGGATATGCCTGCCTTGTGATCAGCGTTGGCATTGTTCTGACGCTTTCTCGTGGAGGTGTTCTAGCGACAGGGGTCTCTGTTCTGGTTTTCCTGTTTTGGCTATTGGGGCATCGTAAATACAGGGTCCAGGCCTTGGTCACACTCGTTGGGATGATTTCATTAAGCTACTTTGCTGTGGCGCAATCCTCATTTCTCAAGGATCAAATCAATCAAGCATTTCAAAGAGAGTCCTCGCACGATCTCAATGTGCGTCCTTTGGTATGGAAAGCTGGCATCAACATGTGGAAGGACCAGCCTGTATTTGGAGTCGGTCCCGGACAGTTTGATGCCCTTTTTTCACTTTACCGACCACGACAGGTCCAGGAGCGTCCAGGGTGGATGCACAACGATTATCTGCAATTGCTGGTTGAATACGGACTCGTTGGATCTTCTGTTTTTGTTTTTGGTGGTCTTTTTCTTGTGTTGGGGGCCTGGAAAACTCGGAGGTATGTTCTCAGGGAGGGTAAGGATCTGGGCGATCAAAGACACAGCAATCGCGCCGCCACTGTCATGGGTATTTCTATTTCGCTGATCGCCATCGGTGTTCATTCGCTCGTTGACTTTAATCTTTATGTGCCTGCCAATGGCTTATTGGCTGTCTGCCTCGCGGGCATACTCGTGAGTCACCTACGATTTACGACAGAATCCTATTGGTGGCGATCATCCTGGTTCCACCGCTGCCTTGTCCTCCTGCTTTGTGTCGGGATGATCGGAACGCTCCTCAGCTTGTTGCCAAGCCGATGGGCATCTGATTACTGGGAGAATCAAGCCGGCACGCATACCAAAGGATCCGAGCAATGGGTGGAGCACATGACGCGTGCTGCCAGCTCAAAACCAGAGCGCTACGACATACCTTATGAGGTCGGTGAAACGCTTCTGCAGCGAGGCCGTCAATTCGCACCTGGGTATGAGCGAGAGCTCGAAAAGTCCATTCGGTGGTTCGAGCAAAGCATAGAGGCTTGGCCATCCTATGCTTTTGCCTATCTCCTAAAGGGGCATGCTTTGGATTCTTTGGGACAAATGGCAGAGGCAGAGCACTATTATAACATGGCGGCCTCACTCGAGCCTCAAAGCAGCTTTGTTTGGGCCTATTGGGGCCTTCATGAAATCGAAAAAGGAGACCTGGAGGAAGCTCATGTCAAATTTGAGAAATCATGGGAGATCCGTTGGTATGGCAACCATTTGGCAAGAGATTACTTGCGCATCCTGAAGCAAAGATTGGGTTTGCCGCCGTTGACCAACCCAGAGACAGGCGAGATTATTCACTAGCGCATCTTTGATTTTTCCTCCGGTAGCATCAAACCTTGCTGAGGGTAAACTATTTGAGCGCACTCTCGGAAAAGACATTGGTTGCAGTTGCCATCCGACCAACCACAAAAATCATGCATGATCTGCAGCAATCCCAGTTGATCTGCTGAGGATTGGATCCACTGGTAACGGTCGCTCCCGAACAATTGCCTCCTGGTGCTATCCAAAAATGTGTGATCCTCGGAAGGTGGCCAAAGAAGGAAAAACCTCACCACTTTTTGCTGGCGTGCAAAGTCTTTCCTGATCGAAAAATGTGCCAGCAACCACGGGAAAAGGGTCTGTAGCACAAGTTCGTTGATTATCACATGCCCAAGCAGTGCCTTTGGTTTTGCCAACCGCCTCCCATGCAGTGTCCAATGACGCCCCCAAAAAGGATCATGTTTTTTTCCTAGGGTCTCCTGGAGTGAGCGTTGTCCTTCCAAAGGATGATCCATTGTTTCGAACCATTGGATTAATGTTTTGTCGATAGCAGGTGACAATAACCAATGAGCAAGAGTTGCGAGTCGGCGTTGGGGGTTATTGGCCGGGCGTATGCCTTGGTTGTTCCAAACTGCATTCGGGAGTTGGATATCCATCATAGAAGCCATGTCCTTCCCCCAGGCTTTGCTTATTTTGCCATAATAAGACTGGCTTGAGCACGGTAGTTTCTCGCTGGCGAGGCTTAAAAAGCCACCATAACCCAGTAGCCGTGCTTGTAACCTCTGCAGGGCAGAAACAGGTGTCCGTCTGCTTTGAGAAAGGCCCTCCCTGAGGCGCGATACATATTTACTGAGGTGATGCATGGGCCACTGGTTGAGTCGATAGCCCATCGATCGAAAAAGGTGATTCCACAAGACGGTCTCCTCACCCACTTCATTCATTTGTGTTTCCATCGCCCTGGCTATCCGCCAAAGCCTTGACACGGCTCCTTGCCGAACCAACTCGACCAAGGCTTCGTCATTCAGGTTTTTTAGTGGCGCATGACAGATTTTCGGTAAATCGTGAGCATCCATGTGTTGGAAAAGAATGAGGTTTTCATCCCTCCAGGCATCCAAAGAGTCGCCCCAATATTGGTCCATGCGAACGCATTCAGAACTTTCAAAGTCTGGCTCCTGGCCGCTCCAGGTGACAACGAGTTTGACACCCGCTTAGGCGGGGTCCAGGTCGTTGCGCTGGGCTTGCTATTTGAACCCTTCCGGGTCAATGAGCACTTCTGCATTACTTTGGACTTTCCCATTCAATATCATGGTTGCTCGCCGAAGTAATGGGTCTCGGTTGGGTGCACCGTATCCCGGATTCAGGATACGCAGGCTTTTTCCACTGAGGGTCATCAATGGTTCCTTTTTTAACGGTTGACCTAGCCAAAGAATACGTAATCTTTTTGGAGTCATGCAGGATGAAAGCTGATCACGAAAATGGCAGGTATCTTCAGCAGATTGGCGCCAACGCTCGTAAATCTTTCCATTTAAAGGCATGAAACAATCATACTTCGGATGGAGTTTTGCTTCTGTATCAAAGTGCGTGATATCATGGACAAAGTTCTTTGAAGTATGGCAAAAAAATGAAAGATTCGACCAACTATCGATACATGTGTCGACTATTTGGGCTTCACACTGCTCCAGTCTCAAAGATGTGCAAAGCAAAGCAGCATTTATCCAAAGGGAAGGTTCTGCCAGGGAGATTCGTTTGGCCATGGGTGATGATCCTATGTGGCAGCATCCACGCGGCAAACCCACAGGTTACGATTGCTGATGATCTTCGCAGGGATGCGACGGTGCGGGCGGTCGAGAAAGCCATGCCTTGCGTTGTGAATATTCGCACCGAAATTATGGTGGAGAGACGGGACTTTTATTATGATCTTCTCTGGGACTTTTTTGGTCCTTACTATCGACAGCGTCCATCCGAGTCTACCTACAGTTTGGGTTCGGGTGTCATCGTGCACGAATCTGGCTACGTTTTGACCAATGCTCATGTCATCAATCGTGCGAGTCGCATTCAAGTGGTGCTGCACGATGGAAGTGTCTGTGAAGCTGAAATGGTTGCCGGTATGGCCGCCAGCGATGTGGCTGTCTTAAAAATAACTCCATCAGCACCAGTTAAGCGTTTTCAGGCAATTCAATTTGCAGAAGACGATGACCTTCTCCTTGGAGAGTCGGTCCTGGCTTTGGGGAATCCCTTCGGGCTGGGCAGCTCGGTTAGTCGAGGAATTCTTAGTTCTAAGAACCGCCGGCCTCCCACAGAGGATCAACCGTTGGATGTCGATCATTGGCTTCAAACCGATGCTGCCATTAACCCAGGTAACAGTGGCGGGCCACTTGTCAACCTGGAAGGACGACTGATGGGCTTGAATGTAGCCGTTTTCAAAGAGGCACAGGGCATTGGTTTTGCCATCCCGATCAAACAAGTCAATGAGGCGCTCACTGAAATGCTGTCGGTCGAACGAATCACAGGTTTGTGGTTCGGAGCTAAAGTGGATGCTTCAGTCCATCCGCCCCGGTTACTGGAAGTCCGCCCTGAGAGTCCTGCCTATCAGGCAGGACTGCGAAAAAAGGACCAACTCCTTGCGCTGGAAGGGCAGACACTTCGTGGGATCTTTGATTGGATCAAGGGAGTAGCCAATGTGCCGCCTGATCAAGAGCTGTCCCTAAGGGTTCAAAGAGGGGAGGAAGAATTCATACGATCCTTGAAATTACCCCCGGAAGAGACCTTCTTCAATGCCGACTTGATTCAGGATCTCATGGGGATACGTTTGCAGCCGGTGACTCCGCAACTTGCCCGTCACGTTGGTCTGGATCGCATCCAGGGCTTGCTTGTGGCGGATATTGTTCCAGAAGGGCCCGCCTACTCTTCGGGTATTCGGCCAGGGTGTATTTTGATCGAGTGTCAGGATCAGCCTGTTCAGGACATCCTTTCACTTGCGCGCCAAATTCATGGAGTGAAACGAGGTTCTGAGATCCAACTCACTGTGCTTGTGCAAAGAAGGTTTGGAAGGTTGGCGACCCTTGGTAGAGCTACCGCGTCTTTGCGTCTGCCATAGTGCGATTGTCTTGGGAAAGTTTTGATGCTAGCCTTGTCCTATGCAATGGCTCGTGGATTATTTGACTTCCGCGTTTGTGTCGCTTTTGGGCGAAAATGATCTGGTTGAAATTTGGGCGCCCTGGGTCTCACGCTGGCTTGTCACGCTTCTAATTCTGGTTCTGGCCTGGCTGATGAATCATTTGGCCAAGGGATTCATGCTTCGCTTTCTCCGTTTCTGTATCAGGAATTCGAAGACACAGTGGGATGACAAACTGGTTCAGAGAAACCTTTTTCACCGGTTATCCCATCTTGCTCCGATCATCGTTATTTCCTTTTTCCTTCCCCAGATATGGGTGGGGCATCCAACAGCAGCGGGTTTGATAGATGCCTTTTCTCAAATTTATATCATGCTGGTCGTGCTCCTTGTCGTGCAAGCTTTGCTCGATGCCTTCCACGATGTCTATCGAACCTTTGAGTGGTCCAAGCAGGTTCCTATTTACAGTTTTATCCAAGCCATCAAGCTCATCGTCTATATGGTGGGCGCGGTTTTTATCGTCGCCAAACTGATGGGCAAGGATCCATCCGTCATTTTCGGAAGCTTGGGTGCTTTGACAGCCGTCTTGATGCTTGTTTTCAAGGACTCCATTTTGGGCTTTGCTGCTGGCATCCATCTCACCACCAATAAGATGCTTTCTCTGGGAGATTGGTTGGAAATGCCGAAGTATGGTGCCGATGGAGATGTGATTGAAATTGGTCTGACGACCGTGAAGGTTCAGAACTTTGACAAGACCATTACGACCATTCCGACCTACACGCTTATCAGTGATGCCTTCAAGAATTGGCGAGGGATGAGTGAGTCGCCGGGAAGGCGAATCAAGAGATCTATTCTGATTGATTTAAATTCGATTCGGTTTTGCGATGAGGCTTTGCTGGAAAGTTTGGCATCGATCCAAGCTATCTCCGGTTACATCAGGGAAAAACAGAAAGAGGTGCAAGACTTCAATCAGCAGCTTGATACGGGTGGATCTGATCATCCAGCCAATGGGCGTCGTCTGACCAATATAGGCACTTTCAGGGCTTATCTGGTGGCTTTTCTACGTCAGCATCCATTGATCAACCAGGAAATGACCTTACTGGTGAGGCAGCTTGAGCCAACTGCCCGTGGCCTGCCCCTCCAAGTATATGTTTTTGCATCCGACAAGCGGTGGGTTGAGTATGAGGGTATTGTCTCCGATCTTTTCGATCACATCCTATCCGTGATGAAGGAATTCGACTTGAGGGCCTACCAAGAGCCATCAGGATTAGATTTTCGTCAAGGTTTGGCGCGCTAGCAGGACGATCATGTGCTCCTAAAGGAGCAAGTCTGGACCTCTAACTTTCCTCTGCAAGAAAGGGCAAGCCCTTGCCGACGGCCTGATCCAAAGATTTCAGGCCATGGTAGCCGACTTGATCGGAAAGGCCTGCTACCAGCTCCTTGACCAGAGTGGGTCCCTTGAACACCAACCCTGAGTAAACCTGTAATAAGCATGCTCCAGCTCCAATCTTTTCCCAAGCATCCCTTGCATTCATGATGCCACCCACGCCGATGATCTTCAGTTTTCCCTGGCTTCGTTGGTGAATCCTTCGAATGACTTCGCTGCTCCTCTCCCTTAAAGGAGCGCCGCTGAGTCCTCCAGTTTGAGAATACGTCGAGTCGGAATGATGTTGTGGACGCCAAGTCGTGGTGTTGGTGGCAACAATACCTTGAACTTGCTGGCGGCCACAGACTTCCATCAAAGCATCGAGCTCCGGGTTGGAAAGGTCAGGATCCACTTTGATCCAAATGGGGCGTGCAGGAAGGCTGGGGTGGGCTGCTCTGCAAGCGGTCACTTCCTCGTCGATGGCAGACAAAACACTGTCAATGGCCTGCGCGTCTTGCAGTTTCCGCAGTTCAGGGGTATTTGGAGAACTGACGTTGACAATGAAGAAATCAGCCCATCGCCACAAGCAGCGGATTAACTTGGCGTATTCCTCTGGCGCACTTTCCAATGAAGTGATTTTTGATTTCCCAAGGTTGAGGGCCACCGGCACTTTTGGCCATCCACCCGTCTTCTTCCATTCTTCGAGTTGTTGGACGGTAGCCAGAGCGCCGTTATTGTTGAAGCCCATGCGGTTGATAACCCCAAGATCCGACGGTAGGCGGAACATGCGTGGCTTGGGGTTTCCGTGCTGGGCATGGTAGGTAACCCCTCCTAATTCGACGAACCCGAAGCCCAATGAGGGCCAAGCAGGCAAGGCTTTGGCATTTTTGTCCATACCAGCAGCCAAGCCAACTGGGTTGGGAAAGTGAAGACCTTCGACTTGAATGGGCAAGGGCGAAGCTTGGTAAAATGTTTCTAGGGTAGAAAGGAGGTGGGCGTTTTGAGACAGCGCATGAAGTATTGTCAAGGTCCAGTCATGCGCAATTTCAGGATCCGATTGAAACAGCATGGGCTTCACAAAATGCCGATAAAAAGCAGTCATGAGCTTCATCATTCAGTCTTGGGAACCAAAGAATCAAGAAAATGTCTACGGAAAGGATTGGTTTATTTGGTTGTTAACTCTTCTTTACGAACATTTTGCAAGTTTTTAATGTGCTTTAACGAATGCTGATTGATGAAGTTGTGGGCGCAGCGATCTGGAGGCTTTGAAAGAAGTAAGTCGCTTTCTTTGATTGATTTCCGATGATTTTCGCCTAGGGATTAGGCTCCTATGCCTTGAACATAAGGTGCTACGTGTTGATAGCCATTCAGCCTTCAAAAAAAGCGTTGACATCCTTTGATCTCTTCCTCAAGTTCAATAAACACACGGTAACGAGTATTAATGCAATGAGAACTAAAACACTACTTATCGCGGCTGTGCTTGGTGCGGCTGGCTTGGCTTCCGCATCCGCGCAGGTGTCCTCAGTGAATGCTGTGGGATACGTTAACAAGGATCTGGCTGCAGGGTTGAACCTGATCGCCAATCCTCTCAGCAATGGTGGAAACACGATTGGTGAGGTCATTCCTTCCGCCCCATCCGGAGCAACCGCTTTTGTATGGAACGGAGCTGGATACGATTCCTCTCAATTTGTGGTCATTCCTGGTGTCCTCTCCGGTTGGCAGCCAGAAGTGAACCTTCCTGTCGGCGACGGTTTCTTCTTGGACTCTCCTGAAGCAACGACTGTCACCTTTGTTGGTGAAGTCTTGCAGGGCGAAGCCACCAACAAGAGCGTTCCTGCAGGTCTGAGCATCCAAGGTTCCACTGTTCCCGTTTCTGGAACACTTACCGAGCACGGTTTCCCTGCTGCTGCTGGTGACGTTGTTTTCAGCTGGAACGGTGCAGGATTCGATTCTAACCAGTATGTTGTCATCCCTGGTGTCCTGGAAGGCTGGCAGCCTGCAGATCCTACCCTCGGAGTGGGTGATGCCGTCTTCGTTGACAAAACCGAAGCCGGAAGCTGGGATCGCAATTTCTCCATCAACTAACCTAGTAAACCGTAAACCTAACGAATAAAACATAGCTATGAAAAAGTTCGTACTATCTGTGCTCTGTGCCCTCGTTTCCGTGAGTGCACTTGGCCAAGGTACTATCCAGCTGTCTAACATTGGGAAAACCGTTGTGACAGTTGACGGTGCAGCCGCACCTGCTGGTACCACTGTTCAATACGCGACTGGTCCTGGTGCTTTGGTTGGGACATCTGCCAGCATCCTCGGTGCTGGTTATTTCTCAGCCGGTTCAACCACTCTGGACGGTCTCACCGGAACCGTGAACCTGCACCTCGCTGGTCACACTGGCGACGGGAACTGGAGTTACTCCGCTCCCTTCGAAGTGACCCTTGGTGGCGCTGGATCACCTCCATCACCTCCTGCAGCTCTTCCTAGTGGAGTTGCCCTGGACATCACCGCGATCCCTGAGCCTTCCACGATTGCTCTTGCTGTTCTCGGTGGCGCAGCTTTGCTGTTCCGTCGTCGCAAATAATTGAACTTAACTGTTCTCATCACGCCGCCCTTTCCCTTCGGATTGGGCGGCTTTTTGTGTCCAGTAAACTTGTTTTATGGCCGTTCCTAAAGGCATTGACAGCTGGTAGAAACTCAGAGATTTTAGTCAACACTCAGGCGCGTTCGTCTATCGGTTTAGGACGCGGCCCTCTCAAGGCCGAAAGACGGGTTCGATTCCCGTACGCGCTGCCAAAACTAACGCAGGTGTTTTTCAGATTTGACTCCTTTTCAAATTATTTTCAATCCCATCAGCGCCAAGGAACTTTCCAAGATGCCCAAGGAGCTGCAGTTGGATATCCTTGGCCATTTCAGGGGGTTTCCACAAGATGTGCGCTCCAAGGATTTGGATCGTTTTGGTAAACTCGAGAGAAAAGGAAAGCAGCTCTATCGGTATCGGCTGGGAGATTACAGGGTCTATTTCGAACGTAATGAATTGGGCATCATAATTCATCGTATTCTCAGCAAAAACACCCTGAAAGACTTCCTGTTTCGAAGCAGCCTCCCTACCGGTGAAGATCAGGCGCTTCAGGACAACCCCAAATTCTGGGAACTGATGGAGTCAGACCCTAAGGCGAAGGCTTCTTCCTGAAGCATGGCAGATCTCAATGCAGATCCTCGCCGATTTCCACGTGCCAATACGCGATATCCAGGAAGTGTCGCCAACTTGAGTGAGTGTCCATTGAAAAGTGGACCTGCACGAATGGCCGCCATTTGGGTTTCGCTGGCTCTTTGATGAGCCGCATACCAGCTTCAGAGGGTGTTCGATTGGATTTTCGAGTGTTGCAGGGGATGCACGAGCAGACAATGTTCTCCCAATTTGTTGGACCACCGCGATCTTTTGGTATGACGTGATCCAGATTTAGGCGCTGTTTGTCCAAAACTTTCCCACAATACTGGCAGGTGTTTTTGTCTCGCTCGAAAATGTTATGACGGGTGAATTTGACTTCCTTCTTGGGATACCGATCATAAACCGCCAAGAGAATCACCTTGGGTACTCGAATACGAAAGGAAACCGACCGAATGCCCTCGGAATCCCTCTCCAAGGCTGGATCTGAATAATCTTTCCATTCCATGAATGAGAAGGTGTGGAACGCACCTGCTCCATCCTCATACACGACTTGAGCACGTCCGTCGAAGAGCAGAGTCAGAGCTCGACGCGCTGAGCATACGTTGACAGCCTGCCAGAGGCGGTTCAGAACCAAGACAGGTTGGTCGAGAAGAGAGGCCATATCGGGTTGTTAGGGATACCTAACAGAGGCGTTGACGGATGTCAATTGGAGGTCCATAAAAGAACCCAATGTTCGCTCGTTTACGGGCTCTTATACCTATGAAAAGTGGGCTCAATATGATTTTTGCCTCATCGCTATGATCAACAATAAAACGTTTTACTCGATGCTGCTATGCATCATGGGCCTTTATGGGACCTCCATCCAAGTCATCTCTCAAGGCGCCGATCAGGATTACATTGCCATCTATAAAGTCATCAAACAGGCTGATCAATTCAAGGAAACAGGATTGTCCGGGCAGGCTGCCCAATTATACGCCAGTGCAGCCAAAGAGCTGAAGGCCTTTCAAAAGGCCAACCCAAATTGGAACCCTCGTGTGATTCAGTTTCGCCTCAAATATCTGACGCGCCAGATGGAAGATCTTCCAATGATTGCTCAGCCATCGAATCCCTCTTCTGCAGTCGTTTCAAATTCTGAGGATACCGCTCAGGTGGCTAACCCCGGCCAAGAGCCATCCAAGGAGATGAGCGAACAGTATCAAGGGCAAATCCTTGCACTGAATCAACGCCTGCAGCAGCTCAGGGAAGAAAATCAGTTGTATATTGGTAAGTTGCGAGAGGCCATGTCGGCTCGCCCTACTGGCTTCAACCCGGAAGATTTGAAGGAAGCCGAAGGCAAAATCATTAATCTTAACAAAGAGAGAGATTTGCTCAAGGCGCAATTGGATAAAACCTTATCCGATAGTAGCAAAAGCAATGATGCGCAAATAGCGGAATCGAGCCAACAGCTTGAGGCAGCTCAATCGACCATTCAGGAGCAGCAAAATTTGATCGCCTCATTAAAGCAACAAATGATCGCCTCAGCAGCACCTGGGTCGGATGACGCGCTCATTGCAAGAGATCAATTGGTTCAGGACCTCATGGAGCAAAACGCCCTTTTGAGGCGCGAGGCTCAAGGTAGAAGCACCGTCACAGAGGAACCCTCTGTGATTTCCCAGGAAACGTCTCAAACGTCCGAGGTGAAACCAGCGAAAAAAGCTCGCTGGAGTTGGTGGCCTTTCCAGCGTTCGACTCGCCGGAAAGGCGATACGGACCCATGGATGCGCGCCAAATTGGCAGCCTATGAAGCAGAGCGTGTTCCTTTCAGTCCGGAGGAGTTAGCTCTTTTAAAATCCGGGGTCGATGAGACCTTGCTCAGTGAAGGGCCGGCCTTTCAACCGACCAGGACCTTAAGTATGGACCAGGGGGCTGATATGGACCGGTTAGAACGCGAAGCCACCCAGGCTATCGATGCCAATGATTTTGAAGGAGCGTCCGAGCGACTTTTGCAAATTTTGGAAGTTTTGCCGGATAACGTTGCCATTCTATCCAATCTGGCGTTTGTGGAAATGCAACTTGAGCGACTCGACATGGCTCAGACACGCCTGCAAAAAGCCCTGGATCTGGACCCCAACTACGTCAACGCTCACATGCTGTTGGGCATGTTGCAGGCTGAGAAGCAGAACCCCGAGGAAGCTCTGAATCATCTTTCCAAGGGGGCTGCCATTCAGCCTGAGAATCCTCAGATTCAAAATCAATTGGGCGTAGTGCTGAGTGAATTGGGACAGCGGGAAGCTGCTGAGACAGCGTTTAGAAAAGCGGTGGCATTGCAACCCAGTCACGCCGAAGCGCACATTAATTTGGCGTTGGTTTACGCCAATCAGGAGCCTGCTTCTCCCAAATTGGCCATGTATCATTACCAATTGGCGCTGGATGCGGGGCATGAAAAGGAGCCACGCTTGGAGCGTTTACTCAGCGAGATACAGCCCTGATGCTTGAGCACGCTGGCGGGCAAAACATGGCAACCTAAATGGGCCTATGGTCTTCAGCCAATACCAGACCATCCTTGAGGTGGGGACGCGAGGGCGAGCCCTCTACGAAATCACTTCCGAAGTCAGTCAGGAGCTCCGCCGGAGTGGTCTTGATGAGGGGATGCTTCACCTGATGGTTCGTCATACTTCGGCTTCCCTATTGATCCAGGAAAATGCCGATCCGGATGTGCGGGTCGATCTGGAGGGATTTTTTTCGCGACTCTGTCCCGATGGGGATGCCCTCTACACCCATACAATGGAAGGGTCCGATGACATGCCAGCTCATGTTCGCAGTGCCCTCACTGCGGTGCAGCTGAGTGTTCCGTTCAGCAATCGCTCGATGCTTTTGGGGACTTGGCAGGGGATCTATCTGTGGGAACATCGCACCGCGCCCCATCGCCGGGAAATCGTGCTGCACGCCCAGGGCGTCACCCAAGCGTAAATGAGGTCTGTTTAGCTTTTAACTTGAGAGACTGCCGTCGCATCACCATCTGCCACCAGTGCCAGATGATTGAGGTCGTGGCCAGCCCCACGAGAAGCTCTGATGGAGGAAATTAGATGGTTACAGCGCCTGTCACGGGCATGATCCTCCGCTCCTTCTTCGGGTATGGGTCGCGTCAATGTCCTGTTGAAAGATGAAAACCAGCATCCCCGTCATTCAACCCATCGCCCTTGAAATTGATGAGGATGCCGATCACCTGGTGGCCGATGAGTATTTGCTTCATGCGTGTGATCAGGGCCTAATCGGCCCCAGCCTGCGCCTTTGGCATTTGCGGGGCCCCATGGTAGTGCTGGGTTATGGCAACGTGCTTGAAAAGGAGGCGCATGTGGTAGCCTGTCAACAGCGTGGGATCCCCATGCATCGCCGGTCGAGTGGGGGAGGGGCGGTGTATCTCGATGCCGGGTGCCTCAACTACAGCTTGCTTTTACCAATCGATTCCCACGCGGCGCTGGCCTCTGTCACCACCACCAACCAGTGGATCATGGAGCGCCAACGCCAGATTCTGGCATCCCTATTGGAGGGTGCGGTGACCTGCGAAGGGGATACTGACCTGGCGTGGAAGGGGATCAAGGTCTCCGGCAATGCCCAGCGAAGACTTCGACAGGCCTGTCTCTTCCATGGCAGTATCCTCTGTCAGGCCTCTCTTGAGGATATGGGGCAGGTGCTCTCACACCCCTCCCGAGAGCCCAGCTATCGCGAAGGGCGCCCCCATGCGCAGTTTGTGCGAAATACCGAGTTGGATCCAGCTGAGCTGGCTGATGCCCTGCTAAAGGCCTGGTGTGGGCAGCCGATGGTAACAGCACATCACCCGATTCAGACCGATCTTTGGTGGGAGTGTCAGCAGCGTTTGAAATCGCGTTCAGTCAATTAAATTCTGCATGGGCACCTAAGCTCTGTGTCGTTTGCTTTTCGGTTTGTCAGGATGCCTCCAGGACGGCATGATCCTTGCTTTACTAACAGGAAAAGCAACTGTCAGATGACATGATGAGATGGATCCAATACCCCATGATGGCAAAGTCGTTTCAGCGACTGGTGCTTTGTGGGATGGCATGTCTTTGCACAGTAAAGACTCTTGGCTTTGAGCCTGAAGATCTTCTTCACTACAAGATCGGCAACTGGCATTTTCAACCCCATGCGTCCACCTCCCTGACTGCCAATGACAACATCTTTTTTCGAGACAGCAGTGCCGAAAGTGAAACTCTGTTTGGCCCGAAAGAAGGGGATGTGATCACCCAGTGGGGCACCGGGTTTCAGGCGGCGCTGGGCCGCAACGATATCAATACCTTCGGGTTTGGCTATGATTACCTTCATCGCTTCTACACCGATCACAGCGAGGTGAGTTCCGGGGACCACTCGGGCCAGGTGGCCGCCTCTATCGAGCGCGGCAAGGTGCGCTTCAGCACGGCTCACAGTGTGAGCCTCCAGACGGGGATTCAGGGGGGGAATGCTCAGTTCGTTGAGCAGAACGATCGATTTATTTTCAGTGACCAATTACGGGTGAGCGTGGACATCACGCCCAAGAGCGACCTTTACCTCAGCGGCACCTATGGCATGACCAAGCAGGTGGATAGCATCCAGTTCAATGACATTGAAATCTGGAATGTGGCGGGCGGGTATGGTCTTGGCTACAGTGAAAAACTTCGCTTTTTTGCTCAGACCAGTTACGGGGAACAGATTTCTTCCTTTAGGGGGAGCAGTGTGGGCTGGGATACTCTGGGATTTAGTGTCGGGGCCGAGGGGGAGTTTACCGACAAGCTGACCGGTACGGTGCAGCTGGGATACCAACAGCAGACCTCCCAGATCACTGGGAATGGAGGTGGAACGCCCGCGGTGACTCTGGAGCTGGAGCAATTGCTGGGAAGACGCACCTTGCTCACCTTGGCCTACACTCGAATGAATCAGGTGAATATTGATGCGGTGAGCGCGGCATCCGTCTCGGATAGTTTTCGCCTCAACCTGAGTCGGGCCTTGGGCAATCGACAGAAGTGGTTTGCTTCCATCTTTGCCAGCCTGTGGCAGAATGATTTTTCAGGGGCTCAAGGATCAGGATCCAATCGATCGGATCAAGCGCTCTCCTTGGGTACCTCACTCGACTATCGCATTCAGGAATGGATGAGCTCCCAGCTCAGCTACAGCTACGCTGATTTTTCGACACAATTACCAGGTTGGGCCCTCGGCGGTATTGACTATCAGGTAAATCAGGTTAGCTTAACTTTTACCGTTGGTTTCTAATTTTGCTTCATGAATCGCCTTTTCTACTGCCTGTGCCTGTTGCTTTTGGGGTTAGGCCTCGCTTCAAAAAAATCTGAGCTGCTCGCCCAGGGTCGCATCACGTCTGATTATCTGATCCAGTCCGAGGATCTCTTGCGCGTCACCGTGTTTCAGGAGCCCACCCTTTCTCTTGGACAAACCGAGGGTTTGAGGGTGAGTGCCAAGGGAAACATCCCTTTTCCTCTGCTCAATGAAATCCCCGTAGCGGGTAAGACGGTGCAGCAGGTGAAGGAGGACATCGAACGCCGTCTCAAAGATGGATACATCAAGAACCCGCAGGTCACCGTGCAGGTGCTGCAGTACAACGAGCAGTATTACACCGTCATGGGAGAGGTGAAGATTGCCGGGATCTACCCGCTGCCTCCGGAAAAACGGATTGATCTGGTCGAGGCCATTGCCAAGGCCAATGGGTTCACTCCCAATGCCAAGGAAAACAGCATTGAGCTGTGGCGAGAAGGTGAACGCAAGCGCTACGATTACAACGAATTGCTCAAGATCAAGGACGAGGACCAGAAAATCTACATCAAGGCGGGAGACAAGATTGACATTCCTGATCGTTTCTTCTGATCCCAACGTTTTTTACCTTTCACTTCATGGAATTCCAACAATCGTCTCAAGCAACGGAAACCAGTGTCGCGGAGAACCTAAATCTCCGTCACTACTGGCACATTCTGCTTGAACGCCGATGGCTGGTGATCACGACTTTCATTTCGGTGGTGATCTTGAGTGTGCTCTACCTCTACCGCGCGGTGCCCATCTATCAGGCCAAGACGGTCCTCCAGATCAACAAAGAGTCGACCAGTATCATGGACGTGGGTTCCCAGGTAGTGTTCAATTCCAATGACCAAGAATACCTCCAGACGCAATATAAGAACCTGCTGAGCCGATCCTTGATTGAATCGGTGATCACCGATTTGGAACTCAAGCAGGATGAGGTGTTCAAAGGGGCTGAAAACATCGTCAATGCGGTGCGCGGTTGCATCACCATTTCTCCAATTCGTCTCAGTCGTCTGGTGGAAGTCAGTGTGGAGCACCCCTCACCCCTTCAGGCTGCGGCGATCGCCAACAAACTGATGCAGAATTTCCTCACCCGCAATCTGGACAAGAAGAAGAAGCGCGCCTTTGAGTCCTACAAATGGTTGCAAAACGAGGTCAATCAACTGGCGGACGATGTGCGTGCCACCCGTCTCTCGGTGTTTCAGTTTCGTGAGGACAATCAAATGCCGTCTCTGGAAGAAAGCCAGAACACGCTCAGCCAGGCCCTCTTTCTCGCGAGTGACGGTTTTCAGAAGGCCTCCGACGAAGCGGCTCAAGCGGTCAAAGTGGTGGAAACGGTGGACAATCTCATTGCCGAGGCCGAGGCAGACTCCAGGACTCTTGACTTGTCCGTCCTGCCTTATATTCAGAATTCTCCGATTATTCAGCAACTTCGTGTGAACCTTGCGGCTGCCGAAGCGGAGTTGGCTTCGCTGGAAGTGAAGTATTTGGAAAAATGGCCTGCGGTCATCGTGGCCAAGGAGCAGATCCGTAAACTGACCGACGAGATCCAGCAGCAGGCTGGGCAGGAATTGAAGATCCTCAGAGAACAGGCCCGATTCGCCAATGAACAGGCGGACCGAGCCCGCGTCACCTATGACGAAGCCCAGGTGGCCATGAACCGCCTGAATGAGCTCAAGGTCGAATACGACAATCTGGTGATGGAAAAGGAACAGAGCGAACAGCTTTACACTGCCATGCTGGCCAAGACCAAGGAGATGGATTTGAACACCAAGGACATGATGCAGAACCTGGAGGTGGTGGATTTGGCCTATGAGCCTTTCAACCCCATCAAGCCGCGCAAGGCGCTCACCTTGCTGTTGGGGCTCGTCGGGGGTCTGGGCATGGGCTTTGCCTTCGCCTTTTTTGCGAACTATCTGGACGATTCGGTCAAGAGCCAGGACGACATCGAAAGCTACCTCAAGCTCAACTTCCTGGGATACATTCCGAACATCAAAAGCCAGTCGTTGGTGGAGCGCGATATGCAAGCCCACCTGCATCCTCAATCCAATGCAGCTGAAGGTTTCCGCACCGTGCGTGCAGCGGTTTCTCTTGTGCACAAGTCCGACAAGTTCAAGGTGCTCTCCATGACCAGCACCATTCCTTCGGAAGGAAAATCACTGGTGGCCTCCAACCTGGCCATTGTCACCGCTCAGACAGGAGTCAAGACCCTGCTGATCGATGCTGATTTGAGACGCCCTTCCATGCATAAGGCGTTTCAGATGCAAAGCCCGATTGGTTTGTCAGCTTACTTGACGGGGCAAATTACCGATCCCTCGGAAATAACCCAGACGACGGAAGTTCCCAACTTGGATTTGATTTGCTGTGGTGCTGTACCCAACAATCCCTCAGAACTGGTTGGGTCCAAGCGCATGGGTGAACTGCTGGACAGCTTGCGGGATCGTTACGACCGTATCTTTGTGGACTGTCCGCCTGTCTCTGCGGTCAGTGACCCTCTCATGGTGGGGGCGCGCACCGATGGCATGGTTTTTGTGTCGAAGTTCAACAAAATCCGCCGCGAGCATGCACGTAAGACGGTCCAGCGTATTCAGGATGCTGGAATCTACATCCTCGGTACGGTCATCAACGATATCGACTTCGAGGGCAAGGACTCTTACTACTACTCCTATTACTACTATCAGAACCGTTACTACGCCTCCTACTACAGCAATGAGAAGAAGCTTGGTAGCAAGAGGGGCGAAGGAGTCAATGACGGAGAACTGGTCCAGGGTGGTAAGGCCCGCAAGGATGACGAACCTTCAAAGGCCTGAATCGCTTTTTCTTGGTTGCCGGGGCTTTTAACAGACCAACGCAGTCTTACCTCTCGCGACCGCTATCGTTGTTTCCCGCCAAATTCTTTTGGATAACTTACTTTGGCTCAAGGCGCCTCCGAGGAGACCATAGCCTGACTGATGGTTGACACGTTGTGCCCCAGCCAGCCGGCGTAAGTGCCCAGATCCCACGAATGATTTTCAAAAGAACCTTTCTCGCCCGAGGCGCCAAGCGCATCGGAAAACAACTCTCCTCCCACCTGGATTCCAGCATCCTCGCTGATCCGGCGAATGATGGCGGGTGACACGCTGGATTCGACAAAAATGGCGGGGATGCTCTGCTCACGGATGAGATCCACCACATGAATGATGTCTGCCAAGGGAGCTTCCGAGGCGGTTGATATGCCTTGGACTCCCACAACCTTGAGGCCAAAGGCGCGACCGAAGTAGTTGAAGGCATCATGGCTGGTGATCAGGATGCGCTTGGAAGGTTCGATCCGGTCCATGAGCGCCTTGCCCCATGCCATCCATTCTTCCAGTTGCTGGGCATACTGCTGGTTGGCTGCGAGATAGAATTCTTTTCCTTCTGGATCCAGTTGAACAAGGACTTGCTGAACTTTTAGCGCACAAGTTTTCCACAGTCGAGGATCTCCCCACACGTGAGGGTCGGGATGCTGAGGCGACTCCTCGGGTACGATCCACTCTTCGGGGGGCAAGTTTTGAGTGATGGCATGGATGGAGCGGCCCTGTCGAGAAAGCCGTGCAAACAAATCCCCCATTTTTCCCTCCAAGGTCATGCCATGGTAGAAGATGACTTCCGCGCGGGTGAGCTTGATGATGTCCCCGGCAGTGGGCTTGTAGAGATGAGGGTCGACTCCAGGGCCCATCAGGCTGGTCACCGCCACTCGATCCCCTCCGATGGACTGCACCAGATCGGCCACGAGGCTAGTCGTAGCGACGACTTTCAGTGCAGCTGCCTGGGCTGAGAAGCCACCTAATACCACACTGAGCGCCTTGGCAATCAGGCTCATGGTCACGGTTCGTCTCGACAGCGATTGCTTGTTCATATGAATGACATAACGCACTTAAAAATTAGGTTCAAGAAGTAAAGTTAGGTTAGGCTATATTAAGACTCCTCAAGAGTGGATTAGTGCTGAAAACAGTCAAAAAAAGGGTGCTAGGGATGGATGCGGTAAAGGTGACTCTTACTCCGAAGAATGAGCGACTGGTCCACTATGGCCGGGGATGCCATGAAACCTCCATCTAGCTGGTTGGTGTGCTGGAGTACAAAGTTCTTGGAGGCTGCAATGATGGAGGTTTTCCCCTCCTCGCTGAAAAAGTAGATGTGCTCCTTCCACCGGATGGGAGAAGCAGAGTAGTTGCCCCCAATGCGCTCTTGCCAGATGGCCTCACCGGTGAGGATGTCCACACAGGAGGCCACCCCCCCGTCATGAATCATGAACAGGCAATCCTCATGAGCGATCATGGAAGGTTTGTTGGGAACACTGCGCTTGAAGGTCCACCGAACATGAGTGTCGGTTACATGCCCTTGGCCGCCAGGTCGGACCGCCCACAGTTCGCCTTTGGAAAACCCGGTCAGGTAATAGATTTGATTACGATGGATCGTCGGTCGAGAGCTGGCGGAATGGCCGATGCGGGATTCTGTGTGCCAGATCTCCTTCCCTGTTAGTGGTTCATAGGCATAAAGGGCTTTGGACCCGATACTCAAAAGTCGTTGCTGTCCTTCCAATTCAGCAACTTGAGGGGTCGAAAAACCCTTCCGCCAATCGCCATCGGCTTCGGGAAGACCGTCCGGTCCCAAATCCATGTAATCGATGGATCGCTGGGTCTGCCACCTGGTTTCTCCAGTGGCGGCATCGAGGGCCATGATGAATTGTTGATCGCTTCCATCAAAATTCATGATCAGGAGATCCTGAAACAAGATGGGAGAGGAGCCCGCTCCTCGGAAGTGATTGCATACGATGTCTGTGCGCTTCCAGACCACCTCACCGGTTTGGACGTCCAAGCAAGCCGTTCCGGGAGACCCGAAGGTGACATACACCCTGCTCCCATCTGACACAGGCGTGGGGGAGGCGTAGCTATTGAATTTATGGGCAAACTGTGGGTCTGCGATGGTGAAAAGCTGACGGTCCCACAGAATGGCTCCATCCTTGGCTTGGACGACAATTACATAGAGTTTTCGCCCATCCTCACTCGCTGTGGTCATCCAGATCTTGTCCTGACACACAATCGGTGAGGACCATCCCTTGTCATGAATGGCTGTTTTCCACTCAATGTTCTGCTCTTCGGACCATTGCAAGGGCAGTTGATCGGTCTCCACGGTGCCTTGCCCGGTAGGTCCACGAAATTGGTTCCACTCTGCCGCGAACGAGCGGTTCTCGAGGGTTGCCAGGAAGAAAAAGGCCAGAAAAGCGAACGGCTTCAAGGCAAGTTTGGCTTGGGGAGGCATGGCGCATCATGTTCGCAAGACAGATGCAGAGACCAGCTTTTTTTCACTCTGGGGTGATCCAGAAAAAGATTGATCTTCATCAGACGGAATGAGTTAATGATGCTTATCCCAACCATTGACGGTGGGTTATGAACCATTTAAATGATGAAAAACATTTTAGCATTTCTCTCTGTTTACGCAGTGGCAGCTACCTTGCAAGGTGGGCTTGTTGCTGAATCATCCGATTGTTCCTCCTGCGAAAAGGGTAAGACTGCGGTGGGAGCTGAGGCCAAGTCCGAGTGCACGGCTTCCAAAAAGACTTTGACACTCAAAGTTGGCGGCGCTGTCTGTGAGGCATCCTGCGGCAAATTGGTGACCGCACTGACCCGCCTTCAGGGTGTCAGTAAGGCAGAATCCTGCACGAAGTCTCAAATGACCAAGGTTTCTTACGATGCTTCCAAGGTCTGTGAAACGTCTTTGCGCAAGGCTGTCACGGAAGCCGGCTACACCATTGAAGGCCAGCAAGTTTCCTTACCTGTCGAGGGGATGGAGTGCGGTGGTTGTTCCTCCAAGGTGGGCAAGGTGCTGACCAGCCTGGATGGGGTCATCAACGGCTCAGCTTGTCACCAGAGCAAGAAGGCGACCGTGATGTTCCATCCGGACAAAACCTCGCAGGAAAAAATCATTGCTGCGATTCAGGCCACCGGGTTCAAGGTGGCTGCTCAGTAAGAGTCCCCGGTTTTTTCCATCACTTTTCAAGCGCCTCAGCGTCGATCTTGATCGGCTGAGGCGTTTTTTGATCCCTGCCCTGGGTCAGAGTAACATCCGCACCCCTTCCACGGCTCGAATGGCCTCATCCATGGCCTTCATGCGCTCATGGGACTCCACCACCATCGAGAGGTCAAACGTGATGTAAGTCCCTTTGGCGGATCGCCCGCGCAGCTTGAAGACGATCCCTTTGAGCCCGATGTCCTCCAGGGATTGATTGAGATCCTTTTCCATGCCCTCTCGATCCTTGCAAATGACCTTGAAATGGCATTCAGCCGGAAACAACTGGTCCAATTCGTCCTGGTTCAACTCTCTCATATGAATCTGCTCAATAGGGGGCAGGAGCTCTAAGGGGATCCGTGATCCTCGCCCTGACCGGTTATGGGGCCTTCGATGGGGTGTTTCCAGATGGGGACTTTTTGTTTCATCGAATCAATGAGCCACATCAGGGCCTCAAAGGCCTCCAATCGATGAGGCGCCACCACTTCCACCCATAGGGAGGGCTCATTCACCGCGACTTTGCCGAGACGATGCACCAAACGTATGGATTCGATGGGCCACTGTTTCTCCATCTGATCCAACAATAAATCAAATTGGTGGTGGGCCATTTTCTCATAGCCCTCGTAATCAATGGCTGCGATGCGCGCTTCCCCTTCCATGTCGCGTACCCAGCCAGAAAAACTCAGGACAGCTCCCGATGCGGCCCCCACCTCTCGCTGAGCTTGGAGCAAAGCTTCATCAATGGGTTCATGAATCAGTTTGAGGGATCGTTTCATGACAGCATACAAAGCAGGCCTGACTCATCCTCCTTGGACGGGTGGAAAGAGCGAGATTTCATCTCCCTCCTGCAAAATGTGATCTTTGGCGACGTAATCGAGGCCGACTGCAACCAGGGTACAGCGGCGCATGGCTTCTAGTTTGGGAAATCGAGATCGGATGTCCTCCAAGGCACACTCTAGGCGACATCCTTCCTTCACATCCAAAGTGCATGTGGATGTTTCGGTCAAATCCTTGAAGTAGGAAAAAAACTGTACTCGAACCTGCATCAAGCAATCCTGGTCAAAGGGGCCTTGGGGAGAGCGTGGCAACGAACGGAAGCTGACGGAATTGTCCCCCCATGTCCAGTCCGTATCCGACGACAAAAGCATCCTCAATCTGAAAACCCACATGATCTGCCTGAATTCGGGCGGATGTCGAGTTGTCTGATGGACAGGAGATTTGTTTGTCCAGTAGGACGCAAGTCTGCACCGACGCGGGCCTCAGAGTGTGCAAATGCTCCACGACTGCTTGCAAGGTTTGACCCGTATCCAATATATCATCCACGACCAGGACTTGCTGACCCGGGATGTCCCGGGTCAGTGGAAGTGTCCAATGGAGGTCACCGGAAGTGGTGCCTTCGCGGTAACTGGACAGACCGATCATTGTCCATTCCAACGGGCACCGCAGGGCTCGAATCAGATCGCTTGAGAAGATGGCTGCTCCAGCCAGAATGGAAATCACCACCAAAGGTGTGCTTGGATCCGCATTCTGCTCAATTTGCCGTGCAAGGTCTTGAATGCGCCGAGCAATGGCGCTTGCTTCGATCAGGCAGCCCTGCAAAGAAACCTCCTGCCAAGGTTCGGGTATGGGCCTGAGCTGGTCGAGAGTGATCTCGGGAATGTTTGGGGCCAAAGATGCAGGATTCATGGGGTCAGGCATCTGAGAGGTCCAAGGATGATTTGAGCGCGTCAAACATGGCGGCACCGCTTGAGTGCGATACAGGGCGTTTGAAGACGTCATCGGCAAGTTCGACAAGCTCATCAGGGAGTTCATTCAGGAACACGGAGGGCTGGCAAGGGGTTGTTTGCCCGAATTTGTTGCGTGTTTCACAGTGACTGATCGTCAGCGATTCCATGGCCCGGGTGATGGCAACGTAAAAAAGGCGACGCTCCTCATCCAGGCTGCCTTCGTCAATGGATCGTGTGTGTGGCAGCAGCCCTTGTTCCAGACCCACGATGTGCACATGAGGGTATTCCAGCCCTTTGCAACTATGCATGGTAATCAGGGTGACTCCTTCGCCTTACTTGTCTTTTTCATCCAATCGGTCCTGATCCAGGGCAATTTCCTCAAGAAATTGATTCAGGCGATCTTCCCCCTTCACTGAGCCCATGGAGGCGGTCAGGCTGTCGATCGATGACACCAGCTCCTGTGCACTCTGCATTCGATTTTCGGCAATCTTGGGATCCTTTTCCGAATGCCTGAGTTCGGTGAAATAACCGATGTGATCGAGGAAACTGCGAGCCCAATGGGTCAGGCCCATCTTGTTCTCCTCTTTGAGGAATCGGCGTTGATCCTCGATCAGCGAAACGAACGCTCGACTACTCTTGGAAGCAGCTGCCCTCAGGTGGGTATCTAAGTCGGAGTGGTGCATGACCGACCAAACCGAAGTGTTTCGGTCCTGACTGAGTTGCAAGAGGGTTTGCATGGTCTTGGCGCTCAGTCCACGTGCGGGAACATTGGCGATCCGCAACAGGCTGATGTCGTCGTCTGGGTTGATCAAAACCTTGAGAAAAGCCAGGATATCCTTGACCTCTCGACGATC
>CACEMW010000033.1:0-29641 GCA_902560705.1 uncultured Verrucomicrobiota bacterium
ATCATGGGGTTTGGAGGCGGTGCCATGATTGGTGCTCCCGTCAAGGAGTCCTTGCTCTCTGCTTTCTTCAAGGCACCCACTTATCTCGGCAGTGCTTCAGACCTTTCCATGAAAACCGAGGCGGGCATTCGCTATGCCGAGGTTGATGGAGCATGGCAGGAAGTGGTGGTGGCCTCGGCTGCTGACGTGTCGCGGGTCCATACCTCCTTGCAGGAGGGTGTTTACTTGGTGGGGAGTGGTAACACAGGAGCCGCGGCCACCTTTTCAACGCTGGGTCTGGTATACTTCGTGGTCATGATGGTGGCGGCTTTTTCCTATCGCGTTCCTGCCGAAGGCTGGCGTCCTGAGGGGTGGACACCCCCCACCGAGGGGCAGTCCACCCAACGCATGATGACCCTCGGCCACGTGCATGCGGATCAAGCCCTGCGCACGCCACAGTTTTATTTTCTATGGATCGTCCTCTGTTTCAATGTCACTGCCGGTATCGGAGTCATCGGCGTGGCCAAGACCATGATGAATGAAATCTTCGGGACCACGCTGCCTGCTGTGGTGAATGGTTCCTTTGCTGCGACTTACGTGTTGATGATTTCTGTGTTCAATATGGTGGGCCGCATTATCTGGGCCAGTGCATCGGATGTCATCGGCCGCAAGAACACCTACCACTGTTTTTTCGTCCTCGGGACCTTGCTTTACTGCTCCATCCCTTGGACAGCTAGTCAGGTGAGTGCCAACCCCACGGTTACCTGGTTGGTGCTGTTTTATGCAGCCACCATGATCATTTTTACCATGTATGGCGGAGGTTTTGCCACTATCCCGGCATACCTTGCAGACATTTTTGGTACGCGCTTTGTGGGTGCGATTCACGGCCGTCTGCTGACTGCCTGGAGCACGGCAGGAGTGCTCGGCCCGCTGGCCATTACCTACCTGAGGGAAGCATCGGTCACCCGGTCCATCACCGACTTGGTGGACAAGATCGATGCCACCCGCTTCGAGGAGGCCTTCGGAGCCGATAAGGATCAGCTGCAAGCCCTGGTCGAAGCCAAGACCGTCACTGTCGCGCGTTTGATGGAGCACGTACCAGAGGGAACCGTGGACCCGACTCCATCCCTTTACAATACCACCATGTATGCCATGGCTGGATTGCTGGTGCTTGCGTTTTTTGCGAACTATCTGGTTGGGCCGGTGGCAAAGCACCATCAAATAAAGGAGTCCTGAAGCCTTTGCAGAACCCTTTCAAAAAAGCACTCGACGCTGGGCTTACCCGCTGGTCTAATTTCAACAATCCTCCGCATCTTATGAAATCCCAACTCTTCAAGTTTGTGTCGTCTGCGTCCATGGTCTGGGCGATTGCCTGTGCCACAACCCTCCATGCTCAATCCACGACGGCTCGTCCGGGTGGTAAGCTCTCCAGGCCGATCCAGGTTTCCCTGGAGAAAGTAGCCGAAGGCTTTGCCGATCCCGTCAACGTGGTCAGTCCGCGAGATGGTTCCGGCCGCTTGTTCGTAGTCGAACGTCCTGGTGTGGTCAAAATCGTGAATAAAAACGGGGAAGTCCTCAAGAGGCCCTTCCTCGACATCAAGGAAACAGTGGTCAGTTCCTTTCTGGAGCAAGGCCTTTACGATCTGGAGTTCCATCCCGATTTCAAGAACAACCGCAAATTTTACATCCACTACGCGGACATGTGGTTCAATGGGGATTCCTTCATCGTGGAATACCAGGTCTCGGCGGACAAGCCCAACCGTGCGGACCTCGATTCGGTCCGCGTAGTGATGCAAATCGAGCAGCCTTATTCCAACCACAATGGTGGTGAATTGGTTTTCGGGCCGGACGGATACCTTTACATCGGCAGTGGAGATGGTGGATGGGAAGGGGATGTCATTGGCGCCGGGCAAGATCTCAGCACCCTTCTGGCCAAGATACTCCGAATTGATGTGAACACCAGCAGCAGCGACCGTGGCTACGGCATTCCGACAGACAACCCCATGATCACACCCTTGCAGCAGATGGTGCTCTTTGGTGTCTCTGAAGAACGTTTTGCGCAAATTCACCCCAATGCACGGCCGGAAATCTGGGCTTACGGAGTGCGCAACCCCGTGAAAATGACCTTCGATCGCAAGACGGGAGATCTTTACATCGCCGATGTGGGCCAGAATCACTGGGAGGAGGTCAACTTCCAAGCTACTGAGAGCAAGGGAGGAGAAAATTATGGCTGGAAATTCATGTGCGGTACGCACCCCTTCCCCATTTCGGCCAAGGATGCCCCTACAGTGGGTGTGATGCCCATTGGCGAGTATTCCCATGTCACCGATGGGATCTGTGTGATTGGGATTGGCGTTTATCGTGGTAGCAAATACCCGTCCATGGACGGTGTCTACTTCGTGGCGGATTGGGGCTCAGGCAAGGTCTGGGGCATGGAGCGCGATAAGTCAGGTCAGTGGCAAATGCAGGAATTGCTGGATACCGAGGTGCGGCCTACCGGTGCGGGTGAAGACGAAGATGGCACCCTTTACGTCACAACGGCGACTTCCAACTATGGAGGGCCTGTCAATCCTTACGATAGCGAACCTGGTGCCTTGTGGCGTCTAGTGGAAAAAACCAAGTCAGTTGCATCACAGTAGCCACTCTTGGTTGGCGATCAGACAGCATTCGGGCATACCATGCATCGACACGCTTCATCCCTCACGAGCTTGAGCTTCGCTTGGGCCTTGCTGTTCTCCGTCCCCGGATGGACGACCGGGTTTCTGCATGCAGATGTGGACCATGGAGATCATCCCGCCACGGGGCGCAAACTTGCTTCGCCGGGGCCCGAGCAGGTCGATGACTTCATCCAGGTGGATCAGGATGCTCGGCACGTCACCCTTTCCATCATGGCAACCTACAATGATGCCAACTATGGGATGAATTTTAATGGGCACTTCAAGGGAAAGGCCTATTACACCATCCCTCTTGGTTGGAAGGTGACCGTTTTCTTCAAGAACATGAGCCCGGTTCCTCACAGCGCCGTTGTGGTGGAGGAGGTCATGACTCGCAAATTGCAGGTTGGAGAACCTTATTTTGAGGGTGGAGCTTCCAAGGACCCCCTGAAAGGTCTTGTCAAGGAAGACTCTTTCACTTTCGTGGTGGACGAAGCAGGGAAATTTGCCATTGCCTGCGGATTCCCTGCCCATGCCGCGGGTGGGCACTGGATTGGGCTGAAAGTCAAAAAGGATATTTCGGCACCCGAATTGTTTTTTCCGGCGCCTGTTCAACCTTGAAATGGGAAGTGCTTGCTCGTTCCTCATGTTTGACAGGACTTAGGGTGAACAATTGCTTGCCAAAGCCCGTCCAATCAACGGATACTTTTCACAATTTCCTCGTAATCAGTATCAAACTCATGACCAGAAAGTAGAAGGATATGAAAGAATCTTCAAAAAAGGGTGATGCGGCTCAACGCAATCGCCGTGAATTTCTCAAGACAACCAGCAAGGTGACGGCTGCCGGTGCCCTCGCCGGGGTGTCCTTGCCTCATGTGCACGCTCAAGGGGGTGAAACAGTGCAAGTGGCCTTGGTAGGTTGCGGTGGCCGTGGCACTGGAGCGGCAGCCAATGCCCTTTCGGTTTCCAACGGCCCTACCAAACTGGTAGCCATGGCAGATGTTTACCAAAACCGTCTGGACGGGAGCTTCAATACCCTGGACCGACGCCATAAAGATCAGATGGAGGTGCCGAATGACCGCAAGTTCATTGGCTTTGATGGCTACAAAAAGGCAATCGACTGCCTCAACCCTGGAGATGTGGCCATTTTCACCACTCCACCTGCTTTTCGCTGGGTGCATCTCACCTATGCCATTGAGCGAGGTGTCAATGTGTTTATGGAAAAACCCGTGACGGTGGATGGTCCAACCACCCGTCGTATGTATGAACTTGCTGACAAAGCCGATGCCAAGGGCATCAAGGTGGGTGTTGGGCTGATGGTTCGCCACTGCCGTGCCCGACAGGAGCTTTTTGATCGCATTCAGAGCGGAGAAATTGGCGATATCATCAATATGAGGGCCTACCGCATGCATGGTCCTGTGGGCTCTGCTTTCTCTGGACCCAACCCGGGGGATGTGAATGATCTCCTTTATCAAATCCGTCGGTTCCACAGTTTCCTCTGGGCCAGCGGTGGTCTCTACAGTGATTTCTACATCCATCAGGTCGATGAGTGTTGCTGGATGAAGAACACCTGGCCGATCAAGGCACATGCTTTGGGCGGAAGGCACTATCGAGACGCTGATGCTGTGGATCAGAATTTCGATAGTTACGCGGTGGAATACACCTTCGAGGATGGTTCCACGTTCCAGCTCAATGGCCGCACCATGATCGGTTGCCACGACCAGTTTGCCAGCTACGCTCATGGTTCCAAGGGTCTGGGAATTGTATCGACTTCTTCCCACTCTCCTGGCCGTTGCCGTACCTTTAATGGCCAGAAGATGACGCGTCGAAACATGATCTGGGCCTTCCCTCAACCTGAAAAAAATCCCTATCAACTAGAGTGGGATGATTTGCTGGATGCCATACGGAATGACAAGCCCTACAACGAAATCAAGCGTGGGGCAACCGCCAGCCTGGTGACCTCGATGGGACGCATGGCGGCTCATACCGGGCAGGAAGTAACTTTCGACCAAATCCTCAACAGTGATCATGAGTTTGCTCCCAATCTGGACAAATTGACGATGACTTCCGATGCACCTCTTCGCAAGAATGCGGATGGTAAATACCCTATCCCTCAACCAGGGATTGTGCGTGATCGGGAATATCAGGAAGAAGCCAGCGCCTGATGGTGCGATCTCTTCCTTGATCGATGATCTGTCCTGCTTTCAGGATGCAACCCTTCATGGGTTGCATCCTTTTTTTGTCCTTGGAAAGGTTTCCACCTTGGCTCTAGCCTTGCTCAGGCTTTATGGCGCTCCTAAAGCAAATCCTCACCGATTACTCCCTGCATCCCTTGATTCCCGGGGCGGTTTTGGCTTCTTTGGTAGCCGGTGACTCGGAGCGGGAAAATCGAGAGGCATGGCTCTCGGCCCTGGAGGATTGCAACCGCAAACGGCGCAAGGAGCTTTACAGTCATCTGGAAAAGCAGGGTTGGCTGGATCCTGAAATTTCTGAACGTATTCAACGCTCAGAGAGGGTTTTTGTGGATGCCTTCGAGCAACTGGAGGGGAAAATCCATGAGATTGCCCTGGTCACTCAGGGCGATGAAATCGCCATCAAGCAGCTCGCACGGAGTCTGGCATCGGCACGCCTGATGTGGGAATGGTTGGAGATCATGGTCAATCCGGAGCGGTCCTTCGAAAAGACCAAGGATGGGACGCGCGATCTGATCCAGGAACTCAAGTTGCAGTTTCGCCATATCGTTGGAGGTGTCTGGGGAGTGCTATTTCCACCGGAGTCCTTTGGGCTGAGTGCGGATGCATCGGGGCAGTTCTGGACCGCTTTCATGTATCGTCACAAACCGGATGAAATGGTTTCCAGTTTTCAGGGGTATTTCTTTTCTCATTTTCGTGAGCGTTTCATGGTGCTCAATGCAGGGCATCTTCCCGCCAAAGGGGTACGACTTTCCGATGCGCTTTCAGAGCACATCCAAGGGGCTCGTGAACGTTTTGAGGCGCTCCATCAAGCGGTCGAGGGAGGTGCCAAGAAGGGGTTGGATGTGTGTTTTACCGAAATAGCCCAGACGCTTCAAAAAGTGGAATGTCCCCCTGAATGTCTCAGGTTCATCGCTCATCTTGTGGAGCAGACATGTGATGCTTTTGCTTATCTGGAGGATAGTGCCCATACACACGAACATCGTTTTATCGTCTATCTGAAGAGGCGTATCACAGATATTTGTGAGGATCAGCTTTTCTCGGATACGGTTTCTCTCAAGGGCTGCGAAGTGGCCCTTGAAAGGGCATTGGGTGAGCTGGACGATTTGATCGGCATGCGGATGATCAAGGCAAAGGTGCATCAGACCGCCGATTTTGCCAAAGTGCAGCAGTGGAGATTGGCTCGTGGGCTCAAGCCTATCCCCACCAGTTATCACGCTGTTTACACAGGAAGGCCCGGTACGGGGAAAACTACTGTCGCCCGGCTGATGGGGCGCATCTACCAGGCCCTAGGGATCCTCAAGAATGGGCATGTGGTGGAATGCGACCGCGCCTCGCTCGTCGCAGAATACGTGGGGCAGACC
Source organism: uncultured Verrucomicrobiota bacterium (assembly GCA_902560705.1). Lineage (GTDB taxonomy): Bacteria > Verrucomicrobiota > Verrucomicrobiia > Limisphaerales > AAA164-E04 > UBA7971. Next base: position 6,190 of record CACEMW010000033.1, read on the forward strand.
GCCATTAAGACCCATCAGATGATTGATTCGGCTCTGGATGGCATCCTTTTCATCGATGAAGCCTACACCTTGGCCAAGCAGGATCAGGATTTTGGTCAGGAAGCCATCGATACGCTTCTCAAGCGTATGGAAGATGACCGTGAGCGACTCATTGTGATTGTGGCTGGGTATTCCGATGAAATGAAAACATTTGTTCAATCCAACCCCGGGCTTGAAAGTCGGTTCACCCGGTTTATGGAATTCCCGGATTATGAACCCACGGAGCTTTGTCGTATTTTCAGCTTGATGTGCCGACAGAATGATCTGCGCATGACCCCTGCCTTCAAGCAGTTGCTTATTCACCACTTTCATGACCTTTATCAGGCAAGGGAAACTCGTTTTGGGAATGCTCGTCTGGTCCGCAACTGTTTCGAGCGCGTTGTTAGGTATCAGGCGACAAGGCTGGCTCAAACTGCCAGCCAGGAAAGTGGGGATCTGGCGACTCTGGATGCGGTTGACTTGCCTGGAGTCTCTTTGGAGGCCAATAGCCAGCTTGAGCAAGCGCTGGGTTACAAAGTCATCTGTCCCAATTGCGGGGAGGCCTGCCGTTGGACTCCCGATCTACTCATCAAGGATGCTGAATGCACCCGGTGTGACCAGATTTACAATTGCGAATTCGGGGAACCGGTCATCTGAAGAAAGTGGATTCAAGCGAGATCATTTGGAGGCACTCCATCGGAGCGGGCGATCGGTTCCGAAACTCTCGGAAGTCACACTACCCAGTAATCGACCCTCCATCCAAAAACCCCTGGAGTGATAGACGGCCTTGGCCTCACCTCTTGAGGTAAACCTCAGCATGCCTTCCTTGAAGACCATGGATTCAAGCGGGATGATCCGTTCCTCAAAGATCAATTTGCCTTTGAGAATGTCGGTGCTTTGTTCGATTTCAAGAGTGGCTTTCAAGGTCGTCTCGGAGCTGGTGCGCAATTCCCACTTCCATGAACCATTCAATGGAAATTCTGGAAGCCGAAAGGCTTTCCATGGCAAGGGAGTGTTTTGGCCGAATCGCTGAAGGATCATCTGACCTTCCATCAGGTCATGATCCACCGAGCCCTCAAAAAAAACAGTCAGGGGGCCAGGATCCCCATCGAGTTCCAATGAAGCCCGAAAGCTGGCATCACGATCGATCGGATTCGTCAACGGCAGGGGCGGCTGTCCGGATTGCTGGAGTGTCCCGCGGATCAACGGTCCCTGTGGAGATCGAAACAGGCGCATGATCGAGACATAGGGCTGTTGTTCAGGCCCCAGGATTCCCCATGTCCATACTTCTTCGATCAAAGACGACTTTTCCTCAGCTTGCACCCCTGTGCCAGGTCCAAACGGGAAAATGGCGCTCCAAATGGCACTCAGTATCACCAGGCAAGGAAAGAGGGTCTTCCATGGCGACCCTACAGGCCATGAAGGCATTTTTCTCATGAGCTGCATGACTCGGCTTCGGAATCGTCAAACCACTCATCTTCAGGGTCGAATGCAGGAACGGGAATGTTGATGATCTTCATTTTGCCAATCGCGCGGTGGCGGCAGCCTGGCTTGATCATGATGGCCGACATCGGTTTGACGGGAAAACGCTCCCCATCCAACTCGATTTCACCTTCGCCTTCCAGCACCAGGTAGATCTCAGTCAGGCGTTTGTGATAGTGCGTTCGAGCATCTTCCTGAATATCCACAAGATGGAGTGTCGCAGTCTGATTTTCAGGGTGGTCAAAGGCTCGTCTGGCAAACCCACACGGACAGCGAACCGGATCTATTTCATCCAATTGTGTTCGTTCAAAGCGTTGACTCATCGACTCAGCATGCCTCAAGCCAAGAGGGCACTCAATCTTCAATCAGCTAATCACCCGCGATCCACGGAATCCTGCTTTGCTTCTTTGTCCTGAGGTGCAATCAACCAGCCAAAAAAGGTGTGGTAGGGGTGGACCTCCTGAGTAGGCCTTCGGTTCTTTTCCAAGGGGAAACCAAGATTGGCCCAGGCAAAGATGGATCCTTCCAGATTGAACACTTGTTGCCAGCCTTCAACCATCAAGTCATTGGCAAGTTTGGAGGAACGATATCCAGCCGAACAGTAGCAGACGATGGGAGTGGTTTTGTCGGCGATTTGACCTATGACCTCCACGGAGACCCTGGGGTCCACGTGTTTGGCTTGAGTCAGATGGCTCGTCTCATATTCTTCCCGGTGGCGCACATCCAAGAGCACGGGTCCTTGGCGATTGCCATCCTGCATCCAGGCCAACAAGTCCTTTGGGGCAATTTGAGTCACTCGGCCAAATCGGAACCGCACGGTGAAGCGGATGATCCAAAAAGCTCCCGCTCGAAACAGACCGATCCATGAGGCGTTGCGCATTGTTCTACGAAGATCCCAACAAAAGATTCCCCATGCAAGGAGCACTCGTTTTTATTTATCATGGTTTGCGGCGAATACCACTGCCTCCAGTCAGGCAAACTGAACCTGCAAACCAGGCCTCCCCATCCCTGCCGATTGGTTGAGCAGCGTCTGCGCCAGATGGGTCTGTGAGGTGTTCGTGAGCTTCGGTAAAAAGTAGCTAAGCGCGTCATGATGAAAGACTGACTGAATCCGCGAGGTATGACTTGTGCTTGAGCTGAAGAGTCCGCATAAATAATTATCATGGCCCATCAACCTCATCCCACCTGTTTTATGTTTCGCTTGAAAATGGGATGGATGCTTTGGCTGGTCTCATGTCTGTTGTTGGGTTGCCGCCCTGAGAGCGATATCAAGGTCCTTCGTCTTGCGCACACGCTGGACACCACTCATCCCGTGCATGCGGCTCTGGTTTTCATGGCCAAGGAGCTGGAAACTCGGTCGGCTGGACGGATGCGCATCAAGATTTATCCCGGCAGTCAACTGGGCTCCGAGCGCGAAACTATTGAGTTGCTGCAGCTGGGTGCCGTCGATCTTGTCAAAACATCGACTTCACCCCTCGAGGGATTCATCCCCGGGATGGGTGTTTTTGGGATCCCCTATGTGTTCAGGGGCTCTGAACATTTCTGGAAGGTTCTCGAAGGTGAGATCGGGCAGGAGCTGCTTTCGGCTGGTGTCCACCAGAAACTCAAGGGTCTCTGTTACTACGATGCTGGCAGCCGGAGCTTTTACACCAAGGCGAAAGCAGTGCGTTCCCCAGAAGATCTGAAAGGTCTGAAGATACGCGTGCAGAACAGTCGCACTTCCATGGAGATGATTGATTCCATGGGAGGAGCTGCCACTCCGTTGTCTTTCGGAGAGCTTTATTCTGCCTTGGATCAGGGAGTGGTGGATGGTGCGGAAAACAATCCGCCAAGCCTTCGTTCTTCCCGCCACTATGAGGTATGCAAATTTTACTCACTTGATGAACATACCATGGTGCCGGACGTGGTTCTGATTGGTACTGAAACCTGGGAACGACTGAGTCAGGAGCAGCGTCAGTGGCTTCAAGAAGCGGTGGATGCATCGGTGCCATTCCAGAGGGATTTGTGGGCTACCAAAACAAAGGAAACCATGACGGCGCTGGAGGAGGCTGGGGTGGAGATCATTCATCCGGACAAGTCCCTTTTTCAGAAAGCTGTGGCTTCACTGCACGCCGGTTTTGAGGGGACCGAGGCCGGTAGGTGGATGCAGCGTGTCCTTGAACTTCCATGAACAAGCCATGAGCCTTCTCGAGACCCTTCAACATACAGGAGTTCGGTGGCTGGAGCGCCTACTCATCTTTCTCATGGGCCTTCTGGTTCTGGATGTTTTGTGGCAGGTCACGTCCCGATTTGTGATCCACCGACCGAGTCAATGGACCGACGAGCTTGCTACCTTACTCATCATCTGGGTTGCCATGATCGGCGCCAGTGTCGCTTTCATCAGGGGGCAGCACCTCGGAATGGATTATTTCATGGGGAAATGTTCCAGACCCGTTCAGGACTTGATGGAGCGTTGGATTCATTTTCTGGTGGCGGTCTTCGCCCTGATGATCCTGACTGTGGGTGGGGTTCGGTTGGTGACCCTGACCTTGCTGACCGAACAATTGTCTCCCGCGCTGGGGGTCAAGATGGGATATGTTTATCTCGCGATCCCTCTGAGTGGTCTTGTTATTTTCCTGAATGCGCTGGCAGGCCTTTTCAAGCGGAGCCTTGAATCCTCAAGCTCAAGTGCTCAAACGGAGGACAATAGATGATGTCACCCGGCTGGGTCCTGTTGTGGTCCTTTCTTCTGTTTTTGGTCATGAATGTGCCGGTGGCGGTCTCTATTTGCCTGGCAACCTGGCTGACTGCCTGTCTGGCCATGGGGAGTCTGGACATTGCTGCGGCAACCGTGGCTCAGCGCATGGCCACCGGGGTCTACAGTTTTTCGCTGTTGGCCATTCCGTTCTTCATTCTCAGTGGCCTTTTGATGGGCAGGGGAGGCATTGCGCGACGCCTGATGGACCTTGCCGCAGCTCTGGTGGGTCGATTTCCCGGAGGGCTGGCGTTGGTGAATGTCCTTTCCTGCATGATGTTTGGTGCTGTCAGTGGGTCGGCCACCGCGGCCGTTTCTTCCGTTGGTGGTTTCATGATTCCGGAGATGGAGCGTAAAGGTTATGGTAAGGATTTCAGTGTGGCCCTGACCATCACTTCAGCGACGACCGGGCTTTTGATTCCCCCCAGCAACATCATGATTGTCTACGCGTTGGTTTCGGGGGGAACGGTATCCATCGCTGCTCTCTTCATGGGAGGCTTGCTTCCCGGGGTGGTTTTCGGGCTGCTGCTCATGCTGGCGGCTGCCTGGATTTGTCGTCGACGGGAATTTGGCATGCAATCTTCTCAGGAGGGGCAAAATGTCTGGCGGGCATTCAAGGGGGCTTTTCTGAGTCTGCTGCTCATTGTGGTGGTCCTGGGGGGTATTTTAAAGGGAGTCTTCACGGCCACCGAGGCAGCTGCCATTGCCGTTGCCTATGCATGGGCCCTTTCCGCATGGGGTTATCGCGAGGTCGGCTTGAGGGATCTGCCTGAACTGCTCCTTCAGGCAGGGATCACGACCGCTGTGGTCTTCCTTTTGATTGCCACCTCCATGGCCATGTCATGGATTCTCACCCTGGAAGATATTCCTCAGCAAGTCTCAGCCATGATGTTGGGCATCAGCGAGAACCCCGTGATGCTGTTGTTACTGATCAATGTGTTGTTGTTGGCTGCAGGGACTTTCATGGACATGACCCCAGCGGTCTTGATTTTTACACCGATTTTCTGGCCTGTCGTTCAGGAGCTGGGAATGACACCCGTCCATTTCGGTATCATGATGATTGCCAACCTGTGTATCGGGCTTTGCACGCCGCCGGTGGGCACGTGTCTTTTTGTAGGATGCGGCGTGGGCAAGACGCGCATGTCGCGAGTGACTCCCGAAGCCATTCCCTTTTTCCTGGCCCTTTGGGTTGCCTTGATGCTGGTCACCTTCGTACCCTTTCTGACCAATTGGCTTCCTGCAGAGCTTGGGATGCAATAACCGACTTTTATCTATGAGAGAGCAACCGTTTATTCACGATCATTTTCTGCTGCAGACTCAGACTGCTAAGGACCTTTATCATCAATTTGCCGCCAAACAACCCATCTTTGATTTTCACTGCCATCTTCCCCCCGAAGACATTGCATCGGACAGGCGTTTTCAAAATCTGTTCGAAATCTGGCTGGAGGGGGATCATTACAAATGGCGAGCCATGCGATCCAACGGAGTGGCGGAACGTTACTGTACGGGAGAGGCTGATCCGCTGGACAAATTCAAGGCCTGGGCCTCAACGGTTCCACAGACTCTCAGAAATCCTCTCTACCACTGGACCCATCTCGAACTGGCTCGCTATTTTGGGATTACCGATCCGCTGAATGAACATACCGCGCAGAGGATCTGGGATCAGGCAAACCAGCAGCTGGCTGGGGATGGGCTGACCACGCATGGGATCCTGAAACGCTTTGATGTGCGGGTCGTTTGCACGACCGATGATCCGACCGATGATCTACGGCACCACCAGCAATTGACTACCATGCCTCTTGAGACGCGTGTCCTCCCCGCCTGGAGACCCGACAAGGCTTTTGCCGTGGATGACCCGCATGCCTTTCATGCATGGATTGGTCAACTCGAGGCATGCACCGGAGAGAAGGTGACACGACTCGAGGGCTTTCTGGAAGCATTGGACCAGCGCCTGGATTTCTTTCATGCTCAGGGATGTCGACTCTCGGATCATGGCCTCGCCCGCTGTCCGCTGCCTTTTAATGATTTTTCAGTGGTTTCGCAGATTTTCCAGGCGGCGTGCCAGGGAGAGGCGCTGGATGCCCATGCAAGAGATCAATTTACAGGGTATGTTCTCTCTTGGCTGGGCGAGGGCTATGCCAGGCGTGGATGGACCATGCAGATGCATCTGGGGGCCTTGCGCAACAACAACCGACGCTTGCTCAAAGCCCTTGGACCGGACACGGGTTTTGATTCGATTGGCGACCAGACTCAAGGCTCAGCACTTTCGGCTTTCCTGGATGGTCTGGATTCCAGGGATCAGCTCCCCAGGACGATTCTCTACAATTTGAATCCTGCGGATAATTATCTCTTTGCCACCATGATCGGCAATTTTCAGGATGGCACCATCCCCGGCAAGGTGCAGCTAGGTTCCGGATGGTGGTTTCTGGATCAGAAGGAGGGCATGGAGTGGCAGATGAACGCGCTTTCCAATCTTGGATTGCTCTCGCGCTTTGTCGGCATGGTAACCGATTCGCGCTCCTTCATGTCCTATCCCAGGCATGAGTATTTCCGCCGGGTCCTCTGTAACCTGCTGGGGCAGGATGTCGAGGAAGGCCAGATGCCCGATGATTCCGAATTGCTGGGCACCATGATCCAGAATATTTGCTACGGCAACGCCGATGCCTACTTCGGCTTGTCGGATGGCAATTGAACCATGCTTCGGATTCAGGCTATTCAGGACCCAGACGCGCCTGTGCTTCGTCCGTATCGCCAGATGCGCAAGATGACGGACACGCATGGCCAGGGACTCTTTGTGGCAGAGGGGCACAAGGTGGTGATGCGGCTGATGGAATCTCCGCTGAAGATTCACTCGGTGTTACTGGATGCCACATGGATGGAAAGGCTCAAGGCCCCATTGGAGGCGCGCCATGAGCAGATCGATGCCTTCGTGACCAGCAAGAAAACCATTCAGGCACTGACAGGCTTTGGATGCTTTCAAGCCATCAAGGCAGTGGCTTCCATTCCCACCTCATCGACGCTGGAGCAACTCTGTAAGCAGGGTTCCCGCCCGCGATTTCTGGTGGCCATGGATGGGCTGACAAGTGCGGACAATGTCGGCGCAGTGGTTCGCAGCGCCGTGGGATTTGGAGCCGATGGTCTGATTGTGGGGCCAACCTGTTGTCCGCCCTACTTGCGTCGAGCAGTGCACACCAGCATGGGAACCCTCTTCAACTTGCCTGTTCATCATGCCTCGGTGCTTGTCGATACCCTGCGTGAGCTGAGTAGCACAGGTTTTCGCAATATTGCCGCCCATCCACATGCCTATGCCCAGCTCGTCGAACAGGTATCCCTGAAAGAAGATATTTGCATCGTCATGGGGAGCGAAGGCGAGGGGCTTTCTGCATCGGTGCTGCAAGCTTGCGAGAGCTCGGTCATGATTCCCATGGCCAAGGGAACCGACTCACTTAACGTGGCCAGCGCAGCTTCGATTTTTTTCTATGAAGTGATGCGGCAGCGACAAGGAAACGAGGCGGGTTGAAATCCTTGGCAGCCTCCTCAAGTTCCCACTTCAGGAGGGACCTTACTTACTATCGTAAAAGGATGATGGCTTGTTGACGTCATCTCCAAGTCCGAATTGAGGGAAGGCTTTCATGGAAAGCATCACCGAAAGGGTGATATCTTTTTCCTGTCCTCCGCGCGGGTTGCGCATCCGCAAGTCAAATGCCCCGGTGAAACTTCTGAAATCTCGATAAAGAGTGTAGGCATGCTCTTCCAGTCTTCCGTCACTGGCTTCATAGTGCTGGTTGAGGCGAGCCCCCCAATTCTCATTGATCCGATAATAGAAACGGGAATAGAGCGCATTGTTTCCCGTGCCCGATGGGGTGCTATTTTCCTCACCCCAATACTCCGGATCATCACGCACATACATGTGACCCAGCTTCATACTCCAGACGTTGTTGGGTAGGAAAGTAATCCCCTGATCGGCAACACGAAGAGCGGATTCCTCGAGGCTGTAACGGGCGATACTCTGAAGACTCCACCATTCTCTGGGCTGAACGTACAGGTCAGAGGTGAAGTCTGCCAAGGCTCCCTGGCCAGGCTCAGGATCGAGTCTCCAGTCTGCAAAGACATTCCAGTCCATCAAAGAATCCACCTGCCTCTCATCTCCACGTTTGGTTTGAAATAGGTTGCGAAGCCCCACACGCATGACGTTACGGGCATCCACCGCATCGATGGCGTTGAAGGTAGGGAAATCAACAGGCAGCATCATCAGGGTGGGCATTTCATAATCGAACTGGGGAAGGGCCGTGTGGCGCGCATTGGGCTCAGGCACGAAAACATACTGGATGGAAGGCATGAGCACATGCCGAAGCCCGTCGGCATCCAGCCATGAGCTCCTGAAATCAGCATCAACTCGGGAGAGTTTGCTGGAGATCTCCGTGCCGGCGTGAAACACATATCGCTTGGCTTCTCTGTGGTCCTGATCCGGATCCGAGCTCAAGGTGTTGGAATAATATCCATAGCGCCCTCCCAGTTTGGGCGTGAGCGTCAGCCATCCGGCATAGGTTCTTGGCATCAGGATTTGGTGAAAGGTATCCAAGCGAGCAGCCTCAAAGGACCTTCCGCGTTCATAACGAAAATTCCTGGCGAAATAACCAGCTGTCGTCTCACTTTCATAAAAGAAGGGAGAGTTGCCCAGCTGTTGACGCAATCCGGTGAGTTTGATTTCAGGCAGGCGTTCCACCCGGTTGAAAAACGTGTTCAGCTGAGGCTGTGCCACAATCGAAAGGGCCGCGTTGCGCCACTGTTGATTGATTTCCACATAAGATCTGGGCTGGGTGTTTTGTCGATGAAAGGACTCGAAGAAGTCCCGATTCATAAGTGGGTCACTGAGCTTCTGAAAGGCCGCCTTGGCGCTGAGGTTCGGCCTGAGCGTTGCCTGATGAAACCAGCCGAATCGGTAACGATGGGGATTGAGCCAATCTTCCTTGCCGGAGGAGAAGTTTACCGGGTTAGGGATTTTTTCCCTATCCGACATGAAGTAACTTTCGAAGGTGCCTGAACCGAGTTCTGGTCCGAAATCATACTCCAGATCCGGTCCACCTGCGAGGCCTCTTGCCGTCCGATAATCGAGATTGAACGTTGCCGATAGTTGTGGGTTCAAATTCAGTTCATATTCATTGAGGAGAAAGAGCCCGTAGCGCGATCGATAGCCTGGAGTAAACTGATAAGCGCTGCTGCTTTCTCCCTGTTTGGCTCGCAGGAAAGGGATGTAGAAAAAAGGCGTCTTGCCAGCCATGAAGCGCGTGTTCCGCATCGCAACCTCCTCCCTGTCTCGGACGCTCAGAGAACCCACTTCCGCCTTGAGGGCAGGTTGTTGATCATCATCAGTGGAGACCATGGCATCCTCCATCAGATAGGCGCCCGTGGCTGGGTCGGATTGAATGGATCCACTGGACATTACAAAAGGAGACTTTCCTGCGCGGAAGGGTGAGGTGCGTATTTGCCTATTCTGGATATGGTATTGCAGGAATTCGCCTCTCCACACCAGTCCCGACTGGTGCATGGTGATATTGCCTTCGGCAAGAAGTTCGCCGCTATCGCCATCCACGGTCACTCGGTCCGCCATGATGGAGGCGGGTCCGAGTTGGGCTTCACGGATCTTGATCATGACACCATCGTAGGCCACCGTGATGTTGGAGGTCGGGCTGTAGGCAAAGGCACCCTCTCTTTGTGGGATGATCTCCCAGTCGGTATCTTCCCATTGGGCTGCCTGCCCCATGATCAGTGAGAAATAGAGTCCAACAACCCCAAGATATTTGAGCCCTCGTCGCATGTGCGGGAGGATACTGCCAAGATTGCTATCGGATGCCAAGATCAGAACCTTTGCCCGGAAATTTATCCCACGATTCTTCCGAAGCGCTTGTCCAGTTCGCTCAAGCTCATTTCGATGAGGGTCGGGCGTCCATGTGGGCAAGTGTAGGGCATTTGACAGGCCTTGAGGTCGAGAAGAAGTTTCTCCAGTTCTTCGCTTCGAAGGTCATCATTGGCTTTGACCGCATGACGGCACACTGTCTTGGCAATCATTTCCTCACCCAGACGCATTTTGTTGACATCCCCTGAAGCCATCAGCGTATCCATCACATCGAGGAGGAACTGGCGTGACCTCTTCGTTTTCACAAAGGGGGGGAGGGCTTCAAGAATGAAGGTGTTTTGTCCAAATTCCCGGATGCCGACCCCCAATTTTTGAAACAGTTCAATCGATCGATTCAGAAAATCAGCATCTGTTGGCTTGCACTCAATGGTTTCAGGCAAAAGAAGGCCTTGAGAGGGAGCCTCGCCATCCTCCATGCGCGAAAGCATTTGTTCAAAAAGAACCCGTTCGTGGGCTGCATGTTGATCCATGAGCACCATCCCGAGATCCGACTCCAGAACGACATAGAGTTTTGCAATCACGCCCACCAGCTTCAAAGGTCTGGTTAAAATGGGCCCCGGTGGTCTTGAAAGGTCTGCTGAAGGGGGCTGGGGAGAGAAGCTTTTTGGCCCGGCAATCCCATCCGTGGAGAAGGGCTGAGGATCTCCGGCGGTATGCGCTTCCCACAAGCCATGTTGTTTCTCCTGTGATGAGAAGGGCTGTTTGCTCGATTCACGTGGTTCCGAGCGGTGAAAGTCGGGATAGAGTGGAGTGAGGTCCTTGTTGCAAGGTTCTTCGCCGGGAATGTTCGAAAACTCAGATGGAGCAGACACCTCACGGAGTGTCAGGCGGTCTTCAAGACCATCGGATGAGGAATCCAAGGGCTGATCCCTCTCATGGTGAGCCATTGCATACTGGGTCAGGGTTCGCTTGATCGCTCGGATCACACATTGCTTGACGGCATATTCATTGTGAAAACGAACTTCCTTTTTGGCCGGGTGAACATTGATATCCACAAAAGCAGGGGACAGCTCAATGAACAGGCAACAAACCGGATGCATGCCTTTCATGAGGGCCGTGTGGTAAGCTTCGCGCAGGGCAAAGTTCAAGGCCTTGTTCTCGACCGGACGACGGTTGATGAACAACCATTGGTCACTGCGTGTGGATCGTCCGACACCTGGCGCACCAATATATCCCCAGATGGCGATATTTTCTTCCTCGAAATGATCTCCGGATTCCTGATGCACCTTGGTTTGGATGCTGTCCTTGAATTGCACAGCAAGACGCTGCCAGGTGTTTTTCTCGATTTGTTGCATTCGCTCTTCCAGAGCCTGCATTCTGGAATCTGGAGTTCCGTCGCATTCGATGGGATTAAGATGCCACAGGGTGCGCTGATCCTGGATGAGTTTGAACCCCACCTCGGGGTGAGCCAGTGCAGCAAGTCTCAAATATTGTGAAATGTGGGATTTCTCCGTTTCCTTGGTTTTTAGGAATTTGCGTCTGGCTGGAAGATTGTAAAAAAGTTGCCTTACCTCGATGGTGGTTCCCGGAGGGCTGGCAGCGGCTTCCACCTGCATCAGCTTTCCCCCTTGCACCTGAATGCGCGTGGCTTCCGGGCTCTCAGAATCCCGTTCACGGGTGGTCAGGGTAAATCGACTGACACTGGCGATACTGGGCAAGGCTTCGCCACGAAAGCCCATGCTCTGGATGGACGTCAGGTCAGAGGCTTTCTGGATCTTGCTGGTGGCATGGCGCTCCAGGCACATCAAGGCATCATCCCGATGCATGCCGACACCATCGTCTGTGACTCGAATCAAGCTGCGTCCTCCGGCATCCAGCTCGATGGTGATGCGCCTGGCTTGGGCATCAATGGCATTCTCCACCAGCTCCTTGACCACACTGGCCGGTCGCTCGACGACCTCGCCTGCTGCAATCTGGTTGGCTACGTGATCAGGTAGCAGGCGGATGCGATTCATGAATTCACCATAAAAGAGGAGTGAACGAGGCTGCAATCACGGTTTTTGGCTCCCATCCTTCCCTGTTGCCAGTCATCGGGGGCTTTGGTATAGATGCGGGATGTTGGAGCCCCAATACATCAACTTGCAACCCACCGAAATCGGCGTTCTGGATTCTGCCTCGGCCATTTTTTCCGCCAAAGTAGCCTCGGGTAAGGTGGGGCCTGAAAACGAAGACCAGCTGATCGAGGAATCTGTGGCTCAAGCCATCAAGATGGCCAAGATCGTGGAAAACGCGGTCAAGACCAAGGGCGAGATCCGCGGAGGTTTTTGAGGATCCACTGCCAGGCATCGTATGGCCCGTTTGTATCTTCAGCTTATCTTTCGCCGCCTCTTCTAAAAGCATCGATCATTCTCTTGAGTGGAATCTCAATCCACTCTTTCGGCGTTTGTGACATCCTCTCCTACTTGGCTCACCCTTGGTGAGCCCGACTTTTGTCTCTGAAGGGACTCCTTGCTCCTTGACCTTTGGCTTTTTGGGTGTCCTTTAGAAACATGATCAAAATTCTGAATTGTCCCGAGCAGGACTGCGATACCCGATGGGATTCCTTGTCGGAAGGCGACAATGCCTATATCCGCTTCTGTTCTAGCTGTTTCAAGAAAGTTCTTCTGGCCCAGGACGACAAGATCAGGGAGGATTACATCCACTCCGGTGCCCTGGTGGCGGGCCCATCCAAGGAGTGCTGAGCATGGATTCCACCCATCACGCTTCACTGCTTGCCATGCATCGATTCACCTGATCTGCGTCGATCCTTCCCTGCTCGAACACCATGTCGCACACCACAGATCATGATCGCCCTGTCGCGGTGATGACGGCGGCTCAGGAAGGCATGCTTTGGGGATCCATGGTTTCGGATGCCCTGGCCATGCCGGCTCACTGGTATTACCAGCGCGATGCCATTATCAGGGACTACGGGGTCATGGGTAATTATCGGACGCCGACAAACCCCCACCCGGACAGTATCCTTTGGAGAAGCCATTATGAACCGTTGAATGACCGCGGTGAAATCCTCCATGAACAAGCTGTCTTTTGGGGCAAGCGAGGCATTCACTACCACCAGTTCCTCAAAGCAGGAGAAAACACTCTCAATGCCCAGTTGGCTTTGATGCTGGCGGAACAGATCAGGAAGCAGGGCGGCTACATTCCCTCGACCTTCCTTGAGGCGTACCGTGATTTCATGCTGACCCCTGGTTCCCATCGCGACACCTATCTTGAGGAATGTCATCGTCGATTTTTTGAAGCCCACGCTCGTGGAAAGGCACTTGAGCGTTGCGGCGCTGTCGATGGCCACATTGGCGGTTTGTTTTCTGTGGCGCCCCTGGTTGCCATGCACAAGGGTTCATGGCCTGAGTTGTGGAAGATCGTTCGTCAGCAGGTTGCGTGGACTCATCGCCACGAAGGGGTCCTGAAGTCAGCCGAGGTGATGGCACGTGTCCTCTGGGCCGTTCATGAGGATGAACCTTTGAGAGAGGCGATCGAGCGGCATGGAAAAGATTTTTTTTCAGCCCGCAAAGCAAGTCAATGGCTCCACCAGGAAGATGCCGTTGTCATGGACCGACACTTCAGTGCTGCATGCTACATCGAACATGCCTTTCCAGTAACCGTGTATCTTGCCTGGAAATACGCAGATGATTTCGAGGCGGGTCTCATGGCCAACACCCATCTGGGTGGTGATAACTGCCACCGGGGCATGGTCATGGGTGCCATGATTGGGGCGGCAGTGGGTAAGGAGGGCATTCCCGGGACATGGATCCAGGAGTTGAAGGCGCATCAGGCATTGGCGGCATTGACAGACCGGACAAATGGTCATGCTCCCATGGATCACGATGGAGGATCCTTTTGATGATACCTCCGATCTCCATAGCTGCGTCTCGTGATCAGGCGTTGAGTGCCCTACATGGTTTTTTGCCCAAGGTTCCGTTATACGGGCAAAGGCGCAATCGCGTCATCCCTGGGCATGAAGATGTTTCCCGACTCTCGGGTGCTCTCCGACACCGTCTGATCCAGGAGTCTGAAATAGTTGGTGCAGTATTGCATCAACATTCCTTTCAGGCCGGTGAAAAGTATCTTCAGGAAGTCCTCTGGCGAACCTATTGGAAAGGATGGCTGGAATGGCACCCCTCGGTCTGGGCAGATTACAAGCATTCGCTGAAGGCATGGCATGATGGTGCCGATGATCGCGCCAAGGAGAGGGCGGCAGCCCTGATGGAGGGTCGCTCTGGGGTCGCTATCATGGATTTCTTTGCACAGGAACTCACGCAAACGGGATACCTTCACAATCATGCTCGCATTTGGTGGGCCAGCTTCTGGATTCATCTGGAGCGCCTTCCCTGGTATGTGGGTGCCGGCTTCTTCATGCGTCATCTCTGCGATGCTGATGTCGCCAGCAACACGCTGGGCTGGCGTTGGGTGGCAGGTTTGCAGACGGCCGGGAAGAGCTATCTGGTTCGAGCTTCAAACCTCAGAAAGTACTGTGAGCCATCCTTACTGGAAGCCCACCAGTCAGGATTGGAGCGCCTGGAGGACGGTGTTGTGGAGGCATGGCCCGCTTCTTATCTCAATATCCCAAGCATCGAAACGCTTGGTCGTCCAACGGCCGATTTGAGCCGATGGGCGGATCGTCGGGTAGGCTGGTGGGTTCATCCTGAAGACGGACTTGCCGACCAGGCGCCTTTTCAAAAATCAAATCCCGTGAGTGTGCTGTGCACGAGCCTGGTCCATGAAACACCGGGGAGCTCAGTCAGCGCTCCTTCGACACGCTATCGACATCAAGTGGCCGATGATGTCCGGCAACGCGTCCTGTCTTTCATGGGAGCCGGAGACCGAGTTCACACGGTTGAACCATCCGAGCATTGGATGGAGTCTTTGGTGCAATGGGCCTCCGAAAACCATCTGGAGGCCGTCCTGGCCTACCGACCTTTTGTGGGATCCATCCACGATCAAGTGACCGATCTTGAGACCCGATTGGAGGCCACCGGTGTGGTCATGGTATGGGTGGAACGCGATTGGGACACCACCTGGTTTCCATACGCCAAAAAGGGCTTTTTCCCTTTTTGGAAGTCTGCCGGACAACAACTTCAGGCCCGTCAGATTTCCCTCGTATCCTAGATGAGTAAGGGCTGTTGTTCGTTGGAGGGGTAGCTGCTGGTTTTTGGAATTCGATCGCGTCTTCCCTTGCGGCTGCCATGTTTGAGGAAGACGGCCTTAGCCTCCTGACGCGTCTCTGATCGGTTTCGGAAAGCAGCCAGTTTTTGTCTGGCTTCACGATAAGCGATTACATGTTCGACTATAGGTCGAGGGTAGTCTTTGCCGATCAGGCATCCCGTCTGATCCTGCTGATCCAGTGTCATCAGGTGTGGTTCCGCCAGATAGCTAAGCGGAACTCCCTCCAGCTCAGGGACCCAGCGTCGAATGAATGTTCCCTTTGGATCCTGGTCCCTCGCCTGCTTGGCTGGTGAGTAGATTCGAATCGTGTTGATACCCGTGGTCCCGGACTGCATCTGAAATTGGCTGAAGTGGATGCCGGGTTCGAAATCCAGGAGCAACCCACCCATATATATGGCCGGTTGCCTCCAGTGAAGCCAGAGTTGATAGCTGGAAAAAGAAGCCAGCATGGCCCGCATGCGGAAGTTAAGCCATCCCGTGTGCCGGAGTGCGCGCATGCAGGCATCCACCATGGGGTATCCTGTCAAACCCTCCTTCCAGCGCTCATAATAAGAGGCATTGAAGGCATCTTCCCGCATTCCGTCATAGGAGCGACACAGATTGTGAAATTCCAGTTCCGGTTCGTCCTCCAGTTTCTGCATGAAATGGCAGTGCCAGCGCAATCGGCTTTCAAAAGACCTTATGGAAGGCACCCAGGTGGAAGGGATATCCCCGCCTGAGGCCCGCTGTGCCTTCAAGGTTTCCCGTCGGCTTCGGGCTGCCTGTGTCACCGTTTTCATCGAAAGGCAGCCCCAAGCCAGATAAGGACTTAAGCGACTGCAACCAGTCCATCCCTCCTCGGGGCTGGACATGTCGCTTCGGTAACGGACGCTGCGTTGATGCAGAAAGGAATCCAAGGTGGCGAGTGCCTGCGATTCACCTCCACGCTGTGCATCCTGCACCGCGGAGGGTTGAATGCCGGTAAGCTGGGCGGCTTCGGATAGGTGGATGCCGTGGATTCTGGGTCCCCGTATCGCCTTGGGGGAGGGGGCAGTCTCCTGTGCCATGTGTTTTTCCCAACGAGCAGACCAACCATTTCGGTTTCGAAGTCTACGAACCACCCCGTCCTGTCGGTATTCGTGCCATGGCACACCATAGGTGCGGCACCATTCGGCGACGCGCTGATCTCGCCGATAGGTGATTCCGTTACCCGTTTCAGCATGGCTCCGCAGGCTGGCCACGCCATGGTGTTGATGCAAGTCGCTCAACACCTGGACCATCTCACCTTTCAGGAGCGTGAGCCCTGATTGGAGCTTGCCGAGAGACACTTCCAACTCCTCGAGGGATTCGAGAATGAAACGGTGATGGTGAGCCGCATATTCCCTCGATTCCAGGATCTCCGGTTCAAAAACGTAGAAACACAACACGTTTCTGTCGCTCGAAGCCTCCAGAAGAGGACGATGATCGGTGACTCGCAGATCTCTCTTGAACCAAACGAGGTGAAGGGGTTGCATCTTGCTTAAGGTGACGACACCTAGGTAACGCATCACGGCACGGGGATCAAGGGGCAGTCGGTTCTTTTTCCCCATGGAACCCGAGATACCCAGTAAAGAAATGATTTTTTGGTCGTGATCTGGTGTTGATTGTGTTGGAATCAAGCATCCCATGACTCCACAAATTCGCCATGGACAGAAGTGTCCTAAGGGCTGCAGTGCGCCCTTTCGGCAAGGCCATCCCATGATGGAGCGACAGCATCAGGCCAATAAGTGCGTTTTTCATGGCTTGTGGTTTACGCATGGCCTTTCCGTGGCGAGCTTTCTTCTTGCATGCCTGACGATGATATCCGGCATGCTTGCCCAGGAACCGCCTGTTTCTCAAAGGAAAGTCTTGCGTCTGGGTTTCACTGATTATCCACCTTTTGCCTATCAAGAGGATAGTGAATTCCGCGGGTTTGACATCGAATACATTCAAGCCATTGCCAAGGAGATGGGTTCTACTGTGGAAATGGTCGAATTCGAAACGATTCCCCAATGCCTGCAGGGTCTTCAGGATGGTTTGATAGACATGGCAGCTGGAGGCCTTTCCATTACTGCTGAACGGGAAATGCTCTTTGATTTTTCCCATGCCTATTATGAATCGGGCCTGGTGATTGCTGCTCAAAGCACCAAAGCCAGCTTCATGCGCAGCTTTTTTCAGGCAATCACCGATCCCACCATTCTACTGACCTTGTTGGGGTTCCTGTTTTTCATTTTCATCTCCGGATTCGTATTCTGGCTGTGCGAACGCAAGAAAATAGAGCGCCTTCAAGGGCTTCGACGAGGGCTGGGGGAGGGGATGTGGTTGTCGTATGCGACGGCAACGACCATTGGCTATGGCGATGTGACTCCGAAAACCTTGCTGGGACGTATCGCAACCGTGCCCATCAGTTTGATCGGGTTCATCGTCATTGGTTCCATCTCCGGATTGGTGTCTTCCTTGATGACGATTGACCAAATGGAAGCGCACCTTCAATCGGTGGGTGATTTGTCGGGAAGAACCGTTGCTTTTCAATCACAAACCGCCGGAGCAGCCCTGGTACAGCAGCTGTCCAGAATTCATCGCTTCCAGTTGCACGAAGTCAGCAACGAAGCGGAAGCCTTTGAATTGCTTGAGAATCGTCAAGTGGAAGCCTACATCAACGACGCTCCAGGTATCCTTCATTACATAAACCATCAGGGGAAGGGCAGGATTACTTTGATCGGAGACGTCTTTCGAACTCAGCTTTATGCCATCGTCATGATGCAGGGCAACCTGGAGCTCGAAACTATCCGTAAAATCCAGCTCGATCTGCATGAGCAAGGATTGTTGGATGACATGAAGGACAAATACGGTATTTAAGCCACCACTGCTTGGGTTGTTACAAAAGAATCCGGTTTTTATAATTGTCAGAACACAAGGTTAGAATAGATCCTTTTTCCATAAATTTCAGCCTCCCACAAAGTTCCATGTCCAGCTCCAAAAGCCATACCTATTTCATGATCGCAGCCATTCTAGCAGCCTTTCTTTTTGCATGGCTGTTACCTGAGTGGGCCAAACACACCAAAGTCGGAGGAGAAGTCTTTCTCAGGTGCCTGATGATGGTGGTGGTACCTCTGGTCATGACCAGTGTGATGAGTGGCATTCTCGGCCTAGGGGACGTCCGCAAGCTGGGAAGGCCTGGTGGAACTGCAGTCCTGTTTTACGTGACAACGACCGTTCTTGCCGTATTGACCGGTGTCCTGATGTTTAATCTGATTCAACCTGGTCAAGGGGTCGTTTCCAGCCTGGATGCCCTTCAGAGCGGATCGCATGCCGAGCAGATGGCCGTGGTGGAGGAAACCAGTCAGCAAAAAAAAGGTCTGGGAGACATTTTTGAGAATTTGCTCTTGATGCTCTTCACGAAGAATTTGTTGCAATCCATGGTCAATATTGAATTGCTTCCGTTGATTGTCTTCAGTCTGATCTTTGCGGGAATGCTCACTACATTGGGGACCCGGATCAAGGCCGTATCCGACTTTGTTCTTGCTTCCAATGATGCCTTGTTGAACTTCGTCATGCTTCTGATGAAATTTGCCCCAGTGGGTATTTTTTGTCTGGTCGCCTCCAACTTTGGCGAGGCTTTTGCCGAAGGGACCTTTGTTTCAACCATCAAGAACCTCGCTTCCTACATGATGGTGGTCCTGGGAGGGCTGTTCATTCACTTCATGGTGACCTTGCCCATCTTTCTCTGGATACGCACCAGGCGAAACCCCTATCGATTCATGGGTCAGATGAGCGGTGCCCTGTTGACAGCGTTTTCCACAGCCAGTTCTTCTGCGACGCTCCCGGTGACCATGGAATGTGCTGAAAAAAATGCCCGGATTTCTCGGAAGTCGATTGATTTTGTTCTACCCCTTGGCGCGACTATCAACATGGATGGCACCGCGCTCTATGAAGCAGCTGCCGCCCTTTTTATTGCCAATCTTTATGCGGTCTCGCCCGAGGCTCAGGCGGCAGGCTTCGAACTAACCATGACCACGCAGGTGATCATTGCCGTCACCGCAACCATGGCAGCGATTGGAGCCGCCGGTATTCCCGAGGCGGGTCTGGTCACCATGGCCATTGTCCTTGGTGCCGTGGGCTTGCCTGTCGAATACATGGCCATCATTCTCCCGGTGGATTGGTTTCTGGATCGTTTCCGCACGATGATCAATGGTTTCGGGGATTCGGTCGGAGCAGCCATCGTGGACGAGGTCTTCAAAAAACAAATCGATAGGGCTGAGTAGTTGATTCTCAATGATCCCCCCGAAAATTTTTCGGGGGGCATCCTTGAGAATTGAAAAAATGACCCATGACTCAAACAAATACATGATACCTATGCGTTCTAAGCTCAAGTGGTTCATGACAGCCACGCTGCTGGTCTCAGTCGCATTGTATTATTTCACGCGAGACGTCATTCCTCGCCAACTGGTGATGTACACAGGGCAGCCGGGTGGGTTTTATCATCAAGTGGGAGTGCACCTTCAGAAAGCCTGGGAAAGCCAAACCCTAGGTCAGCTGAGTCTTCACACCAGCTCTGGTAGTCAGGAAAACTATCATGCCCTTAGTTCTTCTCAAGCCCATCTGGCATTGATTCAGGGTGGAGTGGTTGATCTCAGCGGCCTGAGCATCATTGCGCCCATCTCTTCAGATCTGGTGCATGTCCTCGTACGTAAAGATGCCGCAATTAAACGTATTACAGACCTCAAGGGGCATGCTATTCTCGTAGGGATGCGGGATTCCGGTATGGCCTCCAGTGCCGAGAAACTACTGCACTTTTATGGACTCGATGAAAGCAATTCGCAATGGATCTACGATTACTTCACTGAGATTGAAAAAAACGGGGATATCGACGCTGCCATCGTCACCGCTGGTATTCTCAATGATGATTTAAACCGTCTGTTGCTGACAGGTGAGTATCGCATTCTGCCGGTGGAGTTTTCGGAAGCATTCTGCGAAAAAAATGCTTTTTTCACGCAAACCACCATTCACCGAGGGTTATACCGCATGGGCGAGGTTTTACTTCAGGAGGACATTCCTACTGTGGCGACCAAAGCGCTCTTGGTCGCCAGCAAAAACATCAGCCCGAAGGTCATCGATCAAATGCTTGTGACCTTGTTTGAGAAAAGTACCGGCTTGCACTCACCGGTCATGATCAATGCCCGTGAGGTGCGCCAGCAGCAGGATCTGAGCTTGCACCCGAGGGCCATGCAGTATTTTCATCCTGCTGACCAAATCGGCTACATGGCCAATGTCATGGAATCTCTGGCAGCCTTGAAGGAGCTCGCCGTTGCGCTCGCAGCCGGGCTGTATTTGCTGTGGGATCGCTGGCGGCGCCAACAGGAAAAAGAATTGGCCAAGCAGCTTTTCAACGACAAGGAAAAGCTGGACAAACTACTGGCACAGACCGTCGATGTTGAAAGGCGGTATGCCGATGCCCATTCCCAAGAAGATCTTCAGGGCATGCTGCGTCAAGTCATGCAGATTAAAATTCAAGCTCTGGAGGAATTGACTCACGAATCGCTTCGTGGAGATCGCGTGTTCCTGATTTTCATGACCCAGTGTAGCAATTTGATTGACAGCATTCAGTCAAAAATGAACCGCATCAGTTCGGATGCCCGCAACAACCTCAATGACAAACACTGAAAGGAGACACCTCATGCAATACCCGATCAAACTGAACTTCAAAAAAATCGCCCTGGCTCGACAAGCCCAGCTTTCTGATGCATCCGGTGAATCCATTGCCTACGCACGACAGAAACTGCTTAAGCTTAAGGAAGAGTTGGAGGTGTTTCGCGACAAGAGCCGAAACGAAAAGCTATGTACCATCAAAGCCGATCGGGTAATTGATTTCCGGGCGGCTTATCAGTTCGTCAGTGAAGCTGAACAGGTTTTCGGATCGATCAAACGTGAGGGTTTGAGATCCCTCTGGAAGGCCACCTACAACCTTCAAACGGCTGAGGGTGCGCCATTTGCCACCATTCGCGAGGAGAAACCTCTGGCCAAGGTCTTTGATTCGTTCTTTGGTGACATTCCTCTGGTGGGACTGTTCTGTAATTACGTCTTTAACCCATCCTACCTGCTGACGACCGCCGAAGGGGAGGCGCTCTTCCGGGTCAAAAAATCTCCCAGCCTTTTTGGGAACGTGTTCCATATTGAAAAACTTTACGACAGCCACCAGGACAAGGATATTCTCTGCCTCATGGGGATCCTGATGATGGTCTTTCTAGAAAAATCCCGGGGCTAATCTGGTTTTCTTCAAGGAGATCCAGGGCGCCAATAGTTCATCAGAGGCCCCTCTTTCGTTCATGAAGGAGGCGCCTCTGGTGCCTCCTGCTCAAGCAATCTTCTGCACATTTCGCCGGCTATTCACTTCTCCCAGGTGAGTGTTATTTGGGGGTGATGAATCCCAATTACCTCGTTATCACGGCTCTTAACCGTGTTAAAAAGACCGTGGAGACTTTCTTTACTTTCCTGAGCTTCCGATACCCTCGTTGGATTTGTTTTGCCATCATACTGTTGGCTTTTTCCCTCGCTCTATCACAGGCGATTGCGGAGGAGGAGGTGACGTCTTCGGGTGCCCCTTGCAGGGGCCACATCCTCTATGTGGCCACGCCCGGTATGTGACCGCATTTCCATTTCCTCGGATAGCAAGACCATGTATCTTCCGTCCCTGAAAAAGGATTTCTGGAATGTGGTAGCCTGCGAAGATGGGGAAATCATCACCACCATCCAGGTGCACTCGCGGGCACACAACACCATCTGCGGCCCATCGGGCAAGCGGGCCTACATGGCCGATATCGGCTCGCCATGGCTGTCCCGCTCATGGGATCGGTCTGACCCCGAACGAAGAAGAGGTCTGGGTATGCGATGGGCATAAGATGCGGCTGCATGTGTTTGAGGCGCACCCTCCTTTTCAGCAGCTGACCACCATTGCCCTAGATAACATGCCCGGATGAGTTGCCTTCAGTATGGATGGCCAGTATGCCTGGCCCTCCAGCGGTGAGGTCATATACGCCAAACGGAGGGAGATCCTGACCCTGCTCAAGGACGACCGCCACAACACTGTCTCGAGTGAAAAAATGGTCGAAGTATTCCTCAAACAGGGACAGGTCGTCCGAGCCGGAGATCAGTTTGGGCTGGGGCGGCTGCATTCAAATAAAGGAAAATTACTGCCTCAATATTTTGAAACAAAGCCAATCGAATTTTGGGGGAATTTTTAAAAAGAATTTTTTCAAAAACAGGTTGCAAAGTATTGTAATTATGTATTAAGGATCATATTCCTTGAAGCTTAGACCTCACTTTCAAGCATGGAAGACATTCAGCATTTTTTTGCTGGCGGCTTGCTTGCTGCTGCTCTCAATTGGGGCGCGAAGCATCAGTTTCCACCAGTGGTTTCATGGCGATGATGTTCACTGCTCGCTGGTTTTAGAGACAGGGCTTGATGATCACGACCAGGATTCCTCTCATGAGGACCATCACTTTAACGAAGATCCATTATCTCCCTTTTGCATTACGGGTTCTTTGGACCTAGCGTTTTCCTCCTCCATTTTAGTTCTTCCTCCATGCGTCGAGACCATGCCAACATTTTTGTATCATGCCTCGATTGTCTTATGGACCCAAAGTGCGCCTACTCGCGCTCCTCCTGCCTGGGTTTAGATTTCCCGTTTCCTAAATTCCCACAGGTGGATCTTTGATTAGACCCACCACGTTTCGTCGTCTGATTCAAAACTTACATCATATGCGTCATTATCTTTATTGGCCTCGCAAGGCGATGGCCAGAAAATCAGGAGCAATCAAAGGTGGTTTTACCCTGATAGAGCTTTTGGTGGTCATTGCGATAATCTCGATTTTGGCTGGCATGCTATTGCCTGCTTTGTCGAAGGCTAAGACAAAGGCTAAAGAAATTAAGTGCCTCTCCAATTGTCGCCAGATTGGTCTCGGAATACTCATGTATGTAGATGATTTTGACGGCCGACTTCCTAGGACGGCCCATACAACAATGGATACCAATGAAATATGGATTCAGAAGTTAGCTCCTTATGTAGGAGGCTGTGATGACATTAGGTGCTGTCCATCGGATCCGCAAACTATCAAGCGACAGAGAAATGGGGGGTCCAGCTATT
>CACEMW010000034.1:0-29216 GCA_902560705.1 uncultured Verrucomicrobiota bacterium
GCCTGTTTCAGCATAGTGGAAACCGTTGGTTCTACGGCATAACCCCTCAACGGTCGTCGCACCATATGAGTTCAAACTAAAATACCCCACTAGCTTCGAGTGACTTCGGCTGGTGGGGTTTTTTCGTGGCGTGATTAGAAAGCCAGTCGGAATTTGTAATGGCGTGATTCGGTGTTCTGTGGCGTGTATTAGGTATGGACGCCTATAGAGCATATGCCTACTGCATGGTATGCGACCGACCACTTCGGGAAAACGAATACCGCAGCGAAATAGGTAGTGGCGATACTCGTGGCACTTCTTATTTCTGCAGGCTGTGCAATGCACACGCGCAGAAACCGTTCACCGTGGGAGCTTGGGTGGGTGTTGCATTAATGACTTGTGTGATAGCACCAATGTCCGTCCTGATTTTTATAGATATGGCGCCGGTTGGTGACGTAGAGGGGACTTCCAGAAATTGGTATCGATATTTTCTATTTTTTGGCCTTATGGCAATACCGCTATTCACTTTTGTTATTGGCTGGGCGAAGAAATCCGAATGCAAACCCATCTACGACCGCTGGGTCATGCAGCACGGAACTGACCCTGAGAAGTGGCCGGGTGCACCTAAGCCTAATAGAACACCTGAAAACCGGACAAAGTCTGAACCACTCTCGAAGCGGCAGTTATTGGTCATTTGGGTCATCATCATTGTGTGGGGTGCGGTGGTTGCCTGGATGAATTATGATGCAGGTGTGTTTGATTAGCTTGAAGACAGTTGTCACGGAGGAAATGAGGGCATAATTACACCCTACCGCCTCATCAAGTAATCCTGCGCTTTCTCCACCGAGTTGAACACAGGACCAATGCGTTTTCCTCGGTCTGAGTAGACTATGACCGCTGGATACTCGGGGGCGTTTTTTTTGGCGTAGTTAGAAACTTGGCCTGATTTTGTAATGGCGTGGTTTGGGACTCTGTGACGTGTATTGAAACATGAGGGCAATAATTTTTCGA
Organism: uncultured Verrucomicrobiota bacterium; assembly: GCA_902560705.1. GTDB lineage: Bacteria > Verrucomicrobiota > Verrucomicrobiia > Limisphaerales > AAA164-E04 > UBA7971. The sequence continues at coordinate 991 of CACEMW010000034.1, forward strand.
ACAGCTGCTGGATTGCTTGGCATTTTGGGGGTTTATTACGCACTGTTTATGGCACCTGTATTGAGTCCATCAGGACTGTTCATAGCTGGAATATTCTGCGCCTACGCAATACTAGGTGACAAACTAGGTGGGAAGTGGACAAAACCCTCGTAACACTACCACCTACTCAAGTAATCCTGCGCTTTCTCCAGCGAGCTGAACACAGGACCGATTCATTTTCCCCTGTCTGAGTAGACCCTGAGGCCTGACCTACTGGAGAGCTGGATGGCTCGGTCTCCTCGTTCGTTGGTGTAGATGGTGCCGCCTCGGGTATTGAGTGCATATATGGGCCTAAATCGCTCCTAGTTTCTCCTGTGACCGGCTTTGTTAGCTGAGGCGGATGATGTGCCAGCACGAACCCGCCCGCATGTCATAGGGCCTCTCAGGTTCCAAAATTGGATAACTCATGCTTGGATGAACCTGACCAGGATTCAGGCAGGAGTCAAAAGCGCATCCGCAGGTGTCATAAACCTATCAATACTTCCTATGAAGGAGTCTGCAGAGAGTCACTCCTTGGTTTCTGCGTTGAGTTTTACTCATCGATTTTGGTAATACAAACCATCGTGAAGAACGCCTCGTTACTAGACCGGTTCAAGGCTTTCTGGCAGTGGATTTCGAATAACTGGATTTCAATGCTTGTGTTTTTGTTTGTTGCCGGGGGTGCTGTGTCGCTGGTCCTGTATTTGGTTGAGCAGTTGGTAGATGTTTCTTTCTTAACGGACCTGTGGATTGCTGTGAGGCTTAATGCGGGAATAATCATCGCACTGATTCAGACGTTTTTTAGTCGATTGTTTGGGTAGGAAAGTAAGCCCACTTACGCCGCTACTCGTTGGTTGCAATCAGGGTTTGCTCCTTCCAAATCTGGTATTGGTCTGTCTTGTTTTCACAACCCTCAGGGTGACAGACATTGCGTTGCGCCGAACACAGCGAGAACCTACACGACAAACGAGATACGGAATAAGACACCGACACCCGCTGCTGCTGTTGGATACTCAGGGGCGTTTTTTTTCTTGGCGGGATTCACCAGCTTTCCTCGTGTTACATCAAGTGGTGCCAGCAACTTACCGTGTCGAGGGTTGGGAACAACTGTCACTACGACTCTGCTGGACTTGGTTCGTCTGGTAGGGCGCCCCACTGGCTATGGTTAAGCTGGTGGGGTTTTTTGTCGGGATTCCAGATTCTGTGACGTTTACTGTGTATGAAAGCGGGGCAAAGCAAGTTGAAGCGGGTCCTGGGGATTATCGCGATTGTTGCTTTTATCGGGTTCTTCATTAAGAACTTCGAGGAAATTATGTACATGGTGAGCCATCCTAGGGAGGTTGTTAATGCTTTTTTGGAAGACCCCATAGGGTTCACTGTGTATATGTTTTATGGGTTATTTTTGGGAGTTGATATTAGCGGCGTCTAACCTGACCTCCTGCTCAAGTAATCCTGCGTTTTCTCCACGGCGCTGAACACAGGACCGATGCGTTTTCCCCTGTCTAAACAAGCTATAACGCCGACACCGGTCCCTGCTGTTGGATACCGGAAACGCTAATTATCTAGCTATGAATCACATCACTGACCACAATGGCATGATGGGGAGCTCCGAGTCTGTGGAAATGTCTTGAGTTATTTGGTATGTGCTTTTTTCCGTATACGAATGAATATGAGGATGAAAACGACCAGATATATGAAACAAAAGCCTATCAATGGGTAAAGTAGCCATGGATAGCGTCGCATAACACCTTCTGCAAAATATGCCTGAGCAAAGCAGAGAGGCGTCATCCCGAATGCAGTAGCTGTCATGACTTTCCAGATTGGAATTCTTGTCAACCCTGCAGCGTACGAAACAAGGTCGGATGACGTAAGAGGGTTGACTCTTAGAAGGAAAATAAGCCAAACACCATGCCGCTCCAATCGTTCCTGAATGGAGGCTAATTTGTGTTCGGAGAAGATTCTCCTCATCCAATTACTCCCCAAACTCCTGAGTGCTGCGCAGCAAACGCCACTTCCTAAAGTATTTCCCATAAGAGACAGTAAGCCCCCCTTGAAACCTCCGAATATAAAGCCGCCGGGACCATAAAGCATCAACCCAGGTAAAGGCGCAATCATGACCTCTATGGTGACGCACATCACGTATACCAAGGGAGCTGCTTGCCCGAAAGATTCGAAAAACTGTCTTATCTTTTCGATTTTAATGGCAGCAGGAATGCCTGTTGCCAAGATGACTCTAACAATTCCTCCTTGGTCCCACGAATAGCAGACAATCGCCAACGAAAAAAACAGAGCTAGCCAGGCTATAATTCCATACCTGAAATTCGCTACATAGAATATTGCTTCTTTCTTAATAAGGCTAGGAAGTCTGCTCGTTTTGGTCTGATGAAACAATTCATACCATGAATAAGTTTTCAAGATGTTCTTGAAGATATTTCCTCGGACAACAAACTACCCCAATGGACGATGAGCTAGACCACAATGGCATTGTGGGGGTCAGGGGTTCGACTCCCCTCGGCTCCACCAAATTCTTCCTCCCGGACAGTCGCTCCGGTTCTCAATTCCCAAGACATTCAAATTATTCGAGACATCTGGGACCATGACCTCTCCCTGGTTCAGGTATGGTCGTGTTACAAGCAGTTGCACATCAATGATTCCTGCACATATGAGCAGGCTTTGAAGACCTTCCTGGAAGACCTCGCTCACCGCAACAAAACCAAGCGCTACATCGATGAAATGCGCTATGTCTTAGCCCGTCTTCAGAACTACCTACCAGGGCATCTGAAGCTGCCTGAGATCACCACAAAAACCATGTGGAGTGCATTAGAGTCAGCGGGCATGGGAGAGACCGGGAGACGCAAGGCTGCTGTGTTCCTGAATTGGGCCTATCACCAGCGCATGATGCCAGTCCCAATCAAAGTCCATGGCAAGCCCAGCTACCCCAGAGGCGAGATTCAGACACTGAGCAATCGCGATGTGGCCTCTCTGATTCGCGTCTGCCCCGAAGACCTGCTTAGCCACCTGTGGTTATGCTTATGCACGGGGCTTCGAGTCGCAGAAGCCGTGCGTTCAGAAGACCTGATTATGCGAGATGGTCATCTCATTGTAGGTGCCAAAGCAGCCAAGACCAAAACTAGGCGCGTGATACAGTGGCTACCTGGTCATAACCGCTTTGCCTGGCAGGTAACGCCTCAGGTGAACCTGAGACGCCGAATGACGGCATTGAGATCTCAAGCAGCAATCAAACACTGGCCGCGCAATGCGATGAGACATACAGCGGCCAGCCATTGGCTGAACTACTACCAGGACGAGGCCAAGGCAGCACTCCACCTAGGTCATTCCCCTACCATGCTCCACAGACACTACAAAGCACTTGTGACGCGGAAGGAATCGGAGGAGTTCTTCAAGCTGTGGGCCTAGCATACTCAGTTCAGTATTTGTCACTTTTTGCCTCAACTTGGCGTTGACGAATAGCAAAGGTCCCGCGAGGGTTTTTTTAGGGGTTGGCCACAATCCTTAGGAGGCAAAGCTCCGACTGACTCAGGATAAGGGATACTGAGATTAGTGTGTCCGAGGTTTTCCCACTAAACCAGAGAAGATCCACCATTGGTGGATTCAGGACATACATGCCAAAAAAACTAACTACATATAAGGAGATAACGAATCTCCTCTTCACTGATAATTCAGCCCCCAGCAGAAGGACCTGGCAAAGGTGGATTGAAAAAGGAATCGTTCCGCGGATCAAGGTAGGCGGAACTAATTATTTCATCATTAGCGATGTCGCCTCAGCATTAAATGGCCTCAACCCAAATCAGAAAGGGTCTCACTAATATGACTTACCCTTCGAAAAAACAATCTTCGAACTGGCTCAAGATCCCTGTGGCGAGGAAGACTTCTGCTCCAAAAGAGCTTTACCTCCCAACAGCGTGGAAAGTCGCTCCAGGAGTTTGTTGGATTCAATGCAACGATCCTCAAACAGCAAAACGATTGAGTCGTTTGAAGGACAGCAGATTGGTTGCTGTATCACACCTAGGAGATTATCTGAGGACATATGAAGTGCCTTGGGGCCTTTTGAAGGCAAAGCGTTGGATCAAACGCCGAATTAAGGACATATATCGATCTTTTTCAGATCAAAAACCAGCTGTAAGGAAGTTTGAATCAACAGAAGCCTCATTACAGCAGGCCAATCGATAACCTCACTCATAGAGCCAATGAGCATTCAAAATTGGAGACATGGAAATAACATATCCACAATTTCCCATGGTAAAGAGGGGGGTGGCATCATGAATCATGAAGAAGGCAATTACCGCATCCCGGTTCATGAGCTGCGATCCTTGTTTCAAAATCGCGTTTCATTGATATCAGTCAGACCTGGTAGCAAGCAGATGGCGCAAAAGTGGTCAGTTCAAGCTGATGGTAGTTACCCAGATGCAAACACCAACGACAAGCAGCTTGCTGCGATGGGGATTGCAGTGCGGCTTGGAAACAAGGATCACAACATCATCAGTATCGATTTGGATGGATCTGCTGACGATGAGTTCGAAGCAGACTCATTGATTAAAAGTTTCATTGAACTCAACCCAATTGCTGAGAAGACACTCATATCCAAAGGATCACGTGGTGCGAACATCTGGTTTCGACTTATGCACACTTGTCCTCCGCTACAAAAATTGGAGCATGAGGGAGTGGCGGTAGGCGAATTCCGTAGTGACGGTGGCTTGACTATCATTCAAGGGCTTCATGCAAACAAAGTTGATCACTACAGATTCCTGAAAAAAACGCCAGTGGAAGAGATAGGATTAGATCAGCTAGTTTGGCTCGATGGCAGGTCCATGGATCAGGTTCTCAAGACTGAGGTGTATACTAGAATATTAGAACTCAAGAAGTATAGAACATTAGAAGAAAAGAATCGCAATATAGATGGGGGTCGTAGTTGTGAAGATGGCATCACTAAGGACCCATTGAAGGAGACCCCCAGACTGCAGGATTGTGATCCGGAAATGATCAAGGAGGTTGAAAATCTTGTTGGGAAATATAAGTGCATCAAACCAAAGACAAGCAACAGCCAGCAAGTTTCACTGATCCGAGAACTAAAGTGGCTTCTCCATCAGCATGGCTTGAATGCCAGCTGGGAGTGGCAGACTGATGTTCACAAATTATGGTTTGATAAATCAGCACCTTACCTCGACTCTACCATGCCTGAACAAGATTACCTGATTGTATTCGTGGATAAGTGGTCGCGATTGAGGAGGAAAAACCAGGAGAATGAGGAGGTCTGGAACAGGGCAAAGAACAAAGAAGCTCCTGCTCTGCTGCTGAAAACACCTCCGAAGCTGCAGGATACCGCCAAGTTGTGCAGGGAGTGGGCTGCTGAAATTCAGGATGATGGGCTTTTCAACCTAGGCGGCCAACAAGTGGAAATGGTCGTGCCTGGAGTAAATAATCAAGTGGGAGGATATCGTTATCTTCACATTTTAAAAGAATTGAAAGTAATTGAGCTGGTTGAAAAGGGAATTGCTCACGTGAAGACCAATCGCTGGAGATACCTGCTAGATGATTAAACATCTCAATTGAGCGGGCATGGGGTCTAGTGCCTTTTCGTCAAACGAATAGAACATCGATCCATCAAGGTAAAACCCTGACTCTGTAAACATCTTCACTGGAAGATATGGGAATGCTCAAGCTGGCTGACTTACCAGAAGCTTGAATAGTCTCTCCAACAGCAAGCCATAAGTCAGCGTTGGTTTGATCCATGCGTTCCACAAGGTATTCCCTACCATCGACCGATGACCATTTGAGTTGAATTACGTTACCATCTGTCGCTTGGACTGGCAGAATTCTGAAGACCGAGGTGGCATCTTCAGGATCTGTCCCTGCCACGACTTCTTGCCAGAAGGAATGTCCATCCCCATCGATGTCGTCCTCCATCCAGGACCCGTTTTGATCCCACATGATGGCATTGTACCCATCATTGATGGCTAGGCGGTCAATGGTTGGAAACTCAAAGGATGCTTGGTCACTGTATACAGTCAGTAAACTGCCGCTCCCTGTCACTGGGGCTGAAGTGGCCAATCCTACATGAGCTTGGTCTGAGTCAGAAGTACCTTGAGCCATGAACATCGACTCAGCCAGGGAACCTGCCTGAATAGTTCGAACACCTGGGTATTCAAGCTCAGCGTCCACACTGACCAATCCCGGTGCGGAAGTCTGCGTGAACAGCATGAAGGCCTTTTCACCGGTATTGGCTCCGTCCACTGAACGCCATGCCAGTTTGTAAGGAGAATTACTAATCCTTGGCTGATTCAATTCACGAGACATGGTCCCTAGTAATCCAGGAGCCTTAGCCACCATGTCCACTTGCTCCAGAGCAGCAATGGCAGTGTTGGCCTCTGAGAGGCTCAAGGTCTGTGATGCTGGCTCATCTGGCCAATTACCGGACACGTCGCCAATGAGGATGGCTGTGAAATCAATGTTGGTTAGATGGCTTTGCTGAACCTGTACGGATCTTGCCTGTGGATCAAAATCCCAAACCACTACAGCTCCACTGAAAGGGAGTTGGGTTAAACCAACTGAGTATTGGAGAATGTGGTAGGCATCGGTTGAGTTGACCGATCCATTCTTGTTTACATCTGCAGCTGTTAAAGCTCCTCCGCTTAGTGTCGTCAACCCGACGGCATGCTGAAGAACCAGTGCTGCATCATAGGGGCTGATGGAGGAACTTTGATCACTCTTGGACGGTTTGAGTTGGTAGGAGCCAGCAATGCTCCCATTGACCGCATAGGACCCATCCTGGGAAGATGCACCCGTAAAGTTTTGTTCTCCTTCGAGTTTGAAAATTACGCCCGAAACCGGTCTGCTGTCCTTCCAGAAGCGAACCGTTCCTCTTACATCGTAGACAGAGTCGATAGTGAAGGATCCATGTCCTAATGTGGAGGCGATAGCGCCATCATTGAGTGTGGCCTGGGATAGTGTGAGAGGGCTATTAGCCCCATTTGGACCCAACACAGTGAATTCCAATTCAAACAAGTCACCATTTCCGGTGACCGGCAACTTGGTGGATACAGCGGAAATCCGAACCACTCCTTGCTGTGATGTGTTGGATGCCATGTTCCACCCTGCGAGGATCTCACCGTTGATAACACTGTCACAGCGAAGGACAGCAGCATCATATGTGATGGTGAGATCTAGGCTTACCAATTGTTGCAAGTTACTTGCGGCAATGGGAATCCGAACTACCGATTCCCTGCCTCCACCTGTGTCTGGCATGCTGATCTGGGCTTCGTTACTGAAGTAGTGGAAGGCATTGGCCAAAACCCCCACACTTCCACCCGGATTGATTACCCTTACATCGGCTGCAAGTGGCACTTGGGCAGGCGTTATGCAGGTAATCTGACTGGCGTTGATCCAAACTACATCTGTAGCGTCCACTCCATTGAAGTTGACCTTGGCTCCATCCTTGAAGTTTGAACCAATCAGGGTCACCGCGGTGCCTCCTGAAGCAGGACCCGTATTTGGATTGATTCCGCTGACCACAGGCTCGTCGATTACTTCAATATTGATTGGGAATTCAGCACGACCGGCATACACGTTGGAAATACCATCGGACACCACCATGTAGTATTCCAATCCTGGGGACTTGAGTTTGGATCCCTCCAGAGTGGCTGCGTATCGGTTGTTTACTGTGCGCGTCATTGGGGTCACCTTGAATTCGGAATCACCGATTGACCGGTAGAATAGCGTGACCGAAACAACTTGCACGTTGTCTGTGGCATCAGCAGTCAGAGTCACCGGCAAGCCTGGCGATGCGGAGTGAACCTCCGAATGGCTGATATTGGGAGGAATGGTATCTAGTGGGGTCGACTCGGACACATTGGAGTAATCACTTTCAGTGAAGTCAGTCTTCACCACGGTGAACTTGTAGTAGTAGGTTTCACCAGGGGCTACGTTGGTGTCTCGAAAGTCCTTGGTGGCCGGCGACAGTAGGTTTTGATTGATGCGCTGGAAGTTACCTTCGGCTGACTGACTGCGATACAGGTTGAACCCAGCCATCAAGTCGAAATCATCCTGAATCCATGACAGGTCAATGAAGCCCTCGCCACCCGTCGATTGAAGGGTAAGGGCCTCCGCACCTGAAGTAATGATTTCGAATCGGAAACGACCTGCGTCTGGCTGCCCAACAAAATAAGGATCATTGGCTGCAACGCCTCCTGAGATGCGCATAAGCTGGTAACCATCACCAGTAACAGGATTGATATTAAAGGTTCCTACCCACTCTCTGGGATTCTCCCAGCCGCCATCAATAGGGTGAATGGTATAATCGGTGACAGGGGTATCCGGGCCAAAAGAAACGAGAGGTTGTTTCTCAATATTCATATCCCGGTTGTAATAGATCTTGAACAATGCTGGACCTAGTCCAATCTGAGGTACTGAAAGTGAGTCCGTATCATTAATATTTATTTTGTATACATGCGGCCACGCTTCCTTGCTAGGGGCATCAAGCATAGGTTGGAAAATTACTTTGTCCTTATTAAAATCGTCATAGTAATCATCGATTGCATGCCCGATTAATTCTTCCGAAGTTGTCCCCCAATAGTTATCCCGAAGATCCAGCTCATTAGGTCTACCCTGACTATTATTCCTTGCATTAATTTGGATCCAGTTTCCAAGCTCAGGACTCCATAAGGGATTCAGGAAGCTATTTCCAAAAAAATTAGGTTCCAAGCTATTCCCATATTCATCAAAATTGTCCTTAAGAATAAGATCTGAATTCCAATCATTGGGATCCTCCCGCTGCCACGATCTCATTATAGACGCCCCATAGGCATTCAAAGAGAAAGTAGTGGCAGTTGAGCCTTTATAACCTCTATTAATAACATTATATTTGGTGGCAGTGTTAAAGTCAATTCCACTTCCCATAAAAAATTGAACGCCAGGCAAACCTCTGAATTCGCGGACGTAATTTTTTGAAAACTCTCCCCCATGATAATTCGTATAAGGGTTTTCAACCACTGACTCACTAGTAGTTGAATAATGAATTTGCGTATGTCGCCATGCGGCGCTTAATTTTAAAGCACATCTTCTGACATATACCGCAGATTTAATTTCCGCGTTTAAGAATTTGACATATTCATAAAAACCATTCTTATTTTTATCCCCCACGCCATCATTAAAAATCCGACATAAGCTATCCTGCCTTAAATAACTTGGGAAAACTTCGATTTCCCCCTGATAAACACCATCCATAATTATGCTCCCATTCACTTGTATTTGCGGGTTAGCATTTTGAGCGTACGGACTGTTTGGGTCACCGGTTCCAAATTGTAACTGAGTGTTTTCTTTTACAGTTAGTATAGCCCCAGGTTCTATCAATGTTGCATCGGGAATGATCCAAAAATGCTCACTTGTCAGCGTCATGTCTTCTTCAATAATCCTTGGTAACGTCCGGCCATTCTGAACAACCAATGTAAATCGGCTCTCAAATACATAGGGTGCATTGGGGTCATCAGGTTCATAGCCATTCTCACAGGTCATGGTCAGTTTGAATGGGATCAAATGATCGTTGGGGGTATTAGAAGCGACACTGAATCGCAAAGGCGTTCGTACGCCGGTGATCAAGCCTTCATTATCGTAAATCAAACCGTTGTCATCCCAATTGAAGGATCCCACCGCTCCTAGGTTGACCTCATCTATTTCGAAGGTCACATAGGGATCGGTTTGGAATGCGCCCTCTGCCTGAGCTTCAAGTTTCAAGGTGACATTTCCTGCTTTGCCCCAGTGGTTTCTGATGACGATTGCGAGTTCGACTGTTTCACCGTTGTCGACGATTCCGTCCCCATCATTCCCAGCGGCTTCTTTGTCCCGGTCGAACAACCAATGCTCCAGATAACGCAGTTCGGGTTCTGGAGCTTTGGTCAAGGCAGCGAGCAAGTTGCCATTGTTCGCGACCAACTGGCCCATTATGAATCGTGATGAGTAGACGTCTTTGTCTGCCCATTTCGAACGTAGTAGCACTGCCATACCTGATGCGACAGGCGCCGCCATGGATGTTCCGTCCCAAGCCGCATACTGGTCGCCTGGTAAAGTACTCATGATATCAACTCCAGGCAGAATAATTTCGTATTCTCTAATTGTATGCGGCACGCAATCCTCGTTCGAAAAAGAAGCAAGAACTCCTGAACTGGTTCCAGCCATTACCCCGATGATCCAGTTATGTGCGGCTGGATACATAGGGGCTGGTATGCATGGTCCTTCGTTTGGTAGCCCATCATTCCCAGCTGCTGCCACCAAGACTGCTTGTCCAAAAGCCACAGCCAGCGCGTCCTCTTCGATCTGAGATTTGTTATACCCACCAAAAGACATATTGATGACGTCAGCGCCTTTCTCGACTGCGTAGTAAATAGCCTGAGACACATCCGTTGCACTCAGTAGCCCTGAGTATTGAGCAGCTTTGATGGCCATTATCTGTGCATTGTAGGCCACCCCGGTTCCGCCAATGCCGTTGTTGGCCTGCATCGCGATGATCCCGGCAACATGAGTCCCGTGACCATGGTCGTCATTAGGGTCTCCGCTTTCAAAGCGGCTATCGCTCACTACGGCAACGCCATGGATATCATCGACAAAGCCGTTGTTGTCATCATCCTGCCCGTTGTTGGGGATCTCACCGCTGTTGATCCACATGTTGGCCACCAGATCAGGGTGATTGTAGTCCACACCCGTGTCGATCACCGCTACCACGATGTCCCGGCTACCACCAGGGGGAAGCCCCTGATCTTCCAGATACTGCCAACCCTCCTGAACACCAATGGCATCTAAGTGCCAGCTTTGGTCATACAAAGGATCAGATGTCGATGAGGGAAGATTCCTGGGCTGGAACGCTTGATTGGATGCGGGTTGTTCAGGGGCTTGAACATCCAGCGTGGATTGCTCGATAGCCAGTTTGCGAAGAATATTCGGTTCAACATAGGCAACTGCTGGATCTTGCTTCAGCAGTGCGATGGCCTCTTCGATGACCATGTCCTGGTTCCAGTCTGCGGAATACCAAAGCGTCAAATCGGGGTAAGGACGTCCATTTGGACCTGGTTTCCCAGCCCACTCCGCAGCGGACTCAGGGAACACCGGTTTCAGATTCTTGATCCCAAGTTGAGCAAAGGCCTGCCCCCCACGGTAGGCTCCAGCTGGGGCGAAGGCACCACGGTTGGGTCTGGAATCCGGTTTGAATTTGATGACCAGCTTTTCCTTGTCGTAATCGACTCCTTCAACCAAGGGGCGAATCTCCGGCTTCTGGAAGCGTGGATCAAAGGGGGAGTAAGCATGCTTGGGCGGTGGAGCCGTTGGATTATGCTGCCATGGTCCGTAAGTGCCTTTTTCGATTAAACCACTGGCGGGACCCAGTGAATCTGTGTCGGCATGAAGTGTATTGGAGAGTATGCTCACCAAGGCCAAACCACTCCAAAGGAGTCTTAGAACCTTCATAATGTTGTTGTTTATATTCCACTTGGATAATAGGTTGCAAGAAATGAAACATGGCAGGCCATTGCTGAGAATCATTCTGCTTTTCTTATCAATCGTTTCTTTGGCTCCAGTTATTTCTAACGATATCGAAGGTGCCGAATCGGTTGTCTTTTCGTTGGAGAAAAGTCCTTCATCAGAAAGAGACTACGAACTCCAGGCTGCCACCAATGGCCACACTCTCTACAGCTCATTGATTTCTATCACCTACGAACCTAGCAATGCTGGAGAAATTAACATCAGCACCTCCATCAATGGGCTGAGCCTGGCCAGCAACACCAGCGAAGAAGGGACCATCCAGATCGCATTGGCTTCAGCCAATGGAGTCGGTGGTAGTGCCACCCTGGCAACGATTTCATTTGCTGGTTCTGCCCCTGACTCCATATCACTCACCTCAGTTAGAGTGAATGAAGGCGGAACGCCTTCTACCGCACTGGTTGCTCATTCGACTACTTTAAGCGGTTATGTCTATTTATGGGGAGATACATCCAAGCCTGTAGCCCAGGTGCAAGTCGTCATGATCCAGAATGGGAGCCAACAGACAGAGACAACACAGAGCGATGGATCTTTCAGCTTTGATGTAGATGGCTCAGGGGAAATCCAACTGAGTGCAATCAAAACAGTCGACGACAAGGTGGCTGCCGGGGTCGATGTGTCTGACATTGTGCAGATGCGTAAGCATATCCTTGCCATGGAACAACTACCTAATTATCCGTCCCTCATTGCTGCTGATCCAACCCGGGATAATTCCATCGATGTATCGGATATTGTTTCGATGCGTAAGCTTATTTTGGCGATGGAAAACTCATACTCAAAGGACGCCTCGGGACAACCAGAAAGCCTGTGGAGATTCTTTGACAGGGAAGTTGTCACGGCTTCCAACCAAGAAGATCTTGGAAAGTCAGGGTCACTCGAAATCATCACGCTGAATCCAGCCGCTGAAAGTCTCAGCAATCTTGTCATCACCGGAGTCAAACTTGGTGATGTCAACGGGGATTGGTAGGCGCGGGATTTAAGAGCCGCCTCTTAAGTTGTTGCGCAGTATCAGGATAAACTATTAACACATTCTGATTTAAACAGGAATCGGTGTTTGGAGGCCACAAAAGCCTTCGCTATTACCTGCCACCCGCCCCGTCTTCTTATGGTTTTCATAAAAAGAGGATCCAACTCCCCTATCAGCGGCTATTCGGGCATTGGTTTGTAAAAGGTGCATCTTTGCCTAAACCTAGCTCACTGACAGACAATGCCTTGTACCAATAAACGATAATAAATCTTCAGATTTATTTTTAAAGAAATAGACTTTACCCATTGATAATTAGACCTTTAACTCAAATTACACCCCTAAAAATTGTTATGCATGTACAGATTATAAATTTCAGTCTCAATGACTTAACGCATGATGCTTACTCAGATGCTTGTAATGATATTGCTGAAACTTTTGCAAATCTACCCGGACTAATCTCAAAGCATTGGATTGCAAACCCTGAAACCAACACTTACGGGGGCGTTTATTTTTGGGAATCCAAAGAAGACATGGAAAACTATCTTAAATCTGAAGTGTTTGAAGAAGTTGCCAACAACCCTGCTTTCGCAGACGCAACTTCCAAGGACTTTGCTATTTTGGAAGGCCCAACAAGAACAACCCGAGGAATTACATGAGCGAGCGATGGTGTTCGAACTCGGTTCGAATACTCTCCAATAAACCTATTGAGCCAATTACTAAGCCAGCATTCCACAAACTCCATCCCTACAAAGGAAGGCTAGCGGTCATAGTCTACTCAGACCGTGGCAAACGCATCGGCCCTGTGTTCAGCTCGTTGGAGAAAGCGCAGGATTACTTGAGCAGGAGGTAGGTTGTGATCAAGTCCTCATTGGCTCCGTAACATCTGTCTTCAAACTCCTAAAACAAACCCGACTTATACACGTCGTACAAAAATAGCGCGCTGACCAGAATGACAACAACCAATAAAGCCACCGCAACCACCGCAACCAATACGCTATTTTTTTGTTGTGTGGACATGTCTGCCCACTTCGGAGGCTTCGGTGTTCTGTAAAGCTTGGATGCGCCGGGCCACTTGTCAGGGTCAGTGCCGTACTGCATGACCCAGCGGTCGTAAATGGGTTTGCACTTGGACTTTCCCCAGTAGTGCATAAGCAGAAATAAAAATGCAGGGAACAGCACGGCCATGTAGAAAATGGATAAAAACTCCATATCTACTCCCGCACTTGGCTCGATAGCGAATGCCAAAAACGGAGGCATTAGTAAAAGCATCGCTAGCATCATTAAATTGCCAGGTATGCCTGCAATGCAATTAAATCCTCGTGCATTGCTGCCACAGAGTTGGCAGGAGTATGAATTCAACCCATTGGACTCGTATGTAAAGCGAAACTCGTGCGCTCGAAGTGGTTTGTCACATTTGGAGCAATATGCGTAATCCGTGTATTTCCCCATATCAAATACACGCCACAAAACACCAAATCACGCCATAAAAACCCCGCCCCTGAGTATGCAAAAGCAGTGACGGATGTCGCTGTCTTATTCCGTATCTCGATTGTCGTGTAGGTTCTTGCTAGGCTCCGGCAACCCATCACCCTGAGGACGACGTGTCATCAGATGAGCATGTAGATTTCCAATTCTGAATGCTCAGAGACTCTGTGAGGCTTCGCCGTGTTCTTATTGCTATCACCTAATGTTGCGAAACAAAATGCGTCACAACGAATGCCAGCATGAAAAATATCCAATATGTGTACACTGACATAGTGAGATGATCCCGTCATGAGTTCACTCCTACCACCCCCCCCGGCGGGGGGGCAATCGGGTTCGAAAACGAAAGCACAGCGCTGCGGATTGGGGTATCCGGGGTAAATGAAAAATGACTGGTTTTGAGTGCATTTTCAGTTTGCAAAATTGCCTCCTAATCAACACAGAATAACTCATGACAACCTCACAGGATTCCATGGCATTGTGAGGGGCAGGGTTAGCACCCATCGAATCCAACAATTTATTCCCTGAGTTGAAAGAACCTCATTTTCAAATCCGTTGGCAAGGTAATGCTACTCCCTGCGACACCATCTACAAGGGACCACCTGCCTCCAATTATAGACTCTCGCCCATAAAGTCGAAGGTTGCTGGATGAATCCCATGATAAAGTAATTCCTAGTTCGGATGTTGTAATTTGAATAATCGGGCTTTCCAGATTTCCCCCTAAGTCAATATCAATATCTACTGTGTCTGAATTTACCGCAAAAGGATTACCTGAGTATGTGCCCGAGGGTTCATCTGAGTCTTGTTCCAGATTACCATTTAGGTCAATGAATGCGCTTATGCCAAATGTTTTTCCAGGCAAAATATTTCTAATAATAAAATCGCCTGGTTTCTCTAATGTCGTAGTAAATACGGCTGAATCTAAAATATCGTTTTTGTCTTCAACAATGTGAGCGTCGCCATAAAGTTCCACGTTGTTTCCATTGGACGATAGATCACGACCAAGGCCACCATTGAAATCCCAAAAGCCTAGTAGGCCGACTTCGTTTCCCCTCAAACTTTGATCCCAATTTAAAATCACTTCAGCCGGGGTCAGCGCACGGTCCCAGATTGCAATTTCATCTATATATCCTTTCGCAAATTCAGATTTACCATTCCATGCCCCAAAAAAAACATCAACGTCCATAAACGGAACGGCAACATCGCTGCTGTCTCTTTTCTCAATAAGCAATCCATCTAAAAATGTAGTAAACCCTCCTGGACTGTTTCGCTTCCAACTCATTGTCAGCTGATGCCAATTGCCATCGACAAGATTCAGCCCACCTGCACTGGGACCATTTAGCTCCCCATCAAAAGAAAGAGCATGCAAACCGTACCAACCTACAACAATGTAGTCTTTTGTGTTTTTTTGATGGCGTACGAGTGATTGAGCTTTTTCGCCCTTAAACCAACACTGAATAGATATTTCATCGCCCGATGTATCAAACAATGGAGATGTGGCATAATCTCCATCGCCATCTAATGAAAGAGCTTGGTTATTTTTAGGAGTCTGCGAAGCACTGACAACGATTGGACCTTTCAAAACACCTTGGTAAGAAATGTTACCCGATATGTTGAGGCCATTTTCTATTACTCGTAATGCAGCAGGTTCGCTGACAACCTCGCCAGCTTGATTCTTGACAATGCACTTATATGTCCCGCTGTCAGCCTTGGAGGAATTGCTCAGACGCAATCGGGATGTTTCAGTCCCCGATATGGACACGGAGTCGGATAAGGGGGTATCATTTTTAAACCATTGATATGATAAAGGTTCGCTACCGGACACAATAATTAAAAATTCCGTGTGTTCCCCTGAACTCAGTCGATCACCTGAGGGCTGTGCAATTATTTGGGGGGCTTCAATTAGTAATACATCACCATTTAAAAACTCGCCCTTGAGGTCAAAGGGGTTGCTGTTGAAAACTCCCTTAGGTTCCATTACGTCAGGTGCATCGTTTCCATTGCTATCCAAGAACGCGGATAGTTGATATATCCCGTCAGGAAGATTTTCAAACAAGTAATCACCCGTCTCTTTTGTTTGGGTAAAATACGAAACCCCTAAGCCTGGAATTTCAGCTTCAACAACCCAAGCATCACCTTGTAATGTACCGTGATGTTGGTTTATGGATCGATCATCTGCAGTAAAATCGTCGAAGTCCCAGTAACCAATCAAATCAGACTCATTACCTTCAAGTTTTGAATACCAAGTGGATGCTATCTCCGAAGCGCTTAACGCCCTTGACCACACAGCGATTTCATCAAGCTCTCCATTTGTAAACTCGGCAACGCCTTGATTTGCCCCAAAATAAAGTGCCGAGTCAGTTGCTGGCAAGGGGGTGTTTGTCGAATCGCGAGCCTCAACGAGTTTGCCATCAAGATAACTTGCAAAGCCATTAATAGAACCTTGTTTCCATGTGAACACATGGTGATGCCAACTCCCATCCGTAGTGTCTTCCCCTGCATCGACTCCACTGACGCCGCCGTCATTAGACAGGATATGCTTATTATTCCAACCAGCCACAATCCATCCATTTTGTTGATTGCGAACAGCAGACTGAAAACTAGAACCTCGAAACCAATATTGAACTGTTATTTCAGAACCTGATAAGTCTTTAATGGTTGGGACAATAACAAAATCTTTCGATCCATCGAGTTCAAGGACTGCATTTTCAGTGAAGGATTTTGTAGCAACAACAGTTATTTGCCCTTCCTGCGAACCATTATAATAAACCTTACCCGAAATATTTCCCGCAGAAACACTGCAGATAAAGCAACCTAAAATATACGGTAGGCGAAAAAGTGGAAAAAATTTTAGCTTACCATTTCCGTTTAGGGGTCTTGAAATTGGATAATTTTTGGCAACCATTAAGTCATAAAATTCCTTTCACAATTTTTATCAAGTAATATTTGCCCAAAGTCATTAAGAAAACGAGCTGTAGCAATGGAAGATAAGCATGACCACAATGGCATTGTGGGGTCAGGGGTTCGACTCCCCTCGGCTCCACTAAACACTTCCTCCCGGACAGTCGCTCCGGAAGCACCTTTCCTCTCAACTCGCAAGACCAGCATGTCATCTTAGACATATGGCGAAACGGTTGTTCTCTTCACCAAGTTCGGAACCTGTATAAGCTGTTGAAGCTCAATACGTCCTGCAGACTATCAGAAGCCATAGAAGGCTTTCTCAAGCACCTCGAGGACCGGGGCAGATGTCGGCAATATCGCTACGAATTCTCGCGAGCGCTGAAGCATCTTCTCAAGGCTGTGGGCGACACTTTACCGGTCTCACAGCACACCACAAAAACGCTTTTGATGTCCTGCCGAAAGCTCAAATAGGCCGCAACCTTTGTCATCAAGGTCAACAGCTTCTACCGTTGGTGCAAGGAGCAAGGCTAAACCGCCATGGACATCACCGAGGAGAAACCCTACTGCCCATCGCTCAATGATATTGGCACGCTCTCAAATCGCCAGGTCCGAGCGCTTATTGACCATTACCATGACGACCTGTTCGGCCATCTGTGGTTCTGTCTTTGCCTAGGCTTAAGGCGCGCCGAGGCCAGCAAGGTCGACAAGCTAACATGCCGAGACAACTACCTCATTGTGGACGCTGAGGCAGCCAAGACAAAGACAAGGCGGCCCTGCACGTGGGACATTCCCCAACTATGCTCCACAGAAACTACAAAGCGCTTGTGCCTCGAAAGGAATCAGAAGAGTTCTTTGCGTTGCGGGAACAAGCAAGGTGACGGCTTTCGCCAGAAGCAATCTTTTGTGTTATACTGATTTGGGCAACCGTTCATGCGCACACGCTGGCCTCGTCCGCGGAAACCTGCTTTCAAACGCTTTGTAATAGATTCCTTACTCAGGGGGGCTCCTGCTGTTGGATACTCAGGGGCGTTTTTTGTGGTGTGGTTACAAACCCAGCCTGAATTTGTAATAGCGGGATTTTGAATTCTGTGGCGTGTATGGATGCATGAGATCCCTATTTGTCCGCATAGCCGCTGGTGGCCTAGCCATTGCCTCCTTTGCCACTCTACTCATACCCGAAGCACCAGTGGAGGACTTTGGTTTGGAGGATTAATGGGTGCCTATGCTGTGCTAGGCGACAAGCTGGGTGGCAAGTGGACAAAACCCTCCTGACGCAAAAACTTGACCCACACATTTGTCTTTTTCTTTTCTGCTAAAAATAATCATGTTGTTACGTGTGAAGCCACATTGATCACCGATAACCTGCTCAATGCGTATTGGCAGGTTGGCTCTCAGGCCAAATCGGGCTTTCTGATGGACACGGCTCCGCAAAGACTACCCGTCTGACCACTCTATAGTTCCTGGTCACTGTTTGCATTGTCATTTATCGGCCATTTATTGATTCACAGAGCATCCATCCACTGGCTGCAAAAAAGGTATCCATATCATTCAGCTGGCACCTGAAACCCTTTAATGATTCCTACGGCCGTCAAGCACATGTTCTGAATGGCCGATAATACTAGCTGATGAATTACATTCGATTTCGCGAAAATCTACTGCTTGCCATGGCATCGCATCCACCATTCGAAACGCACTGATCTTCCCGCCGCTCAGCCACTTCTCTCGCGTCCGAGTAGCCTCCTCTCACCACCCTAGTGCCTCTAGCTATCGGTTGACACTTTGATTCGGGCACCCGCATTCAATGAATGCTTGCCTCGTCTTGGCGGGCAACTGTTGAGAAGCCCGGCTTAGTCCACCACACGGTAGAAGCGCTTGGCGGATAGCTCCGATAGATCGGTGATGGCAACCCCCTCCTGGGGCGCCGAAACAGTCATCCAGAATTTCCATGGGCCCTCGGGACTGTCAGCAATCTCAATGGTTTTCAAAGCACCCTCATGGCCCTGCACCATGATCACAGGAGCCAATCGTATTCCATGGTTATGGCCCTGTCTTAATTCTGGGCGGTGAAAAGCCCACGGATAGATGGCCTCCACCCCTAAACGACGGGCCTCGCCGCGGGCATGAAACGAGCCGGGTATCCCGAGCGATTCAAGTTGAACGGTGTTGTAAAAGGCATAGTCCCCAATTTTGGTAACCCCTGAGGGAAGACGGAGGTTGACGAGCTTGAAGCAGTCGGCGAAGGCATACTCTCCGAGGGTCGTGAGACCGGCCGGCAACCTCAATGAGGTTAACTCATGACAAGCGTAAAAGGCATTGTCGCCAATTTTTTCGATGGTATCGGGGAGATGAATCGCAGTAAGCTTTTCGCATCCGCGAAAGGTATCGCCATGGATTATCTTGATTTCCTGAGGCAACGACACAGAAACAAGGCTGGTGCATTCTGCAAAAGCAGCATGACCAATCGCTGTCACTGTCGGTGGCATATCTATTTCCCCAAGAGAGGCGCAGGACATGAAGGCCCCGTCTCCAATTGTCTCAAGGTTGGATCTGAGCGTCACCGAAGCCAAAGAATCACATTGCCCAAAAGCGCCGATGCCAATTTCGCGAACGGAATCCGGCAGGGTGATGGATGTCAGATTCGGGCACTCCCAGAAGGCAGAGTCCCCAATTGACACGAGGGTTTCAGGTAGCACCAGATCATCGAGATCCTTGTGTTGAGGAACATGGATCAAGCGACGCAAATCTGAGGTGTAAAGAATGCCTTCTCTAGCAGCATAAAACTCATTCCGGCTATCCACCGTGACCGAGTTCAATGAAGTGCACATCGTAAAAGCAAAACGCCCGATGGTTTTGACCCCGGCAGGCAGAGAAATGCTTTCCAACTGGCGGCATCCATAAAAGGCATAGTCCTCAAGGGCGAGGAGCGTCTCAGGAAGGGATACCGCACCGAGTTCGACACGATGGCTGAAGGCCGATCGGCCCACCTTGGTCACCGGCAGGTTTTCGATACTGGCGGGGATATCCACATTAATAGCCGCCGGGTCGCATGAAGTAATGCGAACAATTCCATCGTTCACTTCGTAAGTCAAAGGGCCCCATTCCCCGGCCCCCAGCGAAAGTATCTGCAGCAAACAGAGGCGTTGGATCCACCGAAGAATTTTAGTATGGTTCATGGATTCTTATTAGCAAGGCCATCGTGGGCTGGCGAGTGAGATTCCACTTGGTAAGCTTGAGATTATCACGCGCGGTGGATCGCCTGGCTGCCTCCCTCTGAATCGGGAGTTCAACTCCTTGGAATCCTCGCAAACAGTAAAAGGGACAAAGGAAAAAAGGATCAAGTTACATGAGGATTCCTTTCTTGCAGATCACGGAGGCCTGATCCGATACAAGGCACACCATGGAGCGTCCCCACCGGCTCCTGCCGGCAGGGACGTCCATTTCCCTAATTGGATGCATCAAATGGAACCCAGATATCGACGTGATCATGTTGGGTCCAAACGATTCCAAAGCATTCAATTGGTTTCATGCAGAAGCGTTTGTTCCTTACTTGACCGAGTTTGTTCAGAGCTGCCAGGAGATCGATAGCCAACCCAGAGTCCTTTTCGCCACCCCGACCCCATTTTTTGGAGATGACTTGGCACCTTTTGATTCAAAGGTCATGAGTCAACAGATTGCCCCAGCAATTCGAGAGGTTTCGAAGCAGCTTGATTTAAAGGTGGTCGAATTCCACGACCGAATGCTTGCTTTGAAGGTCTTTTCCCAGATGGCGTTCACCCAGACGCCCGTGGCACCAGTGTCATGGCTGCCATTTTGTTTGATGCCATTGGTTCAGTCCCTGCCTCGGATTTACCGCCATCCCTGACCATTGAGCCCAACGGATCCCAGGTATCGATTCGCTGGCCCGTAAGTGCGGCAGGATAAGTTCTTCTGGAGAGCCCATGCCTCATGGAGACGATGCCTCCTGGGAGGTTTCGTCGCTTATAGCGAAGCATGATGGTCAAGCCATTGTCACTGGGACTTGCAAAGGAAAATCCACCTTTTTTTATCGCTTGTGGAAACCCTGAGGGATCCTTGGTCGGACACCCGACATCGTCTTGAAGTCTTCAGCCCTTGGCTCAAAGCAATACCCCCTTGCAAGCCTGAACTTGCAAGGGGGTAACCCAATGTCAGCATATATTATGAACTAAACCACCACTCAGTGGTTGGAATTTTAATTAGCACGAGTCGTGCCAAAACAGATAAAGGACCTATCACCCTTCAATATTGGAATGATTGTTCAAAAAAGCACAATCAAGATCGATCTTGTGTACAAAATAAAGCAGAAAACCGGGTGATGCAGGCACCATGGAGTTCAGTCAAAAGAAACGCATAGGTCAACCCGCAGGAAAACCTAGGCGTGTGAGCGCAGCCAAGCGCAGGAAGGGTTAGGATTGAAGTGACGGGGCAACCACACTCGCTCCCTTTGCGTAGTAATGGTGGATTGCTGACGAGTTGTGACCTACAGCAATCATTGCCTGCCTCTGCTCAACCCCTTCCTCGTAGGCTCGGCATGCCCAGGAGTAGCGGTAACTATGTAGGGTTACCCCTGTTTCCCCTGTTTCTACGCCCAGACGTATGCACGCTTTGCGGAAGTGATCAGCTCTGCGGTCACTGCTTAGTTTCTGAATACTGGGAAGAATGAACCCAGTTTCCCTGCCCAATGTTGCTGCAGCAACAATATCGAGGGCTTTTTGGGTGAGTTTCAATGCTGCTCTGGAGCCTGTTTTCTGTCTCCGATATTCCAGCACTCCGTTTTTTATAAACTCCAATCGAAAACCCGCCGCATCGCTTTGAGAGGCTCCCGTTGCCCAGAGTAATTCGAGGTATCTGGCCCAGTTGATCCCGCGAATGTTTGGCAACCAACAGTCGATGCTCGTCCAAAGTAATAGCTCGTTGGTTTTTTTTGCCCCTTTTAATCCACCACTTTTTTGCCATAACGGGTCTTTCCAGATCTCGCTGGTCGAGGGCGTAATTCTGGAGGGTTTTCAGGACTTCCTGCGTGTAGGTTCCCCCCGCTTTCATCAGGTCTAGAAAGTCCAGATCTGTGGTCTCAGAAATCGGGGTTCTCTTCATCTTTTCCCAGCGTAAAGTCTTGAAATCCTTAAGTTTACGCTCGATTGAGGTTTGTTTACCCAGTGAACAGTAGAGGCCGATTATGTCGCCCCAAGTTTTGTCGCTATTTCGCATTATGTTTTCCTATGTTGCCGCTAGGAAAACGTTGACCTGCGAATCAATGCCACCTCCCCTTTCGCAGTGGTATGCCGGTCACCGCAAGGTTAGGAAATAGGATTTCGGAAGGGTTACGAATGGCGGAGAGGGAGGGATTCGAACCCTCGATACCTGTTAGGGTACGCACGCTTTCCAGGCGTGTGCCTTAAACCACTCAGCCACCTCTCCATTAGCCAAAAGGCGCATTCTGAAGGAGTCCCCCTGGAAAACACAACCCCAAAAAGAAAAAAGCACATGAACGATCACCACCTGCTAAAGAACAGCCTCACGTATCATTTCTTTGGCACAAGCGCAGACCCACCCAAAGGGTGTGACTCAAAGCATTTCACACAAAAGACTGAAGCCCCCTCAAAATCACACCCAATAGCCGTGCCAGTGGAGAGACACCCCTCAAGGCTTGCTTGAGGTTTCAAACTTAACTGCCATCTCAACTAGGAACCACAAACGCTCATGCAAGCCATTTCTTTAGACACAGATCGAGCGTTGGCTGCATGCGCCCTTAGGTCATGGATTCTTGCAGTACGGAAGCCCTCTGTTCTAGGCTGCGAGTCATGCAAATTCTGGGGGTGATACCCGCCCGCTATCAATCTAGCCGGTTTCCCGGCAAACCCCTGGCGGATATGGGGGGCAAATCACTGATCCAGCGCGTGGTCGATCAATGCCGCAAGTCTCGGCAACTGAGTGATATCATCGTCGCCACAGACGACCCACGCATTCAGGAACATGTCGAGTCTTTCTGCAAAGTGGAAATGACCTCATCGAATCACCCTAGTGGCACGGATCGCGTAGCAGAGGTCATAGCCCGCCATGGAGGGTTCGATGGAGCCGTCAACATACAGGGGGACGAGCCTATGATCGACCCACAGGTCATCGATAAAGTAGCCGAGGCCCTTCAAGACGCCCCCATGACGACGGCAGCTACTCCCATTCGCGCCGTGGAGGACTACCAAAGCCACCATGTGAACAAAGTGATCTTGAATCAGGCGTCCGAAGCGATTTACTTTTCCCGAAGAACGATTCCGTGCGTTCGTGACGCGTTGAGCCTCCCTGCAACCGATCAGCTGAAGGCGTTTCCCTTTTTGAAGCACCTGGGTATTTATGGTTACCGTCGTGAAACGCTGCTGAAGTTGGTGCAGTGGCCCGTTTCAGCCCTGGAAGAGGCCGAGAAACTCGAACAACTGAGGGCACTGGACCATGGCGTTCGCATTCACGTCTCGATCGTCGCATACGAGAGCATTGGAGTGGATACTCCGGAGGACTTGGAGAAGGTTCTCAAGGAACTAGGAATCGGGAAGACAACAAGATGAAGGAAACCAAATATATTTTTGTCACAGGTGGCGTGGTCAGTTCACTGGGGAAAGGGCTCACCGCCGCGTCTCTGGGTACGCTGCTCGAAAGCAGGGGCTTGAAGGTTGCCCTTCAAAAATTTGATCCTTATCTGAATGTCGATCCAGGAACGATGAGTCCCTTCCAGCATGGTGAAGTCTATGTTTTAGATGATGGCGCGGAAACCGATCTGGACCTCGGGCATTACGAACGATTCACCCACACTCAGCTCAGTCGTTTCAACAACCTCACCAGCGGACAAGTCTACCAGGAAGTTCTAGAGAAAGAGCGTCGGGGAGAATATCTTGGGAAAACGGTTCAAGTCATACCCCACGTCACCGACATGATCCAGGACCGCATCCGCAAGTTGGCTGAGATCACCCAGGCCGATGTCGTCATCACCGAAATTGGAGGCACGACCGGAGACATTGAGGGACTCCCATTTCTGGAAGCCATCCGAGAATTTGCCCTCAATGTAGGCTACAGCAATGCCCTTTTTGTACATGTAACCTACGTGCCCTTCATCAAGGCTGCAGGCGAACTGAAAACCAAACCCACGCAGCAGTCTGTCGCCAAATTGCGCGAGATAGGCATTGCCCCTCATTTTCTCGTTTGCCGCACCGAAAAACCCCTGGGCAAGGAACTCCGCGAAAAAATATCCATGTTTTGCAATGTTCCCTACAATGCGGTGATCGAAGAAAAGGACGTGGATCATTCCATTTATGAGGTGCCATTGATGCTCCAGAGGGAAAAAATGGATGCACTCATCTGCGATTTGCTGCGATTGGAAGTACCGGTGGCCGACATGAGTGAGTGGCAGGAGATCATTCGCAAGCTGATTGCCCCCCAGCATCGCGTCCGAATTGGAGTGGTCGGAAAATATATTGACCTCAACGATGCCTACAAGTCGGTCTACGAAGCCATCATTCACGGAGGGGTTGCACAGGACTGTGGAGTGGCGATTGAAAAGATTGATGCCGAAGACATCGATCCTGCCCACCCTGAAGCAACACTCAAAGGCCTGGCAGGGATTTTGGTACCGGGAGGTTTTGGAGAGCGCGGTATTGAAGGCAAGATCGCTGCTGCTCGTTATGCCCGTGAAAACAATATTCCTTATTTTGGACTTTGCCTGGGCATGCAGATCGCAACCATTGAATTCGCTCGCCATGTCATGCAGCTGGATCAGGCCCATTCGGTTGAGTTCGATCCCCAGACACCGCATCCGGTCATCTGGCTAATGGAGGCACAAAAGGATGTCGCTGACAAGGGTGGCACAATGCGGCTGGGCGCTCAAATTTGCCACATTAAACCCAATACACTTGCGGCGCGTCTATATGGAAAAGATCAAGTGAGCGAACGCCACAGGCACCGTTTCGAATTCAACAGCCAGTATCGGGAGTCCTTCGAAGCGGCAGGCCTGATCGTCAGCGGCAGCACGGAGGACAACGACCTTGTTGAAATGGTGGAAATCAAAAACCATCGATTCTATATCGCATGCCAGTTTCATCCAGAATTTCAGAGTAAACCCAACCAGCCTCACCCGCTTTTCAAGGGTTTTATTGGCGCATGCATGTAGGAAACCGGATCTCAAAACACCCAGTGACAAAAACTGTCACCTCAGGGTGCATCTGCAGGTAGTTCCTCGCGGATAGCAACGAAGCTGAGTCAGGCGGTCATCATGCACTATTCAGAGGCCCTCGAATTCCTCTATCAGCTACGGGTCAGAGGGTCCAAACTGGGCTTGGATCGTGTTCAACGGTTCGCAACCACAGCAGGCTCTCCGCAGAAATCCCTGCGCTTCATCCATGTCGCAGGCACCAATGGTAAAGGATCGGTCTGCGCCTACCTTGAAAAATATTACCGCGCCGAAGGGTTGAAGGTCGGCCTTTTCACATCCCCTCACCTGTTACGCTTTGGGGAAAGAATCCGAGTTGGGGGCAAGCCCATTTCGTGCGAAGCATTGATCCAACAAGT
The DNA here is from genome assembly GCA_902560705.1 of uncultured Verrucomicrobiota bacterium. GTDB lineage: Bacteria > Verrucomicrobiota > Verrucomicrobiia > Limisphaerales > AAA164-E04 > UBA7971. The sequence goes on from CACEMW010000034.1 coordinate 26,468, forward strand.
TCAGGACTTAAAAAAACTCCTTCAGGGGGTCGCTGCCGATCATTACCCATCGTTCTTCGAGTTCCTCACTGTGATAGCTTTGCGTCATTTTGCCACCATGCATTGCGATTTAGTCGTCTGGGAAACCGGCTTAGGGGGACGATTAGACGCCACCAATATTGTGCATCCCTTGTGCAGTGTGATCACGCAGATCGGCATGGATCACCAAGAATGGCTTGGGTCGTCACTAAGCTCCATCGCCAGCGAAAAGGCGGGCATCATCAAGGCTCACACACCTGTCGTGCTTGGGACTCTGGAGCCTGAGGCTGAAGCCATCATGGTCCATCAATGCAAGGTCATGGACAGCCCTTGCTACAAAGCTACGGAGGCGTCTTTGCCACCGGCCCTGATGCCTGGTTTGGCGGGGCCTCATCAACGGCTCAACGCCAGTATCGCCGCTCAAGTCGCTCAAGTTCTTAAACATCTCCTTCCTTACCAACGCGACAGACTCCACCAAGCCATCGAAAACACTCAGCTGGCAGGCAGATTCGAAAAACGCATGTGGTGCGGACGGGAGGTCGTGCTGGATGTCGCCCACAACTCAGACGCCTTGCAGGCTCTGGCCTGCACCCTCCAGCAAACATCCCCTTGGCGAAAAGGTCATCTCCACCTTGTATTCGGATCTCTTAGCGACAAGGATTGGCAGGAAGGCTTGCGGCATCTTGCCCCTGTTTGCTCACACATTTGGCTGGTCCGGGCACAGAGTGATCGCGCCGTGCCTCCGAAAGTCATGGCGGAATTCGCCGAAAGCCTAAGTATTAAAGATCTTTCTGTTCGATCATGCTGCTCGGAATCCCTAGATCAAACCATGCAGGCACTTGCGAAGCAGGCAGCCTGCCCTACGGTCATCACCGGGTCTTTTTACTTGGTAGGCGCCGCTCGAGCTTTCATGGTTCCCGAAGGGGACTCCGGCCTCGAAGTCGCTCTTAATGAATGGGGTACCCACCTTTCAAGTCGATCGGCAAAATATCCGATACACTCTTTGCAGGGTTCCTTAACACCGGAATAATTAGGATTCTGGATTGCACATCCCAAGGAAACCGTTAAAGTTATTGATATGTCGAGTTTACCGAATCAAGGTGGTAATAATGCCAAAGCGATGATGCTCGGTCTTGGGCTTGATTCCGACGGTCACAAGCGGGTCACTCGTGGCGAAAATTTCGCGCTGGTAGGAGGCACCGATGAGACCCATAATGGCATGGTAGAAAAGGCAGTGAAAATTAACGAGAAACTGGCCCGCAAGGGTAAAGACCTTGATAGTGTTTCGCGGGAAGAATTCGACGATATTGCTCAGTCCGTAGGCCTGGTTCGGCGCCCCACACCGAGAGATAATTGAGGTCTACTGCTTAGAAAACTTCCGACACTCTCCCAGATGGATTCCGGCACACAAGACAACCCCTACCTCCTTCTGGCGGTGTTCGTCTTTTCTGCCGTCATGATGGGACTTACCCCCATCCTAATGGCATTTGTCTGGACCCGCTGGGCCGGCACAGCAAAACCCGACGACATTAAAAATGCTGTGTATGAGTGTGGCTTGGAGACTGACACTTACCATTGGTTTCCGCTGAAAGTCGAATATTACATCTACGGCATCATCTTCTTGGTCTTTGATGTCGAGATCCTCTTTCTCCTCCCAATCGCCTCTGTTTACAAAAGCCTCCCTGCGGGAGCTATCGCCGGCATCCTGGTTTTCATCTTCCTCCTCATGGAAGGCTTGGTTTGGGCTTGGGCCAAAGGACTTTTAAGATGGCAGTTTACACCATCGCAAAACGCACCATCTCCAACCCAGCCACAAAACCAGGCAACTCTTTGATTCATGGACGAAGGACTCAAAAGCGAACTGCAAAAGGCGGGTATTTTCACAACCACCCTAAACGATCTCTACAACTGGGGTCGCGGCAATTCCTTGTGGCCACTCCAATTTGGGCTGGCCTGCTGCGCCATCGAAATGATCGCCACCTCCATGTCGCGCTACGACCTTGCGCGCTTTGGAGCCGAAGTTTTCAGACCGTCGCCGCGTCAAGCCGACCTCATGATTGTTTCAGGAACCGTCACCAAAAAAATGGCGCCACAGGTCGTGCGACTCTTCAAACAAATGCCCTCGCCGAAATACGTGATTGCCATGGGCGCCTGTGCCATTTCCGGGGGGCCTTTCAAGCAGGGCTACAACGTTCTGAAGGGGATCGACCGATACATCCCTGTCGATGTTCATATACCCGGATGCCCACCAAGACCGGAAGCCTTGTTGCACGCCATCATGGCCCTGCAGCGAAAGATTGCCCAAGACACGCTTCATCCAAGTCGTCGAAAGGAGGAAGAGGCCGAGCGTGTTGCCGCACTCCCTGTGCCGGAACACGGGTCACACGATCTACTTCCACCCAAGCACGATGTTTTATGGCATCCGGAACCCGTGCAGCGCTCCTGAAGTAATCCGGACTGATGAGCGACTCCTCTCAAAACCCAATCAACGGTGCGTGCGAGGTCGCTCAGGCCTTGGAGAAGGTGTTTCCGTCGGCTCAAATCGCGTGGGAAGAGAATCTATCTCCGTCGGCACAGCATGCCATCGTCCTTGATCCAGCATATGCTTTGGCATGTGCCCAATGGCTCAAGAAAGACTCCCCTTGGCAATGGGATTTTCTTTCCAATGTCACCGGGGTTGACTGGACCGATGAGGCCCTGGCACTCCAAGCCAAGGCACGCATCAAAGCAG
>CACEMW010000035.1:0-28589 GCA_902560705.1 uncultured Verrucomicrobiota bacterium
CGGTCCAGGCCGCTTTGAGCCCCCCAATCGGTGTCATTTAAGTTCAAGAAGACTTCATCCCAAAGACTCCAGTAAAGCGGTCCATCATCCAGCATCGATCTTGTCAACTTGATGAACTGGCGAAAGCGCCAGCCCGTATCGTCCTGAGACCCTTCACGGGATCGCTGCTCGAGTCGGGACCGGGAGGCAAGCCCAAAGGAACCCACCTTGGTTTTCCATGAATGCTGCTGCCAAAAGCGGTGTTCATGGAAGGTGTCCCCCATCTCCGGGCTGTTGGCAATCCAACCGTAGCCTGACCATAGGGTATGATTTTTGGGCAAGGCGTATCCAAAACCAGGTCGGAAAATGCTCTGCTCAAAGTCATTGGCATCGTCCGAATATCGCAGGTGGGCGTCCAGCCACCATCGGTAAGGCGAATCCTTGCTTCCAAGAACACCCTGGGAGGCTTTCATCATCCATAGGCCATTGTTCTGTTCGGTTTCCACCTGAAGATCGAAGGCCCTCCCGAGGCCCATGCTTAGAAGTATGGCGGATAGGATGGAAAAGGGTTTCTTCGCCGCTGTGCGGACTTTTTGGATCATTTCTGTCATGTCACTTGATAAAGAGGGCCAATTCATTGCTCGACCACCCGGAAGAAGGCACGTCCTTGGTCAGCGGGCTGTTCAAAACCATATTTCAAATCCTCTGCCACTTTGATTTCTTCATCCACCCATGTGGTCAAATCCTGACTCGACTGCAGGCGATAGTATGCTCCCTCACCCGTCTCGGGGACGATGCGGATGGTCTTGTCCTTGCGCATCACTCGAGCTTGCGTCAGCACGGGTTTGGAAACCACCACTTCAAAACGCTCCAAGGCAGCAGCTGAAGGGCCGACCCCTTCAATCGTGGAGCGAAAATAAAAACCTACTGTGGGAGGAGCCCCTTTCAAATCCACCTGTATGAGATCAGCATTTACAGGCCCTGGATGCCTGATGGAGACCTCCATCATCTCGGTTCCCTTGCCCACTCCCCATGCCAGCAGATCGCTCCCGCCGTCCTCGTGGAGTCGACGGAGCAAGATGTGCTCTTCATTCACACTCAGAGGTTCGAGAAAATCGGAGGTGGCATCTAGCTTGACACGTCCCTTCGTGGTGCCGTCGGCCTTCAACCATTCCACCTGACACCAAGGATGCGAGGTTCGACTGCCATCAAAATCTGTGGTCACTGTTTGTCCATCGATCAAGCAAAGCGTCGAGGATGGGTTTTGATCGTTCACATAAACCTCCATTCCCACGAAGGAATCCATCGGAGGTGGTGGAAAAATCATGATGAACACATCCGGCAGCGGCCACTCCCTGGACCAATTATGAACCTCTTCTGCCTGCAACAATGCAGGTAGAAGCAGGCAGCACAGAAGCCATTGACTAAAGTATCTTTGCATGGTGGCAACCTAGAAGAACCCCTCCCATGGTCAAGTATCTTCCTTATCGCTCCAGGCATTGACTCTCACCCAACCATCAGCGAGAATCATTTTATAATGCGCTCGCTCAGATCATCTCTTTGTCGGTTGCTAATCGCCTTGAGTCTTTCAGTAACCCCGTTTTTCACCCAAGAACTGAGGTCGGATCACCACGAGGAAAAAGACATTGTCACCCTGGCGAGCGAACACGAATCTCTCAAAACGCTGATCAAGGCACTCAAAAGCGCCGGCCTCGCCGACATCCTCAAGCTCAAGGGACCTTTCACGGTCCTGGCTCCCACCGATGACGCGTTTTCCAAGTTACCGGAAGGAACGCTGGAAGGGCTTTTGCAACGGGAAAACAGAAAAAAATTGGCCATCCTTCTCAAGAACCATGTCCTCACGGCTCAACTCAAATCTGCCGACCTGAAACCTGGCGCACGAAAGTCCATCGCCGGCAAGGAACTCATCGTTACCCATGAAGCTTCCGAGGACCCGGAGGGTTCGCCTGTGATCAAGATCCATTCAGCCACCGTCACCAAGGCAGACATCATGAGTTCCAACGGAGTCATCCACCTGATTGATACGGTATTGATTCCCAAGCCATGAAAGCTTCATGGAGGAGAGTCACCTCTTTGCTTCTGGTAGCCCTCATGACGTGGTGTTGTTTGAGCACTACGCACGCCGGTAAGATCCTCACCTTTGTGTGTTCTGCCAAACAGACCGACCCTGATACCGCAGAGAAGACGCCCTGCACCTTTCAAAGCAAAGTGGAGTTTGGAGGCGGCAAACTTTTCAAAACCTTGACCGGGTTTTGTTGGTCGTGTTCAAAATTCGTTTATCTTCGTTGGACACGGGAGGGGATCGATCCCAAACGAATGGCCGCCATGGGGCTGGAATATGTGAGCAAGCCTTCTCCCGTCGCTGCCTTATGGGATGGAGCCACCGGCAAGACCCTACCTCTCTACCCTTGCCCGGAATGCCGAAAGCCTTTCAGGGAGATCGCATCAGAGAAACATCTCAAGCACTACCCCAAGTGCCAAGGATCCGACTTCAAGCCAGATTCGAAGAAACCCATGCTTATCTTCCACTGATCAGGCCCAAATGGTCATGCCTGTTCCGCAACCAGGGGCCAAGGTGGATCGGGCGACTGTAAAAGGAACACCCGAGCGAGAAAGATCGCTTTGAACGCTCAACGTTCTTGAGCCATCTTCTTACGATACTCCGCGAGCCTCTCCCTGACAGCCTGCTCTGAAATCTCTCCCTTTTTGACCATGGCCTCAAGCTTCTTTTCAGCAGCCATGTAGCGTTCTTTACGACGGGATATCTCAGCGTCCTTGCTGTCAGACTCGCCAAAGAGTTCCTTGCGAATGCCCATCAGCTTGTCCTCGGCATCTTCCTCCGAAATCTCTCCCTGCTGGACTATGACTTTCATTTTCTCCTCAGCGGCCATGTAACGCTCCTTGCTTCGGGCCATGTCATCGGTCGAACTTGCACCAGCCGCTTTTTTCTTGGACACCCGATGCTCTTTCAATGCCTGTATCATCACCGCGGCCTGCTCCTTGGTGAGGTCTCCCTTGCGGACACCTTTTGCCAACCGTTTTTCAATGGCTTGGAGATTCTGAGCTTCGAGGTGGGCTGCTGGGAGCCCACTGGCGAGCAACCAAAGGGCGAGCAAAGAAGGATGCCATTTCAAGGTGGAGAGAATAACGTTACGTGGTAGAAATGATTTCATGATCTTGAAGAGGGTGATTTAGACGCATTAGTAGACCCTGCATCCCTTGAAGGCAAGTTGGATCTGTCATGACAAGAAACACAACGGTGCCACTTGGGTTAATCTGACAAAAAAGTCTGTTTTTTTAGAACCCCGCCGCATGGACAGCTTCGACCCTCAGGGCACCTCTTTCATCGCTTCCATCGACAGCACAATGGACACAGGCATAGTCTCATTGGAGAAGACACCTTCGGTGGGGTTGTAGATGTCATCATAGTGGCGGGAGTAACCGGCGTTGTCGATGATGGCATACGGGTCTCCCATCAGGCTGATGATCGAGCCCTCGTCGTTGACAATCCAACGACCACGATACATGCGTGAACCGGCAAAAACAAACATCAAGTCCGCACCTGTAGGTTGATTGGGCTCATCCACATTGGGCCTTTCATGCGTCCCAATGGTGATCACCTCCTCCAGGCTCTTGCGTCGCATCCCATCCTCTGCCGCCCACTCGACCTCGATTCGAATCTGCGAGCTGGGCAGGCCCTTGGCGACATGGGGCTGCCACCCAAGAAGCAGACACCCCGCCTGAATGTGGACCGGCGAGGCATGGGTAAGGAACATGGCTTCATGGCGCTTGCCAAACTCGGTCACTAGAAAATATTCGAGGGGGCCGGTGAGCATGTTCACCTGAGCTGGAATCTTCACCTGCTCTTTGACGGGATCCACGTGAATGAGACCTATCTTCAGTGATCCATCCTCTCCTTGAATCACCTCAGGAGGCGGTCCCGGCACAACGGTTCCAGGTGGTTGGCGCTCACCTTCCGAAGACGGAGGCTCGCGCAAGTATTTTCCCGTATTGGAGAGCGGCGGTGAGGATCCCTGATCCTTGGATGAGGCCGCAGCGTTCTCCGAGGCAGGGCGCGATGTATCGCCTCCTTCTTGAGCTTGCATCTGTGAGGCTTGGCTACCTGAAAAAAGAAACCATACAAGAAGGACGATTCGAAGAGTCAGCTTGGAAAGGCTCAGCCAGAGACCATCCCTGGAGCCTGCAGTGGCGTACGGAGCAAAGGCTTGTCGCATAGAGGGCGCGATCACAGGCGAACATGAGACCGATGGGTTTGGCATCTTCGACTCATTCTTCGCATCCCACCGGTTCTGTCAACCGAACAGCCATCGATTCCCCGTGGAGAGGAAGCCGGCTAAGCCATTGACCCAAATCAAAATTGTGGATATCTCGATGACATGCTCCATCGTCTAGGGATTCTCCTTCTGTGTCTTTCCTCTACCCTTCTGGCATCGGATCGCCCTCCCAACATCGTGTACCTCATGTCCGATGAATTGGCCTACTATGAGCTGGGCCACATGGGCAATCCGTACATTCGCACACCCCATATCGACAAATTTGCGGCACAGGGCATCCGTTTCACTCAGGCTCTGGCAGGTTCCCCGGTGTGCGCACCTCTTCGCTGCAATCTCATGACCGGCAAACATGCGGGTCATGCATCGGTACGTGCCAACGATGGTGGGACGCCCTTGCGAGCCGGTGAAGCGACCATTGCCTCCATCTTGAAGGAGCGTGGATACGCAACGGGAGGCTTCGGCAAATGGGGATGCGGTGGACGCGATTCCACCGGAGTTCCCGAAGCTCACGGCTTCGATGTGTTTTTTGGCTACTATGACCAGGTCCAAGCCCACTCCTTCTACCCTCCCTATCTGATCCAGAATAGCGAGGAGATCTCCCTCAAAGGAAACGAAGGCGGACGAAGCGGACAGACCTATTCGCATTATGAGATCATGAAACAGGCACTTGGTTTCATTAGGAAAAACAAGGATCGACCTTTTTTCTGTTACCTGCCCATCACCCCGCCGCACGGCATGTATGACATCCCTGAAACCGATCCGGCTTGGGAACGCTATCGGAATGCTGCTTGGATGAATGAAAAAGGCTTGAGCCAGGACATCAAGAACTACGCCGCGATGGTTTCCATGGTGGATAACGACCTAGGCACCGTTCTGAACCTGCTTTGTGAATTGAAACTGGAAGAAAATACCATCGTGTTTTTTACCGGCGATAATGGTGGTCAGGACCGTTTTCGCAGCCCCGAACATCCCCGAGGGTTCTTCAGCCCCAACGCTAACCCACTCACTGGGGAGGCCTTTCGCGGGGGCAAGGGAAACCTTTACGAAGGAGGCCTCCGTATCCCCTTTCTGGTGCGGTGGCCAGGGCACATTGAACCGGGAAGCACCAGTAATCACATTTTCTATCATCCGGACATATTGCCCACCCTGGCAGAACTCTCTGGGGCCACCCCTCCCCAGCGGATCGACGGCCTTTCCATCCTTCCCACGCTACTGGGTGAAAAGGCCACTGGCCGTGCCCAGGCCATACACCCCATGCTTTACTGGGAATTCGGACAACAGGTCGCCGTTCGCAAGGGAATGTGGAAGGCCATTCACCCCAAGACCAAAAGCCCATGGGAATTGTATGACCTGAGTCAGGATCTAAGTGAAAGTCATAGCGTGGCCCATGAACACACCGAACTTCTTGAATCCATGAAAGCATTTGCTCAAGCCTCGCACATACCCATTGACAAAGGCGTGTATCAAGACCCTCAACGTACCAGGCATGAGCGCGACCGCTGGGCCAAATGGGGCAACTCTCGAGGCTCAACAGCACCTGCCTCCAAGGCACATGCTTTCCAGACCAAAGGAACCATACCTCAGAAAAGTTTGTCGGTGGTTTCTTTCAGCAGCCAGAATAGCGGCAATGGCAAATGGGCCCAGCAAGCCATCGACGGGCGATCCGATACCCTTTGGCACACCCGCTTTGGCGACGGGCTTGCGGCCCATCCTCATACGCTTGTCATCGATTTGGGGAAAAAGCGGGACATCGAGGGATTCGTTTACCTGGCTCGTCAGGATGGGGGTTGGAACGGAGCTTTCGCCCAAACCGAATTCTATCTTTCGGATTCCAAGGCATCCTTTCCATCCAAACCAGCCCATGTCGCCGTCTTCGGTAAAACCCGAAAGGAACAGGTCGCACGGCTCGCCCAACCTGCCCGGGCAAGATACGTTCAGGTCAAGGTTCTCTCTGAAGTCAACCGGGGGCCTTGGGCTTCAGCAGCTGAACTGGCGATCATCGAGGGGCGAGAATAGTCGTTGGCATTCTCAGCGGGCAAGGAGGGGCTTGGGCGGCACTTTTTGAGGTGCCTTGCTACCGGGGTCCTTTTTTTTGGCATTCTCCAACTTTACTTGTGCAGCCTTTTTCTCCTCAGAACTGATTTCCCCATCACCATCCAGGTCATAGCGCTCCAGCCAGACTTTCTTCTCTGCCTCGACCTCTTTTTTGAATTGCTCCCTCTCCTGGGCATCCAGCTCTCCGTCCCCGTTGGCATCGTAGCGCTTGAGCATGGCACGTTCGCGTGCGGATCGATAACCATCGTCAGCAACCGGGGCCAGATTTTTGTAGGTGATCCCGAAGCCCAAAACGATGACCAGGCTCAGGCCGAAAAGAGTGAGTGTTTGTTTGGACATGGTGAGGGATCTTTCAGCGAGATCTATTCTGGGGTTTGAAGCACAGGCGCCGCAGGACGCCATTGCTCAGTGACGGCCCAGAGGTTTTCTGGAGCCATGGTGGCACCATACTTCATGAAGCGGACACTGCCATCCGCAAACGCATAGTTGGAGCCACCACTTTCCTTGGCCTGGTTTCCGGCACGGTGTTTGGATTGGTTGACTTCCTCGAAGTCATTCCCTTCCCCTTGATAAAAGTCCATGTGATTGTGAGGCGAGTCCTTGAACTTTTCCCCAAACACAATGGTGTTGGAAGGTTCGGGAACCGCGGTCAATTTCATGCTTCGATCGCCCTGCCAGGTACGAAACTCTTCAAAGGCCTCCTTGCTCAAGTGAACGGCAAACCAATCATTGAACCCATTGATGAGATAACTGCTGCGTGCCTTGGGACCGTCGGCTGGGCAAACCAGAATGCGGACATCCTGGTAATACGGTTGTAATTGGGACCTCCAGTTGGGGCCTCCGGAATTTCTCGGTGGGATATGATCATTGAAATCATCCGCATACATCTGCAAGGCCATCTGCAGCTGCCGCAGGTGATTGAGGCAACTGACCTGCTTGGCCTTGACCTTGGCGCGGGATAGCGCAGGAGACATCATAGCCGCCAGGATGGCAATGATGGCGATGACCACCAGTAGCTCGATCAAGGTGAATCCACCACCTGGCCCGGATTGGAGTGTTTTCCACTTTTTGATCATACCATACTTTAGGGCAGGAGCAGCACGTTTCAAGATATTGCAAACGGCACCCATCGCAGCACAAACCACGACAGGTGCCAACAAGGCATACCTTAAGAGCATTGCAAATGTTCCACGTTTACTCAACCCATCCAGTCAAACCTCTGAAACCAAAACGAACGCCCACCAAAAACCTGACATGGATCAGAAAAACAGGGACCCTTTGTCTAGTCATGGTCGGCGACATACAGAACACACGCCGCCCGCTTGGCAGAGGGGTATCTTTTGGCTGGCACTGCCTCCAACTTGAAGCCGACCTTGCCCAGGCGCTGTTCGAAAGCCGCATCCTGACTGGCCGACCAGAAAATCACCCGGCCACCCTCTGCCAGGGCCCGACCGATCGCCTGCAGGCCTCGCAAGCTGTAGAGGGAAGCGTTCTGGACATCCACCATAGCCACTGGCCCATTGTCGACATCGAGCAAAACCACATCATAGGTCTCTCCGTCCACTTGCCGCAAATGATGACCAACATCCCCGATGGTTACGGACACTCGCTCGTCCTTGAGTAGATGACCATTGAGGTCTTGCAGAAAACGATGATTCCAGTCCTCCAGGGTATCGACACATTCCACGACCTCAACCACCGCCTGAGCACTCGCTTTTTCAAGGACACCCTTGAGGGTGTATCCCAGGCCAAGTCCCCCAATCAAAATCCGAGGTGCAGAACCGGGCTCACAACGCGCCAGGCCCAAATGTCCCATCTGATACTCTGAGGTGTGGGTTCTGGAATCCATCAGAATCTGCCCATCCCACAGGATCGTGTAGGCCTCATCGTGTTCGAAGAGTTCCAGGCACCCACCTTGAGGGCCCATGGCATGACCGAGTCGCTGACGGGCTTTCATTCTAGCCCCCGTGTATGAGCGGTTCTTTTCTGTCTCATGTTTCCCATTACCATAGGCCGACTCTACTCCTTCCATGATGGGAAAAGCCAGAGAGCGATTAGGCTCGAACTCGACCACGCATTCAAACACCGTAAGTTTGCCTCAAAAGCCGGCTTACCATTCGGAGAGAGAGTCTTGTAACTTTTTGGAGGATCCCATCGTCTTTGGTAAAAAGAAGCAAGCCCTCTCACCACATCATTCAACTTTAAGAAATATGAAAACGACCATGAAAAAAAACAGTCAGAGGAAGTGGCTGAAACTCACTCAGGGAATCCACGACTCAACCCACAAGACAAGGTCTCCCTTTCTCCTCTTGGCCAGTATGCTGATTTCGCTCGGCACACATGCGCAGCCAGCCCCGCAAGGCGGCTTTGGGGGCCCCGGCGGACCTCCTCCGGGAATGATGGGACGCAATCAAAACCGGGAAGTCGTCGATCAATTTGATGCCGATGGAGACGGCATACTGAATACCGCCGAACGCCAAAAGGCGGCCGAGTTCATCAAGGCCAACCCTCAAGGAAGGGGCGGCAAAAGAGGAGGTCGACGACCTGGATTCGGTGGGCCGAATGGACCCGGAGGGCCCGAGGGGCCAGGGGGACGTGGAGGTAGAGGACCAGGCGGCCGAGGAGGTCGACGACCCGGCTTCGGTGGGCCGAGTGGACCCGGAGGGCCCGAGGGGCCAGGGGGACCCGGAGGTAGAGGACCAGGCGGCCGAGGGCCCGGGTTCAGAGGCCAAGGCGGTCGAGGCCCTGGGTTTGGCGGACCGGGTGGCGGAGGCCCTCGAGGTGGCGGGGCAGAACGAGCGCCATCCAGCCAAGGTGTGTCCTTGAACCCGGGGGATGTGAAGCATTATACTGATGCTTCGCTTTATGATCCAAGTGTGCTACGCACTTTTTTCATCACGTTTGAAAACCCTGCCTGGGAATCCGAACTGGTCATCTTCAACAACACCGATGTGGATGTACCGGCGACAGTCGTAGTCGATGGCATCACCTACTCGGATGTAGGAATTCACTTTCGAGGCAACTCCTCTTTCGGCGTGGGTGATGGCTACAAGCGATCGCTAAACTTGAGCTTTGATTTCATTCACGAAGATCAGGAAATCGATGGCTACAACACCTTGAATTTTCTCAACGCCAATGGCGATCCCACCCTGCTCCGTTCGGTGCTTTCCCTTCACATCGCCAGGGAATACATCCCTGCACCCAAAGCCAATCTCGTGCAAGTGGTGATCAACGGTGAGAACTGGGGCGTGTATGCCAATCAACAGCAATTCAACAAGGACTTCCTTGAGGAAAATTTTGAGACTCGCAAGGGCACACGCTGGAAGATCCCACAAGGGGGTGGCTCTGTAGGCGGCTTTCAATACCAGGACGAGGATGTCGCCTCGTATCAGGGCAGTTTTCAAATCAAGTCCAAAGACGATCCGGAGGCATGGAAAGCCATCATTGGGTTGGCGCAAACCTTGCAAATCACCCCCAAGGATCAGCTCGTCGAGGCACTGGAATCCAAAATCGATCTGGACAGCTATCTGAAGTTCATGGCTCTGGACAATGCCCTGGTCAGCGGAGATGGTTTCTGGACACGCGGGGCCGACTATTGCCTTTATCTCCACCCTGACGGGAAATTCCATTTCATTCCCTATGACATGAACGAAATGTTCAGTTTCCGTGGAGGTGGCAGAGGTCCTGGAAGCAGTGGTCGATATACAGGCCCCTCGGGTGTCCGGCTCGATCCCCTGGCAGGTCTAACCGATCCCAACAAACCCGTCATCGAGCGGATTCTAGCCGAGCCTTCGCTCCAGAAGAAGTATCTGGGCTACGTCAAGGAGATCGCCACCCGATCCATGGCTTGGGAAACCATTGGCCCTGTGGTTCAGGCCTACCGCGAGCTGATCCGTGACGAAGTCCAACGCGACACGCGCAAACTTTACACCACCGAGGCCTTTCTCAAGGGAACCTCCGATCAGCCTGAAGGAGACAATCTGCGTAGCTTCTTTGATCAAAGAAGAGTGGCGCTACTTTCCATGGAGGTGATCCAGGATCTCTAGACATTCACTCTTTTCAGCCCACTCAAAGCATCTAGGCAAATGCCTGGCTGCTTTTTTTGGAAAGTAGGGGAACGCTCTTCTCGAGAGGGCTCTCAGGATGAATGCAAAGAGGATCACAGCTCGACAAAAAGCCTCGTGAGTTGATGTTCGCACAGCAACCTTCTAGTATCCTGCGCCATGACCTCTTCATGGCACTGGCGACCCTCACCACGAAATCAGGGGATATCCTACCTTCTGGGTATTCTCCTCCTTCATTCCCTCACTGCCCAATCTCAGGAGGCCCTGCCGCCCATGACCCGCGAGAACGTCGCCTACGGCGATCACCCGCAGCAGGTCATTGATTTCTGGCAGGCCAAGGTGGAAGGTTCCGCTCCACTGATCCTCTTCATTCATGGCGGTGGTTTCACCGGTGGCTCGCATGACAAGGTCAACAAGACATTCCTCGAAGCCTGCCTGACTGCCAGCATGCACTTTGCCTCCATTGAATACCGTCTGCTCAAACATGACTGGTTTCCCGCTCCTCACCAGGACTGTGTGCGGGCCTTACAGTTTCTACGCAGTAAGGCGTCGGAATGGGGCATCGATCCCCAACGCATCGCAGGCTTTGGGGGCTCGGCGGGAGCTCAGCTGGTTGCCTATCTCGCCTGGTCACCCGACTTTGCCGATCCCTCCAGCGAAGATCCCATTGCGCGCGAATCCTCCCGCTTGAAGGCGGTGGGCCTGATCGGTGGCCAGGCCAACCTGGATTTCGACTGGTGGGTGGAAAACATCCCCGGATACCAGCGAGACTTTCACTCCCGACAGATTCCCGCAGATCTCTCACTCATTGACATGCGAGCCCTGCAGCGCGAGCTTTCCATCGAAAACCATATCAGCAGCGATGATCCTCCCTCTTTCATGAGCTATGGCATGACAGCCGATGCCCCCATTCCCAGCGAGGCCCGCGCGGCGCGCGGATGGTCGATCCATCATGTGAATTTTGGTTTATCCATGCAGACCTTACTGGAGAAGCATGGAGTCGAACATGTCTTGAAATATCCTGGCACGGAGCAAGCTCATGAAAATGCAGTTGATTTTCTAATCCATCATCTCAAAAAGTGACCGCGGCTTGCGTTGAGGTTGGCCCTCAAGACGAATGAGGAAGATTGGCGCAACCTTTTGCCAATTCACCTCATCACAAATGAATGTGGAAACCAAGGAATCTAATGGTTTAAACTCTTTTCATGTTCCACGAGCAAGCCTACCAAACCCGTCGCTCCTTCCTGGCTCGCAGCGCAGCAGCAGCCTCGACGCTGGCATTTCCATTTGTCTCAACACGATCGGTGCTCGGAGCCAATGACCGGTTGAACATCGCGGGCATTGGCTGCGGTGGCAAAGGAAAGGCCGACCTGACCTTCTGCCAATCTCAAAACATCGTGGCGCTGGTGGATGTCGACCACAAGCATGGCAGCGAAATGATGGAAACCTTCTCAAAAGCCCGTCGCTTCAAGGATTACCGTGTGATGTTCGACCAGATGAGCCATCGCATCGATGCGGTCACCATTTCAACCCCTGATCACATGCATTTCCACCCGGCGATGCAGGCCATCCAGGCTGGGAAACATGTCTTTTGCCAGAAGCCTCTCACCCACACCGTCTGGGAAGCCCGCACCTTGACCGAAGCTGCACTCAAGGCAGGCGTGGCCACGCAGATGGGCAATCAAGGCATTTCATCTCCCGGGATGCGGCAGGATGCGGCGATCGTCCGAGCAGGCGTTCTGGGTGACATCCTGGAAATGCACTGCTGGTCGGACCGCCCCGGGGGGCGGTGGAGGCAGGGGATTGAACGACCGAGTGGGAGCCCTCAATTACCCGACCACATCGACTGGGACTTATGGATTGGCTGTGCCCCCTGGCGCCCCTACCACCCAGCCTACCACCCCTTTGCCTGGCGTGGCTTCTGGGATTTTGGGACCGGGGCCATCGGTGACATGGGCTGTCACCTCCTGAACCTGGCAGCCCTGGCCATGGACATCCGCGACCCCAAAAAAATCGTCGCCGAAGGCGTGGGTCAAACCCGGGAAATCGCTCCCCTTCACTCACACATCGTATGGGATTTCCCGGCAACCGAGCAACGCCCGGCCTTCAAGTTTCATTGGTATGATGGCGGACGCAAACCCTCTGCGGAACTCTTCCCGGCAGAGGAGTATGACACCAACGGCATCCTGATGATTGGCAAAAACGACACCATGCTCACCCATTACAGCGGAGGCGGCACCTTGAAAAGTGGGCGCCGGGCCAAGGACTTGGAAGTCCCACAGCTCTTTGGCACCTGCGAGGACTGGCACCAGTGCCATTACGATGACTGGTTTACCGCCTGCCGAGGTGGCGCCCCTGCCCTTTCCCATTTCGAGAAAGCAGGCCCAGTCACCGAAGTCGTCCTCCTGGGCCAGGTGGCCATGCGCGCTGGTGTGGAGATCCACTGGGATGCCAAGCAGATGAAAGTGACCAATCACCCGCAGGCCAACCATTACATCACCAAGGAATACCGCAAGGGCTGGGAGGTTTGAGCAGCCATTAAGCAGTCACTTAATACCCTTAGGCCATGGCAGCCATGAACTGACGGTTCATGACGATGATTTCGTCCAGGGACTTCTGGCTCAAGGCCTGATCGTATCGGGCCTGATCTTCAATCAGGTCCTCTATGGGCGTCCCCTCCTCATCGTGGACCTCCAGAGCCGCCCCAAGGTAGAAGTGCTCAAATTCAGAGGCATTCAGGCCCGCATGTTCAGCCTGCCTCCAAAGGTCCACCACTGTCCCTTCGTAATAGTCCAGACCACTCAGGCAATAGACAAACTCCGGCCATTCAAATGTCGATTCATACCGTGACTTGGAGTCGAAGTAATCCCATTCATACTCACTTGCTGCCTGATTGAGCCTCTCCTCCAGATCCTTGTCCAGCTCGCTGCATGCCTTCAAGGTGAAGGACTCAAATCGATACAGGTTCGGATCCGTGAAATACTGACTGATTTTTTCGGGCTCCGCTGAGCTGCTGGCCGCCACCACCTTCATGCACTGTAACTCCTCGGAAGGATCAAAAACCAGCTTGGATACGACCGCACGATTGTTGTTGGGAGTGGGCTTCACGAAGTCTTTGGGATCTGCGTGTTTCTCTATCCAATCGACGACGCCTCTAATATTCATGCCCTTTGTTTTAGGGTATTTGATCCACGCCTCGTACTTGTTGATATTGAAGGCCCAACGCTGAATGGCTTTTAAGGGTTGCTCTACCAGAACGGTAAGAGTGTCGTGGTCTTGTTCCATTGGATGTCTTTATTATTGGTTGCTCGATGGATGAGTGGCGCCAGACGGTTGCCAAAAACGCTTTAGCATGGACCATGCCACACAAGGAACGCGCTTATCCAAGGCAGTTTTGGAAAGCTTTTGTGTAAAACCGCACAGCCCCGAAGGCACCTTTTGACCGCCGTGCTCAAAACACGCCAACAGCAAGAAAAACCCGACAAAAAATATAATGATGGCCCGCGGCCGTGAAGGAACATGCAGAGGGATGTGGAGAGGGAACCCCATGCCCAGGCAGCATGACTGCAACATCTGAAGGCCCACCAAGCCTTCATCCATTAAAGGATACGAAAATCAGCTGACCAAAGCGGTTGCGCGTTTGTGGTCTCCTGGAGCTTACCTTCAATGCGGTGTGACACCTTGGAGCCGTAGCGTATGGAAAAAAAGCCGTTGGCAGCACCTCAGACCCCCATGAAGCCGAAGGACATCGACGCTTGAACTTACCGGTGGTTTTCGCAGATCCTACGCGGGCTGGAACGAACGAATGGGGCCTGGTGCGATGATGGGCCGTGCCAGCATGCCTTGAGTGCGCTGCGACCACCGGGAGAAGAGACTTGCAAAGCCGGCCACCTGGCCGATGACACCCACCACAAAATGAACTTCATCACCTTGTCACTGATCGTGCTACTGAAGATTTCATGCTCAAAGAACAGCCATCACCTTGGAGCCTTGAAGATCGATCCCCTTTAAGGTTCGGTCCTGGAAAACCAGAAACTCGATAATGGGGTTCATTTCTACTCGGTTCGATGGCAGAAGCCTCACGCACAAGGAGGACTCTTCATAGTCTCCAAATGGCCCACTCGCATGTCCATCTCCAACATCCCATCCACGGTCAAGACCATCATCGCTACTAACTTAAACGTTTTGAATAAAGAGACTCTGTGTTTGTAACCTTGGAAATAACAAACAGAAGATATCCCCGTAGGTCGCTTTTTTTTCAGCCGTCTCCTGTGACTATTTTTCTGTTCTGCATCCTGTCATTGCAACTGCCAACTGAACCAAATATTGCAGAAGATTCGTCCGCAGACTTCGCTATCGACACAAACTTTTGCTTTGCTGTAGTGCTTTACACATGAAAACCAGTTTTCGCTTTTGGGGACTCATGGTGCTTTGTGTTTTCCGGTGCACCCTTCGAGCTGATGTATCAGAGACCGAGCACGGAGAGTCGATCGAAGAAACAGTCTACAAGGACCTTGCCTATGTTTCCGATGGACATACCCGTCAAAAACTGGACCTGTATCTACCAGAAGGAAAGGGGCCCTTCCCGGTGCTGGTCTGGATTCATGGAGGTGCATGGAGAGCAGGAAGCAAGGATCGGGCTCGCGGGCTGGATTGGTTGTATCGAGGCGTGGCGGTGGCATCGGTGAACTATCGCCTAAGCCAGCAAGCCACTTTCCCGGCTCAAATCGAAGATTGCAAAAGTGCCTTGCGGTGGTTACGGGCCCATGCCCAAACCTATGACCTGGACACGGATCGTTTTTTGGCGTGGGGTGCCTCGGCGGGCGGCCATCTGGTCGCCTTACTCGGCGTGACAGGAGACACGCGATCCTTTGATGTCGGCGATCATCTTCAGCAATCCAGTGCGGTTCTGGCAGTGGTAGACGAATATGGACCCACCGATTTTCTGCAGATGGATGCCATGGACGGAGATTCGGGGCGCATCACTCATAACAGTGCAGATTCTCCAGAATCCCAATTGATCGGAGGCCCCATCCAGGAACACCCCGAGAAAGTCCAGTCAGCCAATCCACTGACCTATGTCTCCAAAAACGATGCTACTTTTTTGATTATTCACGGAGATCAGGATCCTCTGGTGGCCCACGGGCAAAGTGTGATCCTCCACGATGCCCTGCAACATGCGGGCGTGGAAGCCAAACTATACACGGTGAAGGGAGGCAAACACGGGTGGTTCAAGAACCCTCAAGTGACAAAGAACATACATGATTTTATCATGAAGCATTTGGGACTCGAGAACTTGTAGAAACCAGCACAGGTAATGATCTGTATCTAGTGAAGAAAAAAGTGGTACAGCCGTAGGGTGTCGAACCCCATATTCAAACCTCTGATGAAGTTTTGTCTGAAGATTCGTTTGCAGGGAGATCGCAGGCGTTTGTGGAATCATTACGGCCTGTTGTTACATCAAGGATGACCTTTGCGGACTCACCTTTGTCAAAGATACGGCGACCATAAAATATCCCATCAGCTTTGACTTTGAGATTTAAACGCTGAAAAATCTTCTGCTTAGAAGAGAGCCAAGAGCTGTTGGTCCGATTTTACAGCCCAAACCTCCAATGCGAGGCGCCAAGATGGCCTTATGGTGACTCGACCAACCTATGGAAGCTGAGGGATTCTCCAATTTCACCGTCCAAAAGCTCAAGATGATTTGCATTCACTATCTTGATAATTGCTTGATCAAGAAACAATTCACCACTAACTGGGTTTGACCCATATATGGTTCCAAAAATGTGAGTGCCATGCAGTGATTTGTTCGCCTCCCATACTAGATCCACAATTTCCCCTTCCCACGTTGTGTTGCCTGCGGGCACACAGTCATCTCCCGTTATCTTGGTGGCAACTAAGGTCGTATCATCTTGGATAATTTGAATATGCTGTTCCATGAGCTCAGTCCCAAGCGGATCGGCCTGACTGCTACAGCGGTAATTTTTCCCCACCCAGTCACCCGACAAATCAATGCTAGGACCGGAAAGATTTGGAAAAACGGCGGTTGAGTCAACGACTTCCCACAGCTCCTTGCGAATATCAAGGCCCATTGTTTGAATGAGAGGGTCAATGGCCCGTGTTCCAACGGTAGAACTTCCTGAGTTTTTTGGAACACCTTTAGCTTCACTAAAAGACTCATGCAACAAGTAGTCGTGCTTGGGCTTGGGTAAATTCCAAAGCGATAAGGCCATGAGTTCGAATCCGTTGAAGCTATCTTTGACGCGCGAAAGGGCATTGTGAAGAGATGTAGAAAGATTGAACAATCCGTTGGTTTCAAAATTTTCGATATTCTCTTTTGGCACGGATAAAAAATGAGTGAACTTGACGTCACCCGGATAACCTAGTCGCTTGGCCACACTCTGTTCGCTATACTCCCTAAGAGTCCATACTTCACCATGAACAATATTATTTATTCTTGCTGTTTGCTGGCGCAGCTCTTGGCCTCGTCCATTCATGAATTGAGCGCCATATACTTGGTTGAAATTTTCGGTGGATCCGCTTCCTTCATTCACACCCTCCATGGAGTCATAAACATTGATTGTCACGTAGTTGTAGGGTTGGCTTTGGCGATTATTAGGCTCTATTTTACATAATGACCAACCAAGCATTTTCTGGTCAGCCATCGCTTTTAGGTGAACCTTTTTCCAAAATTTTTCCACCTCCAGATAACTTTTTTCGTCTTCAGGAGCAATATACTTGTAGTGGTATTCATATAGCAGGTAATTCTCGAAACTGCTTAGGCCGGGTTTGTTGCTATTAACATTTAAACCCACATACAATAGCGACGCAAATACGAGCATAGCAAACGCCGATAGAGAAATGCCTGTGATAGCAAAACTTTTTCTTTTGTTTTTAAGTGCCAAGTCAACACATCCCAGAACGATTGAGACAATCCCCAAAGCAACAAAACCAAACATGGTCATCCCGACAACCACCATTTCCAAAGAATCCCTGGCTTTACCGGAAGCAACAAAAAAACCAGCAATAGCAACAGTGCAGAAAAGGCCGAGAATTGAAATGATGGAAATACACAAAGAAATCACGCCAATTAAGGGGTTCTTTTGATTAGAAGTATTTTGAAGCTCAGACATGACTACTTGCTAACTTTATAGGTTAGGACACCTTCCAATCTACTGTCACCGTTTTGTTGCAAGCTATTACAAAATCTCAAGTTCTTTGTAATCATTGATCAGATTTCAAAGCTTGAGGCCAAATTTGGGCTATCATTTTCACTGAAGAGAACAGGCACACAACTGAAGAAAAGAACTGGGTTACACATATCAATCACCTTATTGGCTCAGAGCCCGGTTACCCTTTTGTGAAAATTTTGTGCGATCCAAAACCCGTTTTCATCGCAGGCTTGCAGGCCATTCACCGACGCCCCCCCTCCCCAGGCCAAAACAGGTCGAGAAGAATCATTTCAGACAAGGTTCTCAAGCAGAATTTTTAGCTTAACTATGGATTCGTGTTTTGTGGAAAGCTTCATGATGAACGTATCGAATGTCTCGAGAGCCTGGCCGATAATAGCAGAAAATCCACACAACTGATATCAGGAAACACAGGTAACGCGAAGGGACGTGTTTTCAAGTTTGTATTTGTCGAATCGAGGATCCAAAGAAACTATGGAAGGATCGGGATACCGTGTGGGCACTTCGCCGGAAAAATTTCGCCCAGTAAGGCCCATTGAAGAACCTAATAAGCCGCAAACGGATAGGAAATGGCGACAATTGCGTTTCGCAATTGTCCATGCAAGACCAGTAATTAAAATATCAAACAAGGTCGTCTTTTGCCTTCAACCCAAGGGCTATCATAGCTTCTTCCACCGAAAACGAGTGCTTCGACACTTTGTCCATCTGAGCCACTGCTTTTTCTACATTCCAGTTCTTCGGCAGCTTGTTTCCACCGAATAGTTTGAGTGGTTTCAAGTTCTTAGGATTTTGTTTTTGATCCACACCAAATACTACCACGATGTCAACAAATTGGCAGCCTAAAAAGCATGAAAATATACACCATTAACCATTGGAGTTCAGATACTTATAAAATTGCCTTCAATTGTTCTAGCATTGAGCCGATTCAGCAAAGTTTGTAATCGTCAAAGCCTTATCAAACGCCAATCGGTTGTTGCAAAACTGGGCTCGGTCGATATGGTCAATTTATCATTAGGAACGATCACTGAAAGCTTCAGTGATCTGGCTACCTAACTAGGAGAGGCAAGGTGCCTTCGACATCAAGTCATGCCGGATGAGCCACTCTAAAAGTGGAATTTAAATCTCCGCCGGATTTGAGAAGCCCGAGTTCCTGATAGGAATGCGGATTTCAGACTAGGCCAAGGCTTCATCACTATTGCCTCTTGCAAGTAGTAGGTAATATCTATGTCTGAAAATGAACCCCTACTAGGGGTATTTTCAAATACAATAAATCGTCCGATGTGCGTAGGTAAAATAAGTTTTTGTATCCCATGAGACAAATCGACCGATTGCATTACATGGACAACCTAAGGGCAGTGGCGATGTATTTGGGTTTGGTGCTGCATGCCAGTATCATGTTCGGGCTGTGGCCGAATGATCCAAGCCGAACCCACGATGAGCCATCAAAGATATTGCATTATGCCTTTGAGCTTATTCATGTCTTTCGGATGCAGTTGTTTTTTCTCATAGCCGGTTTTTTCTCATTGATGATCTGCCAAAAACGAGGCGCAGCGAGCTTTGCTAAAAACCGGCTTATTCGAATTGCAGCTCCTTTTTTTCTTTGTGTCTTGTTGCTTCAGCCGCTGGCGGCGGCCCAGTATCTGTTAGATGTTAAGGGCTCTGGTGAGTCGCTGATTTCCCATTACATCCAGTTTTTGTTGAACCCGGAATATATTCTCCGTGAGCAGAGATTTACCGGAAACTGGTTTTGGCATTTTTGGTTTCTACACTTGCTCATTTATTATGCTGGGGCCCTCTGGGTTGGATTTATCTTGGCTAAGAAATTTAAGCTAAAGTTTGGTTATATTCCAAAACTACTGACAATTCTTGGTGGAAAATACGGCGTCATCATATTAACACTGGTGACGTTACCATGCCTGATCTTTAGCCCACCATTTGGTGAAGTACCCACGATTGGTACTGCCGTCGATACAGTGATTTATTACGGCCTTTTTTACACGGTTGGCGCTATGCTTTTTGCTAACCAGCCGGCACTGGATTGGTTCGTGGGCAATATCAAATACCACCTGATTCCGTTTCTAGTGGGCGTGTGCATTTTGATTCCTCTGATCGACGAGGTTCGCCTTAAATCACCGCCCGAGGTATTGCTCCAGAACTTGGCTCTTTATACAGGAGTACAGGCGGAGGTTTCACTGATCGGCAGTTTTCCTGTAATGCAGAACCCATTTAACTTCACTGGGATAACTGCTTCGTTTGACTGGTATCTGATGAATGTTTTGCGTGCCTACACGGCGTGGTGTGGCGTATTCTTGTTCATCGCTTTTTCTAAGCGGTTTTTTTCGACGCAATCAACACTAGGAAGGTATGCCGCCGACTCGGCTTATTTTATTTATCTTATCCATTTTCCCATGCAGTCGATCATGTCGGAGTATCTGCGCGACAGTATCGACTCATCTATCGCTTGTTTTTGGCTTTGCCTAGTCGGCTCCACGGTATTGTGCGTGATTCTTTACCATTTAACCTGTCGTGCAACGCCGATCGGCATCCTGTTGTCCGGGAGACGCTACAGCCTGTCTATCACCAATGAGTGGAATGCCTTTAAGACCTTGTTGAACAAACGATCCGTGCAACTTACAGTGGTGTTGATGATGGGTGGTTTCTTTATTGTTGACCGACTTGAGAGAAGGACGGAGCGAAAATTACTCTTTTTCAGCAGTCGTGCGGAGCCGGAAAACATCAAGGGTTACATTAATGGAAAATCAGCCGATGAACTTAATGCTATTACCCGTTCGGGTGGACGAAACGCAATGCATATGGTTGCCCATAATATGCCTGTGGCCCGGCCGGATGAGAAGATTGCCGAGTGTGTTAAGTTGCTCCTTGATGCCGGGCTGGATCCGATGAGTCGGGATGACTTTGGCCAGACCCCACTGCATTATGCGCTGCGTAACGGTAACGATGTTGCTTTGAGGTTGCTGCTAAAAGCGGGGGCGGACCCGAATGCCAAAGATTCCGAGTACGGATGCACTCCGTTGCACTTAGCGGCTGCGCTCAAAGCTAACCAATCCATCCGCGACTTGGTGGCTGCCGGTGCCGATCCCGCTTTGACGCGGGTCAGCGGTGAAAATGCAAAACAGATTTATGAAAAATATCATTCCAAACCGTTCCCCGCAGAGTAACCATTCCCCGTTATCCGGATGAAGGCCGAAGTTTTCATTAGTTATGCCTCAGAGAATAGGAATAGGATTCTGAGTTTGGTGGAACGCCTACGGGGTGCGGGGATCTCCGTTTGGATAGACCAAATGGGTATTGAGGGAGCGACGATGTGGAGTCAGGAGATCGTCGAAGCGATCGACGGCTGTAAGGTGTTGGTTCTAGCGATCTCGCAGCAATCAACAGAGTCGGAAAACGTGGTTAAGGAGCTGGCATTGGCCAGCGAAAGGCGAAAAAAGATCTTACCGGTGTGTCTGGAGTCATCTGGTATCCCGAAGTCGATGGAATACCAATTGGCTGGGATCCAGCGGGTGGAGTACTTTGAGGGAGAGGAGGAGCAGGGACTGTTGTCGATGATTCGCTCGCTAGGCAAGTTAGGGGTGAAGGTAAGCGATGAGGCGAGGGAAAAGGCGGCGAAAGCGCCCGGTTTTGTTTCGCACGTGGCCGGCCACCACACCGATTCAGCTGGAGCCAAGCGCGAAGGCGTGTCTCGGACGAAAATCGCAGCAGCTTTCGCTGGCGTGGCTGTGTTGGCGGTAAGCGCCTTTTTTTTAGGTGGCGGTCACCAAGCACCGCCTGAAGACCCAGCGCTTGGCCAAGCGCAGCCAGGTATCACAAATTCGGCGGAACAAACATCATCCTTGGTCAAGCCGGTCTTGCTGGATACAAGCCGGGTGGTGGTGCTCCCGTTCAAAACCATCGGCACTTCGGGCGAGACGGCCGACTTGGGCTACGGCTTGGTCTCCACGTTGACGAGCAAACTGCAGCCGTTACAAAATCTGACAGTGATCGCCAAGGAGTCGGCACGTAAATTTAAAGATAGCGAGCAGTCGCCCAAAGATATTGGTCAGGCACTGCGCGCGGGAACAATCGTGACGGGCGAAATCCAGACAAGCAGTGACAAGGTGCTAGTAAACGTCCAGTTGATTGATGCCAACACCGAGGATCTTGGCTGGGGTGGTACGTTCACCAAAGCCAAAAATGAGTTTCTCGACTTACAAAGCGAGATCGCCACCAGACTCGCGAGTGAGTTGAAGGGAGAACTCGATGCGGCTGAGGCGCAGCAGTTGGCCCAAAAGGCCACGGAAAACCCGGAGGCACAGGCAGAGTATCAATCCGGCCGACGAGAGTGGAACAAGCGCAGCAGAGAGGGCTTCACAAACGCGATAAAACATTTCGAGCGAGCGATCGAACTTGACCCGAACTTCGCTAACCCCTACGCAGGCTTGGCGGACACGTACAGCCTCATGCCTGCTTATTATTTGAATAATTCATTGGAGGTCATGCCTAGCGCCAAGATCAATGCTGAGAAAGCGATTGACTTGGATCCAAATCTAGCCGAGGCATACACGTCACTAGCTTGGATTCAAATGACGTTTGAATACGATTGGGCAAGCTCTGAGTTGAATTACAAAAAAGCCATTTCACTGAACTCAAACTATGCGACGGCTCATCATTGGTACGGCCTCTTGTCTTGTATTTATGGAGATTTTGAAAAATCGATTATTCATCTCAAAAGGGCTTTAGAATTGGAGCCCACGTCCCTGATTATTCCCACAAATCTGTCTCAATCATATTTGATGAACAAACAGATAGACATGAGTTTGAGCACATATGAAATCGCGGCAAAAATTAATCCGGATTTTCCGAGTAATCTGTGGAACTTCGTTCGGTGCCAATCGGATCATAATATTTCGATCGAAAAACTGAAAAACGCGATCAGCAGGAATCCAGGAAGCCCAATGTTGAGGAGGTGTCTATTTTGGGCATATATGCAGAACGGTGAAGTTGACTTGGCTAAGGATCAGATGATTTATGCGTTGGATCATTTTCACAGCATTATGAGAGTCGGATTCACGGAAATGTATGCTTTGTTGGGCAATCACGATGAGGCGATCCGATGGATGAAAATTGGGATCGATTCCAAGGAAGCCGCGGTGATTTTCACAATGTTTAACTACAGCTTGCCTGATGAGTTTAGATCGGATCCTCGTTTTGTTGAGGTGATGAAGTCGATTAATCATCCCTCGTTTGTGGAGAAATAAATCATTAGCGCCGAGGTTTTTGTTAGTTATGCTTCACAGGTTCGGAAGCGGTGGTTGGCTTCGCGGTGGTTGGCATCGGGAGCATTTCTATTGTTTAGCGATGGCAAAACGATAGAGCCCGATTCTCTTTATGGCCGCCATTCCCTTTGTGCGACCTTAAGCGGGACGTTCATATTTCCTATTTAGGCTATCCGAGAGGATCTGGAGAATGGGTTCAAAGCGTCGATCAGCGGCTTTCAGACGTTATGCTGAGCGACATCATCAACTCGTTTAGCCTCCTTGAAAACGCTTGAGTGAATTCCGTGGTAACTTTCTGGGTAAGATCTAGCCGCATTCCCTCAAGAAGTTTCTCCATCTTGTCTACCATTATGCCAATGGCGATAGCCTTATGGTCAGGGAAGAGTCGGTTGTTGTGAAGATCATCCTCGAGACTGTCTACAAGGTCAGATATGGCCTCTTTCAGTATTCGCGAGACATTCTTTTTCCAGTCAGGCAGTTCGTCCCTGATCTGTCGCTTGATTCCCTTGATGGTGTTGTCCGAAACCCCAGTTAAAGTATGGACTTTATGGATCGTATTTCATCTGATCAAAAGTTGCCATATTTGGGAGTAGGCTGTGCCAGTCAAAGATGATCTTGAACAGGAAGAGGAAGGCAATCTCTTAATTACGCATAACAACTAAACGGTATATCGTATCAAAGTCAAACCTATCAAAATTCTCAAAATAGATTGGTTAGGTTTACATAAGCTGAAGATCTATGAAAATTTGCACATCCATCCTGGTAGGAACGGTCATTCCCTCGACCTGTATTTTTCTAAGCCCAACGGATGATCTTGGAGATCAGAATAGCCATTAAATCATAAAGTATGAGTATCTTAGCTATACATTGAAACATGATTACAATGTTGATAAACCAATCCTTAAGGAATACGAGTTGAATAATGAGGAATTGGGCGTATGCATGCTAGAGTTCGACAATGAGTTCGAAATAAAACTGCTGTAGCGAATGGGTCGCTTCCTAAGGGAGGAAAAACCCAGTTTGAAGAAGGTTGCAATTTTGACAAAGAAAATCAATACATCTGCACGACTCCGGCAACCCTCTTGAATCGGATGGAGAACCTAGATTGGGAGCACCTCCAAAATAATAGGCCCAAATCAAACGGTAGCAATATTACCAAAAGAAAATTCAAAGGCACTTTACCTTCAAATGACCAGTCAAATTGGCTAAGAAAGCTATTTTGGAATAGAAAAACAATTGCGTAACTTGGGATCATCTAGTTTGTTTTGAAATGTCGCCCATTCCTGCCTAATCACCATTCTGGGAAGCGAATTTGAAACAGTCGAGCGGCCATTCAACATCCTCATTTGTAACCTTTATCCGACTTTTTTCTAAAATGGTAAGGTCTGCTATTTCACACTTATAGAAAGGCAGAGCGAATATTTCTCGAGGCCTAGAATTCGGTCAGAAACAACTTTACTGGTGTGCATAAAATCACTTCCTGCATTGGCAGAATCTAAGTAGTTCGAGATACACCAATTTGATTTTTTTCATAAAAATTTGTTTCCGGAAAAAAAAATATGTATTGTTTGATATGCTGTTTGAACGACCTAAAAGAGATGTTGGCTTAATCCGGCATATTAAAAATTGGGCATATGAGCTTCTACCAATAGCAGAAGATTCAGTAGTTAGCGTGATGGAGTTGGAGTGCTCCGAGGAAGGATGTCCAACGGTAGAAACAATAATCGCGGCGATTGACAAAGGAAGGCCAACACGCCAATGGAAAATCCACAAGCCTATATCAGAAATTACCCGCCAAGATTTGTCAGATATTCACCAAGACAATTACTCTGAAGATGCAAACAAGTGACAATTTGTCACGGTTAAATAGAGGTTACTGACAATAAATGCTAGACCAAAAGGAATGATATGCTTGCCAAGCAATATACCCTTTCCTAACAGAATGTGACATCCGCAAAAGTTTTTAATAGCGTCTTTCAAATTAAGACTCATGTCCATAACGAAGATTCCTATAGTTTGCGTTTGTGGTTTTCTTGGATCAGGAAAAACGACCCTGCTAAGAAATTGGAGGCGGGATAAGAGCTTAAGAGCGGCTCCGCTTATTGTTCATGATTTGAGCGAATTTGGTCTGGATGCCAGAATTCTGGCTGATGAAGATTCCCAACCTGTCCCTGGGCGTCTAGTCGATGGAGTCGCAGCATTACACGGTAAACATGCGCAAGAGAAATTATTTGAATCCATAGGCATCACTTTAAAAGATATAATTAAGGTAGCACCTCAGGCGTCGCTTGTTTTATGCGAAAGCACAGGAGCGGCATTGCCTTGGTCCCTCATAAAGGCGCTTACTCAAGACAAAAGGTTTTATCTTCGGCATTTTATTGTTACCGTAGACGCACTCAACCTGCACAGAGACTTCGAAGACGGAAAGATTTTGTTAAACGATTTGTCGCAAATTAAAGATATTGGAATACGAAAAGCCTCTGAAGTTCTTGAAGAACAAGTTCTCTTTTCCAACGTAATACTTCTTACAAAAATCGACACCGTCCCGCAAGAAGCGCTTGACGTTCAAATCAAAGCTCTTAAAGAAATTCGCCCCAATGTTACGATTGGTCTTTCTGCACATGCAGGAATTCAACTTTCACACCTAGACTCAACTTTAGCGCCTGAGATCAGATTTTTAGAGAAACAGGCCGCCAGTCTGGGCGTTAATAAACAGGAGTCTCCTACAGCTAATAGCTGTGATGCAATTGTGTTTCGTGACCCGCGACCTTTTCATCCAAACAGATTGTATCAACTTTGCCTTAATAATCTTACGACTGGGCTTTATAGAACCAAAGGGTTTCTTTGGCTTGCATCACGCCCTGGACAGGCTCTGATGTGGCAACAATCAGGTAGCCAAATCGATCTTGAATTTGTCGGATACTGGCGAGCTGAAATTGCACAAAATCGGGATGGGAAATTGTCCGACGAAGAGGTTCAAGGCTTAAGAGCCCAACTTATGGCTAAAGATCCTATTTTTGGAGATCGTTATAATGAATTGACTTTAATTGGTATGCGTGACGGGTGCGAATTGTTTGGTGCTGGCCTGAAGGAGGCATTGTGCACTGACGAGGAAATAACAGCTTGGAAAAATGGAGAGGAATTTAACGATCCCTGGCCACAAACTTTTCGTCAAACTTGAGCTATTCCTAACACTAAACTAATAAGATTGTCAAAGCAGAAAGCCGTAAGCACTCATATCTCTGAAAATTTTGGAAATGTTTTAGGCAAGATCGAGATTGTAGATAATTATACTTTAATTGTTGAGTAAAACCAACTTCTCGCCTGTAGTTTTATTGCGTTTTTACTTCCGAATAGAATGTACTAACTCGTCAAGCAGGTGATCGTCCATTTTAATTAAATGGCCTTTCTCGGGAAATTTCCCCGTATTAATATCGGAAATATATTCCCCGAAGGCTTTAATTCTCTCTTGTTGTAGACGTTGATTCTCTTTCAAAAAATTCCTGTAAGCCTTTGCATGCCTCGGAAGCCTATCGTCATACTCGCCAAGTATATCGTCAGAGAACAAAAACTGGGTGTCGCAGCCGCTACCTGATCCAAGGGACATCATTATTAAGGACGTCTGCTTACTAAGCCAAGAAGCCAGGTTGTGAGGAACACACTCCAACTCCGCAGCATAGGCGCCCGCACTTTCCAACCTCTTGGTCTCATTATACAGCCTTTTTGCCTCTTCGAGGGATTTGCCAATGGCGCGGTAATTTGTCCAAGTGACATGTCTAGGCACTAGGCCCAAATGGCCAACAACGGGAATCTTCTCTCGCGCCATAGCTTCTATCAAATACGGACTCCCTGAGCAATAAACTGAACTTGCACCTATCTCTAACGCTTTAAAGGCAACACGAATAGCCTCTTCAGGCGAAGCCATACCATGAGGGCTAGAAACGGACAAGAAACTTTGCGGAGCAGCTTTTACTATTTCTGTAAACTTATTTTGGGTTTCTGGCGAGTCAAAACTGCAACTCATTAAATCTATTCCCGCTTGCTCGGCTGCTGCAGCCTCCTCCGGGGACTTAACATGAATATGTGAAAGACAGCGTTTACCTTTTAAGGTTAATAAATCGTGTACGGTATACTTTTTTTGGACTCTTAGCATTGATCTTGATAAGATTTTCTTTACTAATTTTAAACGATTTTTAGATCTAGTGACTTACAGGTATAAAAACAAATTAATTGTTCATTTGCTTTTAAGTTTAATTCCTTGGCTAGTATAATCGAAGTTAAATGTAACTTAAAGATTTTCAATATGGTGGTCCAACCAACCTCTATGTGAAATAGAAGTTCGGAAGTTTTATCGGGTTATGTGGATAAAACTAATCTGAAGCCATATGACGGCGGATGCGAAAAGTACTTTCGACGACCATTAAAAAGTTCTAGCCGGATAATTTACTCGAAACTAAATCAGATTTATTAAAGCCCTTTCACGCGCAGGACCTCCATTAAGTCCTTCGATGTACTCTTCAAGATCTCTTTATGAAAATAAATAAATTTGTAGCGCAGTATGCAGGAAGAGTCCGACAGCACTTCTACTAAGAAATTAAATCATACAAAGATAGATTGTATTATTATGATTTAACTTCCATCGTAAATAACTCCTGCAGTAGCTGTTTCTTGCAAGTATATCTCTGACAATTCATTGAGTCTTGGTTTAATTTTAGTCCATAGATACACTGCAAGATTCTCGGTTGTTGGAAGAGCAAGTCCTGGAATGTCATTCAAATAATGATGATCCAAATCTTCAAGGATCGGACAAACAATCTCCTTTATTGTCTCGTATGCTACCACCATGCCTGTGTCGGGGTTGACGAGACCTTTACAACGTACTTCTAAATGAAAAGTGTGTCCGTGTATCCGGTTGCATCTATGCCCTTGCCCTAACGAATGCAATCTGTGAGCTGCATCAAAAGTAAATTTTTTGAAGATAATCATTAAACATAGAAAAAATGAATACGTTAATTAAAATGTCAAGCTACACACAGTCTTGACAGGCCCCATAAATAATAATCTCGTGTTTACTCATAACAAAACCAGGCGGTAGAAGCTTATTGAAGCCGCTAGGGCATCCGTGGAGGTCGAACATTGTGTGACAATCTTCGCAAACAAAATAATGAGCATGCTCATCGCGCATTTTCTCATAGTGTGGAGGCAGGCCCTCCACTTCTATTCTGCGTATTTTACCTTCTTTTGAAAGAGTTTTAAGAGCACGGTAAACAGTAGCCAATCCCAATCCCGGGACAATATTAGAGGCTAATTCCCAAAGGACTTTAGCCGGAGCAGGCCGCCCTAATTCGTTCAGGACTTGATAAATGGAATTTTGCTGTGAGGTCTTTGCTTTCAATAGCTTAAATATTGATCATTTAAATAGTTTTTATTCTGGATCAAAGAAAAGCACAAATAAAAAGTAATTTTGTTTTGTAGCACTTCGTTCCTAACACAGAAGGGGTAACCTTTTTCTATATTGGGTGAGGTAGGTTCCAAGGAAAATTAGGAACCCGCTTAAAACAATCACAGGGCCCGGAGGAACATCATATGAATTTGAAATCGACAAACCGAGTAAAGCGCTAATAAGCGCGGTACCAACGGAGACGATAGTTATTCCGAACATTGAACGGCTAGCTAATGAGCCTACAGCTCCTGGTATAATTAGCATTG
>CACEMW010000036.1:0-28511 GCA_902560705.1 uncultured Verrucomicrobiota bacterium
TATCCAACAGCAGGAGCAGGTATCAGCGTCAAATTCTACTCAGACCGAGGCAAGCGCATTGGACCTGTGTTCAGCTCAGTCGAGAAAACGCAGGACTTCCTAGGCAGGAGGTAGGTTTAGTCGCCTCCGCCACAGCCTCCGCCACAGCCTCCGCCACAGCCTCCGCCACAGCCTCCGCCGTAATCGCCGCCACCGTCTAGCAAAGTCGTTCGCTTTTTTAACATATAAACTGCGACTAAAACTCCTAGTAGTCCTCGAAAGATGAGCGGTGGATCACTATTAAAGCAGAGCACAGCAACCAATAAACCGACGAGAAAAACTACTAGCTCCCATAGTGGTATAGTTTGTTTTTCTGTCATAGTGATTCATAAATGTTTTCTGGCATACGCCAAGTCGTGCCACGAAAAAACCGCCCCTGAGTATCCCACAGCAAGAGTTTACTCAGACAGAGGCAAACGCATCGGTCCTGTGTTCAGCTCCGTGGAGAAAGGGCAGGATTACTTGAGAAGGAGGTAGGGTTAGTCGCCACCGCCACAGCCTCCGCCACCGCCACCGCAGCTACTACCACAATTGCTACCCCAGCCGCGTCCTCTATAGCTGCTACCCCAGCCACCCCTGCGAAAGAATCTACCAAAACGACCTCGATGGTAACTCAAACCCGTAAACAATCCCCTAAAAAATCCCCAGAACAACCCTCCGATCACTAGGGCAACTACCACCCATGCAAGAATGACAATGACCACCATAGAACCAACCAAACAAAAACAGGACAGAACAGGCAATTACAAATTCAGCCTTAGTTTCTAATCACGCCACGAAAAACCCGCCCTTGAGTATCCAGCAGCAGCAGCGGTTCCGGCTTGGCCTCGGACAATTTCGCGAAGGGCAGATTTGGCACCCTCCTTGGCTTCCTTTAGAGTTGAGAATTGGCGCTCACAGCGTCGGCCATCGGCATACCAAAAGGCACGATACTTATTGGTTCTGGGTGAGCGAGCATAGATACGCTCCTGGTGATTTCGGTGGGAGACGATTTGTGGGAATTTCACTTTTTTCTGCGGAAAAATTGCGGACGGAGAGCCCGACACTTGTCATTATTGCAGAAAATAGTGGTGGTAGGAACAGGATTCGAACCTGTGAAGGCAAAGCCAGCAGATTTACAGTCTGCCCCCGTTGACCGCTTGGGTATCCTACCCCCTGGTAGAAGCGGCTTTTAGGCCACTTAAGGAAACGGAAAGAAACAACAATCACCTGGTCAAGTCAAGGTCGAATCATGGTTTGACCCAAATGCAGATAATTCGCTCTTTTTCTTTAGCGTGGGTTCACCTAGGTTGAGGCCTGAAAAGAGTCTATGGGAATTCAATTGTTCAACACCCTGACCCGACGCATGGAGCCATTCGAGCCTCTGGAGGCCAATGGCAGGAAGATTGGGATGTACTGCTGTGGTCCAACGGTTCATGATTTTGCCCATATCGGCAATTTTCGCACCTTCGTGCTGTGCGATGTCCTCAGGCGATATCTGAGGTTCCGTGATTACGAAGTGTACCACGTCATGAATGTGACCGATGTGGAAGACAAAATCATCGCACGGGTCAAGGAGGCCGGGACGAGCTTGAGGGCCTATACCCAGATTTATGAGGAGGCTTTTTTCAAGGACCTCGAAGCCCTCGGCTGTCTGATGCCTCACGAGACTCCCAGGGCTACCGAGCACATGGAATCGATCATTGAGCTCATCGAGCGTCTGGTAGCCAAAGGCATCGCTTATTCGGCAGCTGATGGATCGGTCTACTTCAGCATCGGACGTTACCAGCAAGCAGGCTGCTGTTACGGACAGCTGCAAAAATTGGACTTTGATCAAATGCGACCAGGCGAGCGTATCCATTCCGATGAATATGGCAAGGATGCCGTTGCCGATTTTGCTCTGTGGAAGGCACGCACTGAGACTGATGGCGAGGTTTTCTGGGAGAGCCCTTGGGGGCAGGGTCGCCCGGGGTGGCACGTGGAATGCAGTGCCATGAGCATGCATTACCTGGGGAACAGCTTTGATCTCCATCTCGGAGGGGAGGACCTTAAATTCCCTCATCACGAAGATGAAATCGCGCAAAGCGAAGGCGCAGGCCTGCAGGAGCCGGGTAAACCCTTTGTTCGCCACTGGGTACACGGTGCTCATCTGCTGGTCGAAGGCAAAAAGATGAGCAAGTCTCTAGGTAATTTTTACACGCTCAGGGATTTGCTGGACAAGGGGTTTGACGGAAGGGCAATCCGTTTTGTCCTTCTATCAGCTTATTATCGGGAGAGCTTCAATTTCACCCTGGATAGTTTGCAGGGAGCCAAGACCGCTTTGGGAAGGCTCGACGAATGCGTCGCCAAACTGGAAGCATGGAAAAAAGAGTTTGATGGTGAGGCAAAGCCAGGGAAATCCAAACTCATCGATGGCTTTGTCGCAGCCATGGATGATGATCTCAACGTCTCAGCTGCCTGGGCAGCTGTTTTTGAATGGGTTCGTGATATCAACCGCCAAATCAGCCAAAACGCCTTGTCACCTGAGAATGCGGCCATGGAATACCAGGCATGGCTTTCGGTCGATCAAGTCCTGGGGCTGGGCAAAGACCTCAGCAAGGAAGTCATCCCGGATGAAATTACGCAAATGGCCATCCAACGTCAGGAGGCAAGGGCGCAGAAGAACTGGGCTGAAGCGGATCGATTGCGTGATGAACTCAAGGCGGCAGGATGGACCGTCGAGGACACACCAGAGGGCCCTCGACCAAAACGTCTCTAAAGTGAGCTCAGGAATCCGGTTCGAACCGATGGATGGATATCAGCGCTTGCAGAAAATGTGACGATGGCTCGAACACGCACCACTTGGCATCAGAAGCTTGAAGATAGCAAGGGTCTTCCGAAGATGGAACCCATGCCTGAAAAATGGCGCGAGCGATGGGGAGAAGGTCAGATGCTGATTCCGGCTCCCCTGGAAGTGAATGCCTTGATGCGTACGGTGCCCAAAGACAAGCTCACAACCATTGAACAAATCCGTGAATGTCTCGCCCGAAAGCACGGCGCAGCAGTGGCGTGCCCCATGACCACGGGTATTTTCGCATGGATCGCGGCCCATGCGGCCAACGAATCCGAAGAGGCGGGAGTTTCGGACACCACTCCTTACTGGAGGACACTCAAGGCAAAAAGAGAGCTCAACCCCAAGTATCCTGGAGGGATTGCCCATCTCAGTGAGCGGTTGAAGCTCGAGGGCCATCATATCATTCAACGTGGCAAGCGATGGTTTGTCGCAGATCTCAAGGGGCCTCTTTTCACCCCCAAGATCCATTCATGAAAGCGCACAAAGGATTCTTTTTTTCCTTCGAAGGCAATGAAGGCAGTGGCAAGTCCACTCAAATCGCCCTTTTGGCTGAGCGACTCGAACAAGAGGGCTTTGTTGTCAGCCAGTGGAGGGAACCCGGGGGAACGGCTTTGGGAGAGGCACTTCGTCCCATCATCAAACAACCCGGAGAAGAACTGAGAATGGGGCCCATGGCCGAACTCCTGCTGATGAATGCCAGTCGGGCACAGCTGGTCGAGGAAGTGATTTTGCCTAGCCTCAACAAAGGAGAAATCATTCTCGTCGATCGCTTTTTT
Source organism: uncultured Verrucomicrobiota bacterium (assembly GCA_902560705.1). GTDB lineage: Bacteria > Verrucomicrobiota > Verrucomicrobiia > Limisphaerales > AAA164-E04 > UBA7971. Next base: position 3,628 of record CACEMW010000036.1, read on the forward strand.
GATTCGACGCTTGTCTATCAGGGATTGGGTCGTGGGCTCGATAGGAGCCTGGTCAGGCAAGCCGTGTCCCTGGCCGTGGGAAAGACCACTCCCGATCGTACCTTCCTTCTGAAGGTCCCACTACATGTCAGTGAATCACGACGTCAAAGCCGGGCCGATCAATTGGGTGAAACGAAAAAAGACCGTTTCGAGGCTTCGAACCGATCTTTTTTCGAGCGCATCGAAGCAGGTTATGACCAACTTGCCCAAGAGTATCCTGAGCGCATCATCCCCATCGACGCTACCCAATCCGTCGAGCTTGTGCATAAGTGTATCTGGAAAAAGGTCCAGACACTGACTGCTGCCAAGCTCTGACCGACGTCAAACAAATCCCTGCCCTAAAGAAATCGAGGAGCAGGAATGGCAAAAGAGGCATGGGAACATACTACTGATGCCAGGCAGGATGCTCGGGCAGGCACTGATTGAACTCAGCCACCAGGGCGTCCTCGTAATTCCCGGCATAATCTTCATTGAAAAACCGATCCAAGGCCTCGTCGTAAAGGCGCTGCCAGGACTGTTCCTCCTTGCCTGGATTGATGGGATAGAACAGGGCAAAATTACTTTTGGCTGCCTTGAAGTCGCCAGGAGCATCACCAATCATCAAAATGCGATGCGCCTGGTATTTGGGAGCGGCAGCGTATTTGATGTGTTCGGTCTTGGTCCCCATCTCCTGCCCCGCAATCATGGCAATCATGCCATCGATCTGATTCTCCCCCCACTCCCGCTTAAGGGCGTCTACGGGAGTCTGTGAAATACACATGGCATCGGCCTGAGCCCTAATTTTTTCCAGGCACTCCCTGACCAGCGGAAAGGGCGGAACGCCATGCACGATATCCTCTACCTGGTCATTGACGGCCTTGGACCATTCAAAGATATCCGCAAGGGCCTCATTACCAGAGGCCACCTCGGCCTCGAGAGTGGCATTGCCCAGCTTGGTTTCCCTGGCCATCCATTCCTCCAACGCATCGGTTTCAGGGATCTGGACGTGGCGTGCTTGAACCTCGTGCCGATCCTTCAAAAAATGAAGGGCATTGGAAAGCGCTGGAAATCGGTTGATGCCGCGAGTCTTGCTGTAGAGATTCACAAACTCCCAAACCTCACGGGCATACTTGCTCACCGGTTGAAGTCCAAAATGTTTGATGAAGATGGGGGTAAAGCATTCTTTATGCTTGATCTCCATGCTGTCGAAGACACAGCCATCGGAGTCAATACCGACAAAAAATTCCTGGGTGGGTTCAAACGCCTTTAATTGCTCAGCTGCATCACTCATGGCTTAAATCGTTGATTTTAGTTATTCTAAAGGTGTGCATCATGCAATCAAACCGAAAGGACTTCAAGCTCAGCTCAAGCATAAGGATCCTGAGCCGATAGCTGGAAACATGTCCAGCAATCCCAAACCCGCCTCATTTTCATTGGAGACTTTTCTATTGCATTGCGCCACAGAGACCCTATTTTGAACGCCCAATTTTATTAAGGGAGACGATACTTTGAACAGCGAACTGGTCAAACAAGCCTTGGAGAGAATCATCAATCCAAACATATTGGTGAATCTTGTTTCACGTCGTGTCAGGCAACTCAGCACCGGAGGCGGTGGTTTGAGTCGCCCTCTGATCGAATCTGAGAAACCGCTCGGATCAGCAGACACTGCTCTGGAGGAAATTATCCAGGAAAAGATCGATTTTGAGGACATCAAGGAGGAAAACGAATAGTCTCCAAGAGTCCTCCGACTCCGATGCAAGACCGACCTGATGTCGGTAATCAGCGCTTTGAACGGCCGGAAGCATGATCTTCCGGCCTTTTTATGCATGGGCCATGGCCAAGAAACCACACACTCCTGATCTCGCTAGTAATCCCAAGGCGAAAAGAGACTACCACATGGTGGAACTCTTTGAGGCGGGTATTGTGCTTCGTGGCACGGAGGTGAAATCTCTCAGGGCTGGCAGAGGGGAAATCAAAGATGCCTTTGCCCGAGTCGAGCATGGAGAGGTATGGCTCTACAACGCCCACATTGAAGAATATCGATTTGGCAACTGGGTCAACCACGATCCTCGCGCCAAACGCAAACTCCTGTTAAATCATTCAGAAATTCGCAAATTGTTCGGACTGACTGCCATCAAGGGTCATGCGCTGGTTCCGCTCTCTCTTTATTGGAAAAATGGCAAGGTCAAGGTGAAGTTGGCGGTTGGCAAAGGGAAAGTCGATTATGACAAGCGAGAAGATATTCGAAAGCGAGACAGCGACCGAGAGCTCAAACGAGTCATGATGCAACACGTCAAAGGCAAAGCCTCCTGAAAACAAAAAGGCCTCCATGTGGAGGCCTTTTGCGTGATGAAAATGAAATGGAGCTAGTCTGACTTCAGGCAGATTTTTTCCACTGACGCTTGGGAGCCTTTGTGATCATCCCTTTTTTGATGGCTTTGGCCGTGACACGAATGTATTTGACCTCTCCATCGATGATGACCTTGACCCGCTGAAGGTTGGGGAAGAATCGACGTTTGGTGACTGCAGTGACATGTGTTCCGATGCCACCTTTCTTTTTCGCCTTACCACTTCGCCAAATATGACTTCCTTTGATGGGGCGCTTACCTGTTACCTGACAAATTCTGGACATAAAGCCTGCAATGTTAATGAGTATCCCCTGGTGGGAACAAGAGGCGGAGAGTATCGTTCAAAAGGTGGCGAATCAAGCGTTAAAAACAAGAAAATGAGGAATCCACGATTCTGTACAAACCTACAAAACCCTTTGTCTTTGACCCGGCACTCAAGAAGCCAGTTGCCAGCTGGGGAGCATATGATGTAATTTTTGTTTCCTTATGGGAATCCATGACTTCACAAGCAGTTCGAAAACAAGGCTCCAGTGGATCGCAACTTGGATCATAGCCTTGAGCTCGACACTTCTGATTGCGCACAGCGGCGACCACACCCAACAGAGCTTGGAAGAAGGCACCTTGCACTGGATGACCCATTGGGATCATTTGCTGGCTCTCCTCTTGGCTGGGGGCCTTTTGGGATCTTTCAAGAAATGGGGGGGGCTCGGCAGCCTCATTGGCGCAGCCTCATTCTTAATGGCTGCTTGGGCGTTTTCATGGACACCCGCCAGTCTAGACTTCGTCATGTTTCAAGGGGCTCTGTCTGCTTCGCTGGTTCCTTTACTGGTTGGAGTGTTTTTGTGGCAAAGCCCAGCATGGAACCCCCACTCTCATCACATTGCCTACCTGAAGCGGTGCGGACTGGGTAGGGGGTTGTTGGCTCTCTCCATGCACCTTGCCGGAAGGGACCTCGAGTTCTGAGGGGATGGGCCTACGACAGATTCGCTGAAAAACCCTCCTTTGCCAGGGTGATTATCTCGAAATGGCCGAAAAGCTACCAGGATCCGAACCGATGCGCCCCTCGTTCAGAGAATGGTGTCGCCTGGTAATTTTCGAGGCAGATACGCCGGCCGGTAAAGGCTTTGATGTTTCCCTCATTGTCTGCATTCTGCTCAGCGTCGTTGCCGTGATGCTCGCCAGTATCGAGTCGTTCATGGATCGATACGGTAAAATCCTCACGGCATTGGAATGGGCTTTCACCCTCTTGTTTACCTTCGAATATTTAATACGTATCTGGTCAGTCAGAAAACCATTGCTCTACATGCGGAGTTTCTACGGCTTGGTCGATCTGGCAGCGATTCTCCCCACCTATCTGAGTCTCATGTTGATCAATGCCGAGTATCTGACCGTTGTCAGGCTTCTCCGGGTCATGCGGGTGTTTCGCATTCTGAAGCTCATCCAATATCTGGAGAGCTCCAGAACCATCATGAAAGCGCTGAGGGCCAGCCGTCCCAAGATCACCGTCTTCATGTTCGCCGTCATGGTCCTCGTGGTCATCATTGGTTCGCTGATGTACATCATCGAAGGACAGGAGAATGGGTTTACCAGTATCCCAGCAAGCATGTATTGGGCAGTGGTCACACTCACGACCGTGGGATACGGAGATATCGCCCCTCAAACACCCGTAGGAAAATCACTGGCTGCCATCGTGATGATCATCGGCTATGCCATCATCGCGGTACCTACCGGGATTGTTACCGCAGAGCTGACAAAGGGAGATCGGTCCACCACGACACGAAGCTGCCCAAATTGCTCTGCCGAATCGCATCAAGACGCCGCAAGACACTGCTACCGATGCGGACACAGCCTTGAAGGGAGTCACCTTTAAGGTCTGGCACCTCTCGCCTTTCTTTCCTTGCCATCTGCCAAATATCTGCGGGTAGCATGGTAAAAGAGGACAAGCCTTGCCCAAAACTAGCCCTTTTCCATGGGATACCGCATGCCCCATTGCCCCCGAATGGCATCCATAGTTTGCATGAGCGCGAGACTTTGGGCATGGGGCATGATGAGGCTCTCAACAAGACCACTCCGCAGGCAGTGGCTCACTTCCATGGCTTCGAATTGATATCCGTTGCCCTCATACGGCAGGGAAACGGTCTGACTCTCCTTGCCATCGATGTGACATTCAAAGGATTGTGACTTCCAAAATTGGTTTGGAAAATGAATCCGACCCCGAGTGCCGTAGATCCATGCAGATTGCGAGGTATGAGTCCGGATGGCTGATGACCCGACAAACAAGGCTCCAGAGGGATATTTCATGATGTAGGCCGACTGTTCATCAACTCCTGTAGCGCCCATTGTGGGAAGGCTAACGATTTCCTGCGCATTTCCAAGAAAGAGAGAGGCAAAGGCAATGGGGTAAATCCCGACATCCAGCAGGGCCCCACCCGCCAGCTGGGGATTGAACAAACGACCTTCGGCTTGAAAAGGAACTCGAAAACCAAAATCAGCCTGAACCATCTTAACCTCGCCAATGAGTCCATCCTGCACCCACTGGATAGCCTTTTGGATGACGGGAATGAAGCGCATCCACATGGCCTCCATGAGAAAACAATGCTTTTCCCGTGCACTGTGAATCATGGTCTCCACTTCCGCGGCATTGATGGCAAAAGGCTTTTCGCAGAGAACGTGCTTGGAGCCATCCAGGCAAAGCAAGGTGTTTTCGCAATGCATAGAATGCGGGGTTGCGATGTAAATGGCATCCACTTCGGGCTCATCGACCAACGCTTCATAGCTTGAATGGGCACTAGGGACTTGATGGCGTTGGGCAAAACTTTCGGCGGTTTCTGCCCTTCTGGAGGCAACGGCTGCCAGCGTGCATCCAGGGGCATGACGCAAACCTTCAGCAAATTCACCGGCAATACGCCCCGTACCCATGATACCCCATCGAATGGTTTTTGACATAAATCTAGCTCTCTTTGTGTGTCGGGATTATTCTGCTTGTTGAGCAGTAGGCTGCACAGGATGCTGGATGCACAATGCGAAGCAATTGAAAAACGAACAAGGTCTTGTCTTCTCCTCTACCATTGCCCCAATGGCACATCATTCCAGCCTCCAACCGTCAGGAAGTCATGGATTGGAGCCTGGTGCTGACCAGTCAGCGCATCCAAGCTGAAATCCTTGCCTTCCCGGATGGAAGAGCGCCTTACGGACTCAGGATCAACCCATTGGACAGACTGCGTGCCATGCAGGCCATTCTTCGGTTTCAGAAGGAAAACAGGGGGTGGCATTGGCATCAGGAATTGCCCGCGATGGGCCTGCGCTACGACTGGTCTGCTTGGGGATGGTGCATTCTTTTGAGTGTTTTCGCCTGGCTTGCCTGGGAGGTTAGACCTGAATTGCAGCAAATAGGTATGCTCAAGAGCCAGGAGGTGCTCCGTGGTGGCGCCTGGTGGCAAACCATCACCGCAGTCATGCTGCATGGCGATGTTGCTCACCTTGCTTCCAATCTGACCTCAGGGATCATTATTCTGGGTCTTTGCATGGGACGCTTTGGAACCACCCCCGCCCTCTTGATTGCCCTGATCTGCGGAGCCATGGGCAACGCATGGAGCTTATGGGCCCACGATGAGCCTTACCGCGGTTTGGGAGCTTCGGGCATGATCATGGGGGCCCTTGGCATGATGGGGCCTCATGCCCTTTATCTGATGCGACGAGATACCAAGGCGGGCTTTCGCATCGTGGTTTCCGGCATGCTGGCGGTGATCATGCTTTTCTCACTGTGGGGACTTTCACCACAAAGTGATGTCGCAGCCCATTTTGGAGGTTTTGTCAGCGGCATCGCCTGGGGCGCGGTGTTGAGCCTATGCCCGGAAAACCAACTGAGAGCGCCCAGACTGAACCTGTTGTGTGGGCTGATGATGATGTTTCTCTTATTCTGGGCCTGGGGCATGGCCTTGAGTGGTGGCAGGCCCTGGATCTGGAGGCAATGGATGGGATGAGGTTAGTCAAGGCATCCCACGATCCACGATTTGAAAGAAGGCTTGTTCTGTTGGATCCACCTTGATCATCCACTCCGCATACTTCCCATGAGCTTGCAGGGTCCCCAGAATTTTGGGGGTGCGTCCTAGCCCTGAAAGCCCCACGACATCGTATAAATGCCCAGGAAGACTTGCCCACTGGAGCTGCAATTGATCCTCATCCATCGGCAAAAGCTCCATGCGAAAGAGGTGATCGGAGACCTTTGGATGAGTCAGGAGCAATTGCTCTCTGGCGTTGGATACCCCGTCTGCATCACTGTCCTCGAACCCGCTTGCCCGAAGATTCCCAAAGTGCCTTCTTTCCCAGGAATCATCCAGGCCGTCGTTATCGACATCTTCAATGGGCGTTCCCATCAAGCTCAAGCGGAGTGCTCGCAGAGTACCTATTTCGTCAGGATCCTGATCGGTGATGCGAACTTTCCAAGTTCCAGCGGTGGGTTCGAAAAAATGACGTGTGGTTCGATAAGCCCAACGGATGGGGCCTCGCGAGTCGTCGTGGTTGAGACGCTGAAGAACGCTGATCGTGCCACTGGGAGATTCCAGCGTAATCCGCAGCTGCCCCCTGAAGGAATGATCCGCGTCAACGATCAACTCGACATGCTCGCAGATCATGTCATCACTGACTTCAAAAACATGCTCCACCGATTCCATAGCAAGTTGTATGCGCAATTTAGGATCGCGCTTCATGAGTTGAACCAGTTCATCCCCATCAGCCTTGGAGATAAAGTAAGCAGGAATGGGGCTGTAGTCTGTGCCCGCCATTCTGATGAGTTCGGCTTCATCCACATTGTTGTAAATCACGACAAATTCGGCGCCTGCATCCGCAGCGTGCTGGATCTTACGCTCGAAGGTGGCGGTGCCCCGCTGAATCATGGCCCCCTTCCCTGTCAAATCCTTCTCAATGGCAACCACAACCATCCCCTCATCACTCATGGGTAATAAATTAGTCGGGCGATCGGGCTGCAAACCCATGGTCGTGGAAGCAACAATATTTTTCAAATGATCGGGGACTGTGACCCCCTCTACCTTGAGCCGAAGCCCGGCATCGGGAATCATGACCAATGGTTGAGTGCTGAAACTCTTCACGACCAATGGATCACGGGTGTGCCATTGACTTGCTAACTGCACCAACTCACCCGCATCCGGAATACCAAAACCCACGTTGTGGTTGTGGGTAAACCCAGCCCCATTGGCCACCGTATCAGGATCTTCGAAGACCTGTCGGGCTGAGGCAATGAGTAGCTGTTGGACATCTCGATTACTTAGATTGGGGTTCACCCCCAGCGCCAGCCCCGCCATCCCTGAAACCAATGGAGCGGCAGCACTGGTACCGATGAAACCTATCTCGTTGGGAATGTAGTTTCCCTCGCCCAATCCTCTAGTCGAGGTGGTGTAGCCCTGCCGACCAAGCAAGTCGGTCGTAAAAAGGCCGTCATCGCTCTCACCTCCGGGTGCTGCGACCAAGATGCAGGCACCTCGATTGGAATAGGAAGTGGCCTTTCCTTGCCGATCGGTTGCCGCCACAGCGATGGATTGATGCATCGAAGTATAACCGTCGTCGTTGACATCACCCAATCCAGGATGAAAGTCTCCTCGAATGCGGTCATTACCTCCTGCTCGCACCATGATGGTTCCCTTACCAGATCGCCCGTGGTAGAAGGCATTGCTGATGGCAGACCTTTCGATGAAGGAGGGTCCCTCTTGCTGAGCGAAGGCATTCCCCCAACTATGGTTTTGAATGGCAATATTTTCCGGCCGATACTCATACATTTCAGCAAGTTGCAGTGAGTCAGCAATACCACCACCCAGGCCAAAAATGACCCAACTGGAAAGGGAGGCTCCAGGTAAGATACCTGCTATCCCTTCCTGGTTGTCGTGCACAGCACCAATCAATCCGGCGACTGCTGTACCGTGAAACATGCTCGAGCTGACCGGCTCTCCATCGTCCTCTCCCGAGATAAAATTGTGGTTTTCAGATGCGCTGAAGGCCCCTTCCAGATCAGGGTGAAGCAATCCAACACCCGTATCCACAATTGCAACCCCGACACCGTTGCCACCGGACACTGGCCAAGCTGCACGCAGATTGAGATCCAGGCCCAGTTTCTGGCTCTTGGCATCCCTTTGATCCAGATACCATTGGTATTCGAAAAAAGGATCATTGGGCACACTCGCGTAGGCCTTTCTCGGTTTGAATGGCTTCGACTCCACCGGATAAGCCGCGACAATGTCCGCTCGAGTCGATAGACGCTCACCCCACAAAAGGGCATCCACAGGAGAGATCGTCTCCAAAAGATAGGTGTTGGCATGCGCCAGAGGTTTCAGTGGCATCCCATCCAGGAAGAATTCAAGATCAGAAAGGTCTGTTTCCGGGACGACATGGGCAATCAGACGGTGATCCACTTCAGAGGCATGCTCCGCTTCTGGCGATGCAAAGACCCGTATCTTGGCGGGTGATGGCCCCAAACTGGGCGTCAGCCAATCCACAACAGCTGAGGTCCAATAGGTTCGAGGCTCTGGCACCTTCATGGTGAAGGGCATTCTCGGCTGCGCTTCCAGCAATGGGCTGAGAAACCCCATCATGAACCCACTCAAAAGGAAGGCAAAGCGCACTCGAGGCCGCCAAATACGGTTTTGAGAGGATAACAAGCCTTTCCCTAGCATAACATCAGCCCTTCCATGGCTTGATAAGAGCATGTTTCATGCTAGTTCAGACAGATTCAAGTCGTAGACACACCACAAGGTCGCACCATGAGGGAGGTTAAAGAATGGGAGGGGTTCCCAGTTTCCAGAGGGTCTGGTCACTGCGCAGGTAAAGCGACCCATTAGAAATCGAAGGAGTCGCAAGAATCGTTTCTTGCAGATCCAGTTGACTGACGACTTCGCCCTCATCTCCAGAAACGTCCACCACTTGAACCAATCCCGACTCATTCACCCAGAATTGATGGTGACCAAAACCCACCGCCGAAGCACTGAAAGGACCCTTGAGACGCACCTGCCACTGCCTTTTACCGCCGTCCAGACTCCCTCGAGTCAAAACGCCTGCATTGTTGACCACGAATACGGCGTTATCCATGACCATGGGGCTGGCTGTTGCCGGACTGAAGGACTTGGCCCGCCACATGATGGGAAGATCTCCCTCTGCTTGGGAAAGATCCAGCGCCGTCAAACCATGAGAAGGGGTCAGTAAAGTAGATCCAAAAAGCACGCTTGACGGGATGGTCGAGGCTCCCTCCCTGTAGGAGGCCCTCAGATGACCGGAACGAGCTTCCACAAGATCAACACCTTTGGAGGATTGCAAAGCAACGCATGGCGGATCCATCTGGTGCAACGGAATGGGGGAAGTCCAATTGGCACCTTTGGGTCGATCAACAAGTTTCCACAGATTCTTGCCAGTGAGAGGATCCACTCCGAGAGCCATCGACTGGCTGTCGTTTTCGACTTGAACCACCAGCACCCCGTCAACCCAAACAGGGCTGCTTGCCATCCCCAGACTATTGCTGACGTTGGGATAATCTACGGTGATCCCCCTCAACCAGCGTAGATGACCCTTCAAATCAAGACAGATGAGATCATTGGAGGAGAATAAGATATAAAGAGATTCTCCGTCGGAGACGGGTGTGGGTGCTGCCACACAAGTTTTTTCATGACACATGGTTCGTCCGGTAGCAAGAAAGGTTTTCTTCCACAGACGCTCGCCGGAAACCGCATGAAAACACATCACCACCAACTTGGATTGATCAGCCCCTTCAGCAGCAGATAGAAATAAGCGATCCCTCACAATGATAGGGCTGGAAAGCCCTCTCCCCGGCAGGGAGGCCCTCCATTGAATATGATTCTCGCTAAGTTGGGTCGGTGGGAGGGATTCAACCGCAAGCCCAGAGGCAAAAGTCCCTCGAAACTGGCGCCAATCCTCGGCCTGGAGCATCCACATAAAGCATAGAGCCAGCAAACCGCAAAATCGTGTCCTCATGAGTTTAAATGATAAGCCATAACCTATTGTGTTCAACGCTTTCTTGATACTGCGGATGCTTGGGGCCTGCTCTGATGGAGAATTCTTTCGGAGTGCGCCCTCTCATACAGACTCTCAGGAGCTAGCCAGCAAGATAAGGGATACTGAGTGGGCCCTGAGGCAAAACGGCAGCTCGAGCCTCGGGGCCAAGCTTCTGGAGCCGGTTTTCAACGGTCTTCTGGATATCCTTGCAAGGTTCCAAGTGGGCTGCTCGAAGAGTTGGATCATCCAATGCACTGAAGACCTGCACTTCTGCGCGGCTCTGGATGAGGGCCTGAATCTGTGCTTGCCACTGCTCGGGTCGCACAAACCCTGGCGTGCTAAGCATCGTCAAAATTTCCTGCGGCCCGGAAGCACTGCGCAACAACTGATCCAGAGGACTGCTGGCAGGCACACCCTCGCGGCATTCACAAGCGAGGATCAAAAGACCACCCTCCTTCAAGATGCGGGAGCCGGCACTCATCCCCTTGACGCCCTGATAGAGGTTCATGTCCAGTGGATAACCACTATTGGTTGTCACTACAATGTCGAATGCCCCTTCAACCGCTTGCATGGCAGTTTGTTTCACGCGCTGACATCCTTGCTGATGGGCCTCAATCAGCCCCCCGGCAAAGACACCGGTGATGGCTCGCTGGTGATTGAGCGTGACATTGAGCAGAAAACTTGGACCCGCCCTCAGGGCGATATCACGTAATTCCTCCCAGAGAGGATTGCCCTGAGTCACGCCAAAGGTGGACCTCTCATCGGCGATATGGTCAAAGCCATGATTGCTCATCACCGTTTCCAGACCTGCCACTCCAGGCATGATACCCTTGGGCCCGCCACTAAAGCCGGCAAAAAAGTGTGGCTCGATAAACCCAGTGACAATTCTTAAATCAGCATCAAGTGCATGACGGTTTAGCAGAGCTGGAGCGCCGGAAGCGGTCTGTCCGACGGACACAAGCTGATCCGGATCTTCCGCATCGTGGTTGAGAACACGATAGTTCCGTACTACCTCAGGCGTCAGCATGGCCTCCAATTCTTCTCGAGTATTGGGTCGGTGAGTCCCCAGCTGATTGAGGAGGGTTATCTGATCTTTTGGGTGATCTGAGAGGTATTCCAGGAGCCAGGGAATGATGCGATCATTGGGCGTTGCTCTGGTGATATCCGTAAACAGGATGCAGATGCGATCATCCGGGTGGATCATGGTCCGCAGGGCTGGAAGGCCGATAGGCTGATCCAAGGCTGCCGACAAGGTATCTTTTTCTTCAGGCAATCCCGCCGTGAAACTGGGTTCGATCACCGTTGTGCGATCGGAAGGAAGATCGATGGAGAGGGTTCCCTGGCCGTATGCGAGATCAATATTCATACCGAGTGGCATTGTAGACCACCCGATCGAAGAAAGCGACGATCGAGTTCAGAGGCCTATCAGGCACTCAGGGATGACTGCAAGGTCCTGAGGGATTGTTGGAGCTCCGGAAGGGTTTGGCAACGAATGGCCCGAATGGATTTCAAGGCTTTTGCATAAGAATCTTGAGCTTGCCCTCCTACCAGCACGGGAAAACCTGCAGGTAGAGAGGCCCTCAAATCTTCCAAATCCTTGACCACTTGCGGATCCCCATGGGGATAGACAAGGCTCAGTGCGATGGCGTGCACGGATTTTTGCTTGGCCGCAGCAGCGACTTCGTGAGCGGGAACAGAGGCCCCAATGAAATAGGTTTTCCAGCCCAGGCTCGCGGCCATGGCCGTGACCATCACTGCCCCAATTTCGTGAAGCTGATCGGAGGGGGTCGCGATCAATATTTTCGGAGCCGCAGACACATTACCGAAAGGCTTGATGGTCGAAAAGAGAAACGATTTCAGCGCTGCGGAAGCGGCATGCTCCTGAGGAATGGTCATCTGGCCTTTTTCCCAAGATTGACCAATCAGTCGGGTGAGCGGAGCGACCACATCGCATAGCATGCCTTGATGCCCAAGACGAACGGTAGCTTCTGAGAGACAACGATGGAAACCTTCCTGGTCCAGATCTCGCGTGTGGCGCATGAGTTGGATGACGGCGTTCTCGGCAGACCATGTATCCGGCAAGTCGGAAACTAACTGAATTCCATTGCCGTTGGTAGCGTCGGGCTGGTCACGACGAACTTTAGCAAGAAGATCTACGAGAGCAGGAATGTCGAGGTGAGCAATGTGTGCGATTCGACAGCCAAGGTCCGTAGCCTGTTTCAGGAGTCGAAGTTTCTCAATGTCCTCTTCGCTGTAGAGACGACGGTTGGTTTGCGTCCTGTCCGGCTGGATACCCACATAACGTTTCTCCCAAACGCGAATCACATGAGCGGAAAGGCCGCTGCGCGTCGAAGCGATGCGTATGGTGTGTTTAACGTCTACCATGAGTAATTGTGAGCAAAGGATACGACAAAACCTTTAGAGTGCAAATTTTTCTTATTTTTGTCTAAATTTTAACGTAATTAAATGCCTTTTAGGTCTTTTTTTATGTTGACAATATTTTGACATGATTTAGACGTTTATTAAACATTAGACACGAGCTCATGAAAGCTACAACTCCAACAAACAAAACAGTATCGTCCAGTCGAAAACGCGCAGGCAAATCAACCACACCCAAAAAAAGGTATCAAACCTCGGTCAAAACAAAATCCCAGGTGAGCAACCCGCAGAAAGAATGGGAGTTGGGGCAAACAAAAAAGGGGCAGCTGAAACTTGAAGTGCAAAGAGAGGTAGTGCACACGACTCCCAATCTAAGCAGCCTGCCAACGAGATCTTCATTCGCTCTTTACCTGCGAGAAATTGGGGAGGAGCCCTTGCTAACACCTGCTCAGGAGGTAGAGCTCGCAGACAGAATTAAGGTGGGCGACGAACAAGCCAGGGAGCGTATGATCAAGGCAAATTTAAGGTTGGTTGTTAAAATCGCCAGGGATTACGAGGGTTTTGGACTACCATTGCTGGACCTTATCAACGAGGGAAATATCGGTTTAATGAAGGCGGTTGACAAATTTGACCCCACTAAGGGAGCCAAGTTTTCGACGTATAGCTCTTGGTGGATCAAGCAAGCCATCAAGCGAAGTTTGAGCAACCAAAGCAAAACAATCCGCTTACCTATACACTTGGTGGAGAAAATCGCCAAACTTCGCCAAGTCTCCGTGCGCTTGCAGGAGATTCTGGGCCGAGAGCCCAGCGATGAGGAACTCGCCAAAGAACTCGAGATTGCCCCCAGCAGGGTTGCCATGATGAGACGAGCCTCCACCCGTCCTCTGTCTCTGGATGAGACCTTCGGAGAAGAGGACAGCACCCGACTGGAAGAGAGGGTAGCCGATGAGAACGCGCAGCACCCGTATGAGGAGCTGGAATTACAAACATCGCTCAACCTGCTCGGCCAGATGTTGACAAAACTCAATGCCAGAGAATCGACGATTCTTAAGTATCGCTTTGGTTTGGATGGAGAAAAAGAGCGGACGCTCGAGGAAGTGGGGCAGGAATTTGGCGTCACTCGCGAGCGCATTCGACAGCTTCAGAACATGGCTCTGCAAAGATTGAAGCGCATGATGGACAAGCAAAACGCACCCGCCATCTTGCCGGCCACGTGACTAAGTGCCTCATTCATAGCGATCAATAACTCAGCAGGAGGTTTCCTCCTGCTTTTTTTATGGCTCAGCTACTACTTGACGATTTCATTCGCTAACTTTACTTTAAAGAAAACAATGGAGGACGTAAGCAGTACCTGAACAGGGTGACTGCTTTTTTTTCAGCGAACCAACGTATCTCACCCTCCATGACTTTAACCAGGAGCCCAATGTGGATCTAAAGGATATCAAGGCCATTGTCGATTTGATGAAAAAGAATTCCATTTCGGAATTCGAGTTGGAAAAAGAGGAATTCAAAATCAAGCTCAAGCGAGGACTTGCTGGTGGAGGCCACTCCTCGGAAGATCATCCTCCACTTTATCAGGCGCCTCCCCAGCCACTTCCAGCACCTGCACCTCAGATAGCCTCCGTGGCTGCCCCAGCTGAAGCGCCCACATCCACCAAAAATTCCACTGATCTGGAAATCACCTCACCCATGATCGGGTCCTTCTACGCGTCTCCATCACCCGATTCACCCGTCTATGTTCAAGTAGGTGATAAGGTAGGGCCGGAGACGGTGGTGTGCATCGTCGAGGCCATGAAGGTCATGAATGAGATCAAGGCAGAAGTCAGCGGAGTCATCTCCGAAATCCTTGTGGACAATGCAAAGCCCGTAGAATTCGGACAGGCACTTTTCAAGGTAAGACCTCAGTAGAGTCCAACTAAGCAACCCTGTCATGTCACTAAATTTATGTTGGGCTGAACGACAAGCCATGGGCCTAGCCCTATCTCATCGATATGTTTGAAAAAATCCTGGTAGCCAATCGAGGGGAGATTGCGGTACGCGTCATGCGCGCTGCCAAGGAACTAGATATCAAGACAGTCGCGGTTTACTCCGAGGCAGATGCCAACTCGATGCATGTTCAGATGGCCGACGAGGCGATCTGCATAGGCAGAGGCCCCAGCCCAGAGAGCTATCTTCGCATCGATCGCATCATCAGTGCCGCTGAAATCGCAGATGTCGATGCGATTCACCCCGGCTATGGCTTTCTATCTGAAAACGCCCATTTCGCAGAAATTTGTGAAAGCTGCAACATTCGCTTCATAGGTCCTTCACCGGCCGCCATGAATGCCATGGAGGACAAGGCCGTGAGCCGTGAACTTGCTAAAAAAGCAGGGGTTGCATGCCCTCCCGGATCGGAAGGTCTGGTGGATACAGAGCAGGAGGCGCTGGAGACCGCCAAGAAAATCGGTTACCCGGTTCTGATCAAGGCCGTCGCAGGAGGGGGAGGAAGAGGCATGAGGGTCGTTCACAATGACATTTCCCTCATCAAGGGCTACCACACGGCACGCGCCGAGGCAGAGAAAGCCTTTGGCAACTCGGGAGTCTATATCGAGAAATTCATCGAGAACCCTCGCCATATCGAATACCAGATCCTCGGAGACAGTAAGGGGAAAATTATCCATCTGGGAGAGCGAGACTGTTCGATCCAAAGACGGAACCAAAAACTCATTGAAGAAACCCCATCTCCCTTCCTGGAGCAGCGCGCCTTTCGAGACCTGCGCAAAAAGATGAGTAAGGCAGCCGTCAGATTGGCAGAGACAGCCGGATACACTAATGCGGGGACCGTGGAGTTTGTGGTGGATGAGAAAGGAAAATTTTATTTCCTGGAAATGAACAAGCGTATCCAGGTCGAGCATCCGGTGACCGAGGAAGTGACAGGCGTCGACCTCGTTCAGCAGCAGATTCTCATTGCCATGGGCGAGCCATTGCGAATTTCTCAGGGCGAGATCAAACAGATTGGGCATTCGGTGGAGTGTCGCATCAACGCGGAAGATCCATTCGGTGATTTTCGGCCTTCGCCAGGCCGTATCGACATGCTTTTTGCCCCAGGAGGACGAGGCGTACGATGGGATTCTCACGTCTATGCAGGTTACACCATACCTCCATACTACGATTCCATGATCGGAAAACTCATTACTTATGGTAAAGATCGCAGGGATGCCATGAACAAAATGAGTCGAGCTCTATCCGAATTCATGATCACTGGCATCAAGACCACCATCCCCTTCCAGCAAGCCATTCTTCAGGATCCGGATTTTCGTCGAGGCGTTTACACGACTCATTTCATTTCCCGTCTTCTCAGCGGCGGAGGTCGCGAGTTGATCGAAGTTCGCAGTTAATCTCATCTACTCTCCGCCAAGCCACTCCACGCCTTGAAGCCACTCGATAAATGCCGGCTTTATACTTTCATTGACGAGGCCTATCGCCGGCAGCGTAGCTACCGTGATTTGGCAAAAGCCCTCTGTGACGGCGGGGCCGATGTCATTCAGCTTCGCATGAAGGGGAAAGGTCACGAGGTCATCACTCAAGCTGCTGAGCTCATTGCCCCAGTGACAGAGGCCTATCAGGTCCATTTGGTCATCAATGATTGCCTGGAAGCTGCATCGCGCCTGCCTCACCCCTTCTTGCATTTGGGCCAGGAGGATTTTTTCGATGCTGGATACCAAAGCACTCAACAACTCAAGCAACCCAATCGAGGCATCGATATGAAGTGTGGCCTCAGCACTCATGCCCCGAATCAGGCAGAGAGAGCCATTCCAGCAGGTGCTGACTATATCGCCATCGGTCCTATCTATGCCACCCCCACCAAACCCACCGCTCAACCGGTGACCTTGGAATACGTGCGGTGGGCATCCACCCATGTGGATATTCCTTGGTTTTCTATTGGGGGAATCCAACAAAGCAACCTTCACCAGGTGATGGATGCAGGCGCGCGTCGCATTTGCGTGGTTTCGGATATTCTCGATGCAGAGAATCCCCAAAACCGATGCCAGTGGTATCGTGACCAGATAGATACCTACTGAGGCCGCTCTCCAGCGAATGCCCTCGTAGGCAAGTCAGCGTCGAGCTGCAGCTTCGGAATGCCGAGCCAGCATTTGCCTCAACGATGCCAGGGCAGTGGGACGCACCTTTGCCAGATTACGGGTCTCCCCTGGATCCTGCAGATAGTCATACAACTCATAGACCGCGGCGGCATCGGATTCTCCAGGTACTTTCCATTCCACCAACCGATACCTTTCTGTGCGAATCGCACGCCCCATCCGCTTGCCTCGAGGATAGCAATGGTAGGCATGATCGCGCACCCGAGAGGACGGATCCTTGAGAACGGATAGCAGACTGACACCATCGATCGGCTGGTGCCCTGCAGGTCTCGGAAGCCCGGCCAATTCAGCCAGCGTGGGGAAGAGATCGACGGTTTCGGCAAGTTGATGAGTGGAACTGTTGGCTCGCGTGACTCCAGGAACCCTGAAAATGATCGGGATTCGATTGGCCTGCTCATAGTTGGTGTGCTTGGTCCAGATCCCGTGATCGCCAAGATGCCATCCATGGTCTCCCCATAGAACCACAATGGTGTGAGTGTCCAATTTGAGCCGATCAAGGGACTCAAGCACTTTGCCAATTTGCGCGTCGGCATAGCTTACTGAAGCATAATAGCCATGGAGGAGCTGGCGCTGGATCGTTACTTCATCCAGTTGCCCCAGAGTCAGAGGCGCATAATTGACAATTTCTCCACCACGCTTTCCTGCAAAGGAAGGCGCCCACTCGGGAGAATGCTGATCCTGAACAAGGGTAAAGCGGTTTGGATCGTGCATGTCCCAATACTTTTTTGGCGGAGTGAAAGGTAAGTGGGGCCGCATGAATCCTGCCATGATGAAAAACGGGGAGTCCACACCCTGTCGATGGGCCTCGAGACGATGGATCACCTTTCTGGCAATTCGACCATCAGCATAGCTCTCATCGGATACCTCGGCGACCTCCCAGGCGTAACCTTTGGGAAGGGAGCCAATACGATCGAGTTGTTGATTGGAAAAATAGGCTTCTTCGCGAGTCAATTGACCTCCTTCAGTACTTTGCGGTAAGAGGTATTCGACGACTTTGTCCATATATGGCGGGCGGCTCCATGAGAGCGCATCATCATGATTCCCATGACCGGTATGCAGCACCTTGCCGAAGGATTCTGCCGTCCACCCATGGCTGCGAAAAAATTGAGGTATGGTCTGAGCCTCTGGCCAAGCATCTCGAAAATGCCGTCCCAGGCCGTAGATGCCAAGAGAAGTCGAACGACTCCCAAGCATCAAATGATTTCTGGAAGGAGCACAAACCGACTGATTGCAATACGCCATTTCAAAACGCATGCCACTGGCAGCCAGGCGATCCATGTAAGGAGTACGAGCGAGAGGATCCCCATAACATCCCAGAGCAGGTTTCAGATCATCCACCAGGATCATGAGGATATTGGGTTTGCTTGCGGAATCCGCCCATGCCTCAGCCACACAAAAAATACTGAGCAGGAGCGTAGGCAAGGAGTGAAAACATTTCATGAGGCTCACATTAATGCAGGAGACGAAACGCTCCAAGCCCTTGAAGCGCGAAAAATAAGAGCTTTCAAGCCCGAGCGAACCTGGCTGGGTCAAAGGAAGAAGGATCCAGCTCCGGGCCCTTACCGGCAATCATCGCAGCAATCATTTTGCCGGTGGCAGGAGCCATACTCAATCCGAGCATGTTGTGCCCTGTAGCCACGTAAGCATTTCTTAGACCAGAGGCTGGACCAATAGCAGGCAGACTATCCCAAGTCATCGGTCGCCATCCATACCAAGTCTCACTTTGACCATCGGTGTGAGGCTGCTTCAGATAGGGTTCGGCCGAACGTTTGAGTTGTTCCACTCGTGAAGAGGGGATCTGCTTGTCGAATCCCACAAATTCCATCATGGAGCCAAGCCGATACCCCTCCTGAAAAGGCGTGACGCCCACACGATGCTCAGGGAAAAGCATGGGATAGCTGGGGCAAATGGCAGGGCGCGGCATGGTCACAGAGTAGCCCTTGCCAGGTTGAATCGGCAGATAACATCCAAAGAGGTGGCCCAGTTGACCACTTCTTGCACCCGTGGCCAGAACATATCCATCTGCTGTCATCGGCCCCTTGGAGGTGATGACACACTCAATGCCATCCTCTTCTTTTTCGGCGGAAAGCACTGCGCATGATTCGACAAAGCGAACCCCTCGACACATCAGCCGTTCACGCCATTCCCGGCACAAACGATCGGGGCGCAGCATGGTGTCGGTTTCGTAGAGGAAGGCCCCTGCCAGACCTGGCTTGAGGGAGGGATCGAGCGAACAAAGTTCAGGCCCTTCGATTCTGCGAGCAGAAACATTGAATTCCCGGGTCAGCAACTGGTCTGTTGTGGCGAAGTCAGCCATGGCACGCTGAGATCGAAGCACATATAACAGGCCGGAATCTCTCCACTCACACTTCAACCCCTCCTCCTTGACGAGCTGGTGGTAGGCTGCCATGGAAGCATCCAGAATCGCCTTGAGGGGACGGCCCGATGCGATCATGGACTTGTGTCGACACCGTTTGGCAAATTGCCAGAACCACTTCAATGTTTCTGGATCCAGCGTGGGCTTCACATAGAAGGGCGCGTTAGGATTAAAGAGCGATCGAAGCGCAATGCCGATGGCTGCTGGTTCTGTCAAAGGCAGCACATGACTGGGACAGACATACCCACAGTTCCCGTGGGAACAAGCCCCTGCAATCGCGTGCTGATCGATCACCGTGACCTGATAGCCTGCCTGATAGAGATAATGGGCGCAGGCGACACCAATGACTCCACCGCCCAGAATCAGGATATGTTTACCGTGAGGAATCATCCGAAGAGCGGTATTGACCAGCCACGAAGGGGTCCATTGGGTGGGAACGAAACGTGGATTCACCAAAGACGTAAGCAGACCCCACGATACGGGGCAGGATGCGTCCGTGTTCTAGTTGCTGAAAAGTGGCCTCGAAGCGGCTTCCGATCACACTTTCCTGGATCCAGACTTCTCCCTCGTTCAAGCGCCCGTCAGCCGCCATGCAGGCCAGTTTGGCACTGGTTCCCGTCCCACAGGGAGACCGATCATAAGCGCCACCCGGGCAGAGAACAAAATTCCGGCCTGTGCGGGCTTGCCCGAGCACAGGACTGGTCAACTCCACATGGTCGATGATTCCTCCATCCTCTCCGGTGATCCGATGCTCATCGAGATGGTCGCGAATGGCCTGGGCGTAGCGCGACAGGGCCAGAAGTTGATCCGATGCGATCGGAATCGGGCAGTCTTCGGTTAGGAAAAACCAATTACCACCCCAGGCTATATCACCTGTGACACGTCCAATCGAGGGGACATCCAACACCACCGAATGCCTATGACGCCAACTGGAAACGTTATCCACTGCCACCCGGTGATTGTCGAACAACTCGAAGCATACAGGCCCCACCGGAGTGTCCAGACGGTGCATGCCCGGCTGGATGCGTCCTAGTTGAGCCAAGGTCACCGCCACGCCCATGGTTCCATGTCCGCACATACCGAGCAGACCTACATTATTAAAAAACAGAACCCCCGCCGCCTGATGATCCGAGGTCGGTGGACACAACAGGGCCCCTACCAGATAATCCACCCCCCTTGGTTCGAGCATGAGCCAGCGGCGAAAAGCATCATGATGTTGTTCAAACCGCAGCGCACGCTCTCGCATAGTGCCGGCCCCCAGGTCTGGGCCTCCCGAGAGGATGACTCGCGTCGGTTCTCCCTCAGTGTGAGATTCCATCACTCGCACATCCCCATATGTCGCCGGCAAGGAAGTCATGATTGGATCCGAGCAACTCAAACTTCAGTCATGGCCTTGATAACTTGCGCCTTCCCACCGAGACCACCAAGCCTTGAACATCTTCCACTGAGCATGCGCTTGCGATTGTTGGCTGGGAGTGAGCGCATCGGTGGGATTGAAATGGTTCTCGTAACCTTCGTGTCCCTCGAGTGCCATGAGATACTTGTAATAAAGCACCAGGTCTGGACCTTCGTCATACGATGAGATTACGCCAAGGGCCTCCTCCAGGGCCATGGCATAGGCTCTTGCCTGTGGGTCCCCATGAGTGGCCATGCGACAAAGCGAAATCAAATGCAGCACTTCCCTTGGGAGGGCATTGCCGATACCGGTGATGGCCCCAACGGCTCCACAACGCAGGAAGCCATGAACCACTTGGGTGTCCACCCCCACCAGTAGAAAAAAACCACGATCGGATCCAGTGATATGTTCGGCGGCATAAGTGAGGGATGCCCTTCCACCGAATTCCTTGAATCCAACCAGGTTGGCATGCTCTGCATGCATTTGAAAAAAGAGGTCGGCTCGAGTCTCATAACCGTAATACGGGCTATTGTAGATCACTGCCGGCAAGTCGGGCGCAGCGGATAAGATCGCACCAAAATGATCCCTCTGGGCCGCAGGGCTGGCACCTCTGGAGAGCAGGCGAGGAATCATCATCAAACCTGCGGCCCCTACTTCGGCAGCATGCCGAGCATGCTCGACAGCCAATCGGGTATTCTGGGCTCCAGTGCCAACAACCACCGGAATACCGGCTTGGGCCAGTTTTTGGACCCCCTCCTGACGCTGATGGTGTTCCAGAAGTGGCCAGTCTCCCATAGATCCGCAGTAGACGACCCCCGACATCCCAGCTTCCACCAAGCCTTGAGCTGTTTGAACCAAGTTCTGATAGTCCGGCTGACCCGATGCATCGCAGGGAGTCATCAAGGCAGGCAGGCATCCGTGGAAAGTGGTATCCTTCATATAGTCTGCATTCAGTCTCGCATGGGAAGGTCATTGATGGGAGAAAAAACCTGCTCTTCACCCTTCCCCTGGCTCAGATGAACCCTGACCTGACGGGTCCTCAGGCCATAGCTGTTCTTTTTCCGGGGAAGCAACTCCCTCAGGCAAGGTTTTCTCCATCATGTAGACGACACGAATGCTCGTCACTCCTGACTGGCCGGGATGTGCCTGCTCCCATCGATGCTGAAACCATTTTGCCACCAAAGACCACAAGCGCGCCTGATCCGGATAGTCATAGAGCATCATCATAAATTCCCGCCAGCGATCGCCAGGAAATGTGGCAGGCACATGAAGGGGTTTTTCCCACACCTCCTTGCGCATCGGGTCCAGCAAGTCCACCACTTCCCCATCCGATAGCGTGGCAGCGATGACAAACCATCCGTCATGAATCATTGGGTTTGGGGAAAACATTCCCCAATATTGATCCATTCTCAGGCATTCGATGCCCCGGCTCAACACCGAGGGAAGGCGGGACTTGAGCGTGTCGGGATAGGTAAAGTTCATGGCAAAATTCCAAAGAAGCATCCACAGAACCATCCAGCCCGCTACACGGGTGCTAATCCCCCATGCATGGACGTTCACCTCAAGGGGGTTAATCCCCTCCTTACGATGAGAAAACGGCACATGGGGCAACAAACCAAGAAGACACACCCAGGGAAACCAACCCAAATCCATGGTCAGTAGAAAGCCCAACTGAAGGAAGGCTAAACTTGCAACACCCATCCATCGTATGCGGACGGATCGTGCCAGCAGCATCAAGGGGCCAAACCATTCTACCAAAAGAGTGATCCAGGTGAGCATCTGGAGCCAGATCATGGGTCCTTCCAACAACCACTTGCCCAAAGGCTGGCTGTATTGATCGATCTCCAGTGCATACCGGACAGCCGTACCTTCCACCCAAGTGGAACCACTCTTGCGTGCCGCAGAAAAAAGATAAAGAACACACAACTGCAGACGAAGCCCCCACGCTGGAAAACCCATCCATCGAGTCGCGGGGCCGTTTTCATCCGGTTGAACCGCAAATACGAAACAGGCCCAAAAGAGCAGCAAAAACAGGAGTTTGTCGGCTGCGTAGTTGGTCCATGGATTCCTGGCCTGAAGAGAATGCAAAAGAATCAGCAAGACCCAAGGTAGCCAGCGTAGCTGTTTGCCAGAGATCAGCATCAACGAACAGACCATCCCACAGCTCAGACAAGCATAGACCCACAGAGTCGAACTGGATAGGGCAAGGATCGAGCTAAACCATGGCCAGGTGGCATGCGGAAAGGTCTGCCAAATTTCGAATGGAAACACTCCTTGATCCGATAGAAGCCCTTCGACCACCATCATCCGCCCACCAAACTCGAGCACCAGCAGGCACCCCAATGCCCAACGAAAAACGTCCATGGCTCGACGATCAATGGCCAGCCTGTCATCAAGCTGGTTCCAAATCGCATCGACCACACCCTGCACTTTCAAGATGGATGATTTTCTAGCCATTACCGTGAATAACACCACCTGCAAACGACGGTTCAAGTGTTTTCCTTGCGATATACTTACCCGGCGTGTGGTAAGAGGCGAAGGCTGTCTTGATTTTGAGTCTCCAAAGCCTTAGAAAAAACGCGTGAGTGATACGGCACCTTCCCAACAAGAGACATCCCATACTTACTCGGTGGGGCGGTTTCTTTATCTAACCGCAGCCATCAATGGTGGAGTGATTCTCATCATTGAGATCCTGGGGGCCAAGATGCTCTCTCCCTTTTTTGGCACCTCCCACTTCGTTTGGACGGCTCAGATTGCCTCAACCCTAATCTCTCTGGCGTGCGGCTATTATTTTGGTGGCTGGCTTGCCGACCAAAAGCCCAAGCTTGATGGCTTGTTTCTTTGCATGGGGGGAGCGGCCATCTATCTGGCATTTGCCACCCTTGTGCTGGAGCCGGTGGCCTACTTTTTCCTGGGCTTTGAACTTGCCCTCGGATCAGTCTTGGTGGCGCTGTTTCTTTTTTTCATCCCCCTGACCCTCCTTGCGGTTACTGTGCCGTTTCTTGTGAGGGTCACTCATGCCCAAAGCAAAAACCTGGGAGTTCAAGTAGGGCGACTCTCGGCCATCAGTACGGTCGGGAGCGTTATTGGAACCCTGCTTATCAGCTACGTATTGATTCCGCTTGCCCCCAACAGCACGACGATGATGCTCGTGGTGTTACTGGAACTGGCGCTGGTAGCCATTTTCTTTTTGACCCGTAAGACTTCCTCCACCCCAAAGGGCCCCATCTTGGCCGGGCTCCTTGCAGGAGCGGGCATGGCTTTTGGATCCATGGATGATGAGAGCCGAAGGTCTCCGGCGATTGGCAAAACACTCTATCAAGAAAATTCCAATTTTGGTCTCATGCAGGTGGTAGATGCGCCTTCAGGAGATGTGCGTTACTATCTCAATGACTACCTGACACAGAATATCTATGACCCCAAGGCAGAGCAGAGCTTGACCGTCTTCACCTACATGCTCCATGGGCTGGCCCATGCCTACCACCCCAACCCGCAGAATATTCTCTGTATCGGCCTGGGGGTCGGCATCGCACCGATGCAATGGGCAGAAGAAGGAGCCAAAGTGGATGTCGTAGAAATCAATCCAGGAGTGGTTGAGGTAGGCGAACGTTTCTTTGGTCTGGACTCAAGCCAATTCAATCTGACCATTGGGGATGGGCGACATTTTCTCAACGCGTCGAAAGACCAATACGATGTAGTGATACTCGATGCTTTTCTAGGTGATAGCTCCCCTTCACACCTCATGAGCCAGGAGTGTTTTCAGAGTATGCGCCATAGAATGAAACAGGATGCCGTACTCGTGATCAATGCCTTTGGCAACTTCAGCCAGGGAGAAGATTTTTTCATGGCATCCCTGGATAAGACTCTACGATCGGTCTTTGGGTCACTGGTCATTCACGACGGAACGCGTGGAAATGTGTTTTTTGTCGCTTCTCCCAAAAATGTGCTTCAAGTGCTTCGAGAAATGGACCTTTCCAAGGTTCATCCGAAAATCAAACCTTTGGTCGAAACTGCCTGGAAAAACACGGCATCGGCTCGACCGGAAAATGGGGTCCTCATCACCGATGACTACAACCCCATCGAATATTACGACTCGAAAATGAGGGAAAGCATTCGGAAGAATTTCGCTATGCGCATGCGAGGCCGTCACTGATGGATTGTCACGGCGTGATTTTTTCAAAAGAGGGTCCAAAATCCTCCCTCAAAGCCGTTGA
>CACEMW010000037.1:0-28214 GCA_902560705.1 uncultured Verrucomicrobiota bacterium
ACCACGTCGCTGGGCATGGATCAACGGCTTCCCATGATCACCGAGGCCCTGGTGGAGGTCATGGCGCCTTCTCGGATCATCGAACGCAATGATTCCATCGGCCGCTCGATGGAGGGCCTGGAGCCCCGTAAGTCGGTGCTGTATCAAAAACAAGGAAGTTCCTTTGGGGACTCGGTCAGGGTCGAAATGAACAGTCTGGAATGGGACATTCCCTTGGATCAGGGGCACAAAACCGCCGTTTATATCGACCAGTATGAAAACTATCAACGTTTGGGAGAGCTCACGGCCTCTATGAAGGCACCCCGTGTTTTGGATGCCTTCACATTCATGGGCGGATTTGCACTGCACTGTGCCAAAGCAGGAGCGTCGAAAGTGATCGCAATTGACCAAAGCCAGGAGGCCCTTCAGGCGGCGGACCAAAGCGCTCGAGCGAATGATTTGGAGCCACGCTGTGAGTGGATCCATGGCAATGTATTCGACTGGCTGAAGGAACATAGCAAAGAACCTGATGCTGACTCGCTCTTTGACTTGATCATCCTCGACCCTCCCTCCTTCACTCGAAACCGACGCAGTATGGGAGATGCCATGCGCGGGTACAAGGAAATCCATTTGCGAGCCATGCGGTTGCTCAAACCCGGTGGGTTGCTCGCAACCTTTTGTTGCTCCCACCACATCGATGCACAAGCCTTTGAGTCATCGGTGATCCAGGCGGCCATGGACAATCGCTGGATTTTGAGAAGAGTGGCATCCTTTGGGCAACCCGCCGATCATCCTGTCGTCCCCTCCATTCCTGAGACGCAATACCTCAAGGGCTTCTGCTACCAGAGACTGGAGGATGGATTCATCGCGGATCCAGAAGATCCCTCTGCCAAGGCATGAGCTCCTTCCAAGCGGACCCTTCTTCCAAACCCAGGCGGGTGAGCATGGCTCGACTGGCAATAACAGAGGGGTCCAGGCCAAGCTTCTCCGCTGCCTTGTCACGTACCTCTTTCAGCTGATCGGCTCGGGCTTTTTCGGCATCGGAGGCGCGAAAGCGCTTAGCCTTGAGGCGTTCTGGGAATGCCTTGGGGGAAAGTGACTTGGCTTCCTTGATGGTCTGCTCCAGCAATTTGCGACGCCGCATGGCCATCCTTCGAGGAATCATCTCCCGCCACGGAAGATCGTTGGCAGCACTTTCAGCCATGCGCACCACCGTGTCATGCGCCAGGATGAAAAAGGGTGGACGATTGCTTCGAACCGCCTCCACCTCACGCCAATGCCAGATGGCTCGCAGAAAAGCAAGGGCTCGCCGACCAAGCCGATGGCTCCCCTTGAGACGCCATTGAGTGTCTGACAAATCAGGCTCTGGCTCGCAGGCCTGGTCGATGAGGCGTTCACAGATTTGTTCCACCCAGCTCAGGCGTCCGAGCGCCTCAAGACGCTCACGTAAAAGTTTGGCCAAAGGCATGAGGTGCAAGACATCGTTGAACGCATAGCGTTCCATTTCTGGCGTCAAGGGTCTCAGCCCCCAGTTGGCCGTTTGCGGTCCTTTTTCTAGCTGAATGTCAAAATAATGCCGAACCATGTACTCCAACCCAAAACGTTCATGCCCCACCATCCGGGAGGCCCACATGGTATCGAAAATCCTGCATGGTTTAAGACCATAGCGCCGAAAAAGCAAACGGAGGTCATAGTCCGCGGCATGAAAAAGCAAGGTTTTCCGCGAGAGGGCCTTCATCAACGGACCCAGATCGTGATCCGACAGCGGGTCCAGAAGCCAGCTTTGCTCTCCAATCCGAATCTGGATCAAGCACACTTTTTCCGGGTAGGCGTGCATGCTGTCCGCCTCAGTATCCAGGACAATCTCGGTGACTTTGGAGACCGCCTTCATGACACTGCTCAAGGTGCCGGTCGGGTCGCTCAGCGCTGACCGGCCGGCGGCACGAGGCCCAGGAGTTGATTTGCTTGGAAGAGAGGTCATCTAAAGGGAAAGGTTTTAAGAACGATGTCATGGTTTGAAAAGCAAAATGCTTGGCCACTTGCTGTGATCCTTCCAAGATGCTTGCATGCATTTGGCAGCCATGATGGCGGATTCGGTCGGTAGATATGAGGACAAACCGGCCCTTTTTTTTGGGGACCAAGTCTTTAGCTATCGAGAGCTATGGGAACATGCGGGCCACGTCAAAAACCACCTGCTCCAAAGAGAGGGGATCGCCCCTGGAGATCGCGTTGCCCTATGGATGGGGAACTGTCCGGAGTTCATTATTCTCATAATAGGGATTCTACGATCAGGAGCGGTTGCCGTCCCACTCAATCATTTCCTGACACCTCCCGAAGCCGATGGCATTCTGAAGGATGCGCAAGCCAAGGTGGTTTTCAGTGATGCCGACCGCATTGAGGCCTGGTCCTCCATGCCGCGCTTGGGAAGCGCAACCTCATGGTGGGACAAGGGACTGGCCTTGGAGCTTTCTCCTCCGAAAATCCAGGCTGAGCATGCCGACGATGCCGACTATTCGGCTCAAGCCGATGATCTTGCTGTCCTGATCTACACCAGTGGCACGACCGGACAACCCAAAGGCGCCATGCTCAGCCATGAGAATTTGCTTCACAACACTGCCAGTTGCGCTGCCACCATGGAAACCACGCCCGAAGATCGGGTCGCAGTAGTTCTCCCACTCTTTCACAGTTTCATGCTGACAGTCGGGGTTCTCTTGCCCCTGCAAAACGGAGGGAGCATCGTAATGCTGGAAAGCCTTCATCCCGCAAAGCAAGTGATCCAGGAGATCAGCCGACATCAGGCCACCATCTTGCCTGCCATCCCTCCGCTGTATCGCGCCCTGGCTTCCATGCAACTTCCGTCTCTTTCCCTTCGCCTGTGCATCAGCGGAGCGGCACCCCTTCCTGTGGAAATCCTGAATCGATTCAATCGAATCTCACCGGCCCCCATCATTGAGAGTTATGGCCTCAGTGAAGCGAGCCCTGTGGTCACACTCAATCCCATTCATGGCCCCACCAAGGCAGGTTCTATCGGCATCCCCATCAAGGAGGTCGAGGTTGCCATCATGGATACTCAGGGAAATCCGCTTCCAGATGGGGAGGTTGGAGAACTTTGGGTACGCGGCAAGAATGTCATGAAAGGCTACTGGCAGCGCCCGCAGGCCACTCGGAGCACCTTGCAGGATGGCTGGCTGAGAACGGGGGACATGGGGCATCGCGACGCCGATGGCTTCCTGTTTGTGACAGACCGGCAAAAGGACATGCTGCTGGTCAACGGCATCAACGTCTATCCCAGAGAAATCGAAGAGCATCTCTATCAATTTGAGGGAGTCAAGGAGGCCTCGGTGATTGGAACGACCGATGCACGCAAAGGAGAACAACCGGTGGCCTTTGTGGTCATGGAGGAAGGATACGCAGCAGACACCGCCGCACTAACGACCTATCTAAAACCAAGATTGGCTGCCTACAAAATTCCGCGACAATTTCATTTCGTGGATCAACTCCCTCGCACTGCGACAGGTAAAGTGAAAAAGACCCTGCTGAGAGAACGATTGGCTTCGGCGAGCAAATGACGCTTGCCTGGTCGGAAGCATTCTTCAGGTGCTGCCATCTCACCGATGCCCCGGCAAGGAAGCGGTAAAATCTTTCTATTCGCAAAAGTTGGTATCAGGGACTTCGAGGCTGACCACGGCCATGGCCGCAATGCCTTCCCCTCGCCCGATGAATCCAATGCGCTCATTGGTCGTGGCCTTGATGCTGAGCTGCTTGGAGTGGAGTTGCAGACTTTGACCAATAGAGGTTTTCATGTCGGCAACATGCGGGTTGACCTTGGGTTCTTCTGCAATAATGGTGATGTCCACATTCACCAGGACCGCCTGGTGCATCGAGACATGCCGAGCAGCTTCTTCCAGAAAAACGGTACTGGGAGCCCCCTTCCAACGTGGATCGGTGTTGGGAAAAAATTGTCCAATGTCAGACTCGCCCAGGGCTCCAAAAAGGGCATCGCACAACGCATGAAGGACGACATCCGCATCCGAATGCCCATCGAGCCCTTTGGAGTGTTCGATCCTTACGCCCCCCAGAACCAAGGGTCGACCCTCTACGAGACGATGGACGTCATAACCGATGCCCACGCGGGTTTTCATGATCAATCGTGATAGAGGCAAGGATCGATCTCATCCGATAGAGTATCAAATAAAGCGTCCGATCGTCGATCCATAGAGCATCCTCTACTGAACCTCCAAGGGGAGAGCAAGGAGTTCAGTGGCCGTCCATGCCCTGCCTCGGTCTCCACTATCAGCTCGGGCCGCTGCGGCCTCTTCCGGCGTACAGATACTTGCCTCATTGGTCCAGCTGTTGCGGACGTAGGAAATCACGGCAGCAAGGTCTTCATCACTTGCGATCACGTCTCCGAAGCCCGGCATGACGGCATTCCATGTCTCTCCATTGACATCAATGGGACCATTGAGACCATTGAGCACAATACGCAGCATGCGATTGGGCCCTTCAACATTCACCCAGTCAGACCCTGCAAGGGGCGGAAACTGCCCAGGAGCCCCCATTCCTGAGGCCTGGTGGCAAGGGCTACAAATATTACGGTAAATGTTGGCCCCACGCTTGATCGGGTCATCTCCACTTCCAGGCTGCACGGCTTCCACGACCTTGTAGGACTCGTAGGGCCCATAAACATATCGATTGAAACCACCCGCCCGCGTGTTCAATTCCATCATGGCCCAATAGGCCAGGAGGACTGTCACCACAAAAAAGATCACACTGATCGGGGCCTTGCTCACACCCGGCTCACGATCGTTGCTGGATTTCTTGGACTGATTCGATTTCTTGGACTTACTGCTCATTGGGCCTGCTCCATTTCAACGTTGTTGGCTTCACCCGACTCGGCTTGAGTGAACATGTAGGGCGCTTCAAACACAGGATTTTCAATTTTCAAACTCAATAGATAATCCACCAGGGCAAGAGCCTCTGGTTTTGGCACGACTTCCATCCCCTCTTCAGGAGCATAATCCCCTTCGAGTGCCAGTGCATGAGGGGAAGGTTGCTCACCGATGGGCTGTAAATCAAACAAGTAAGTGTAGGCTGGCATGGAAGATTTGGTCACCACGCTGCGAGGATGATACAGATGTTTGAGATGCCATTGCCGATCGTTCAATCGGGCACCCACATTGGCCAAGTCAGGCCCCAAACGCTGTTGTCCCATCAAGAGGGGTTGGTCATACAGATAATCCAAGCCTACAGTTTGTCGCGGACCCCAGCCACGCTCGATGTCCGAACCCAGTGGAAGGATGTTAGGGGCAACCTTAGCTCCACTGTCTTTGAATATTTGTAGCACTTCCTGAGCCACTGCAAAATCGACTCTCTCGAGAAAGGTGGATGGCAGGTTGGCCATTTGTTCCTGCGCCTTTTCGTTCGTTACTTGAACCCCAGCCGCCTTGCCAGCTTCGACCAGTTTGGAGGAAATTGATTCAGGAAAATCACCCACTTCGTTCAGCACCAGATCAAATGCATAACCCGATTGGCGAATCTGTTGGGTATGACAGCTCACACATCCAGCCTGCTGGTAGACTTTGCGCCCATTGAGCACCAAGGATCCGGGTTCGGTAGGGTAGTGTCTACCGATCTCCTTGACTTCACGAGTCGATTGATTGCCCAACTGAACCTGGGGGAAAACCACCAGCCCCAACCAGGAAACCACCATGACGGCTAATATGGCAAAGAAAAGTTGATATCCTTTTTGCATGATCGAAAACCTTTAGGACTTATTGCGCAGACTCATTCTTGCAGTTGCAACAGCATGCGACATATCCTACGAGATAGGAAACGAGGCTGCGCGTCAAATTGAGGGTCAGAACGGCGGCAGCGAGGAACACCAGCAGCTCGCCGATTGTGCTGACGCGAATGAACGACATGGCCGCAGACTGAACTTCAAGGAAAGAACGGCTGGCATCAGCCAGAGCCTTGCCCTGTTTCCATCCTCCCAGCAGGTAGACCAGACTAACCAGAATGGAGCCGGATACATAAAGCGCCATGATCGATTTCCATCCAAAAGGCCCGGACAAGGCATTTTCCTGATCACTGACGCGAGGCAAAAAGTGATAAGCGGCCACAAGCAACAGGGTGCCGACAAAACCAAAGAGCTGAAGCCAGTAAACTCCCTGCACATACAAAGTAAACTGAACGGTTTCGGCCATACCGGGACGCGATCCCCAAAAATTGAGGAGGGCCCCAAGAAGACCACAGAGGGCCGCCAGCCGAACGAGATTCAGAGCAAGAGGATCGCTGCTTTGGGCACCTGCACCTTGGAGCGTTTTCCAAAGGTTGGCTGTTAAAACGATCCAGGCAAAGGCCACGAAACCATTGCATACACCACTCAGTGTTCCTACCCATGCCGGAAGAGCCTGAGCCTGGAGCAACCCAGTAAATCCACCAAACAAGAGCAAAACCCAGAAAGCAAAAGCCGAAAGGTTGCTGTTATGCAAATCACGACGAGTCAGTTTAGGCACCAAATATTGAAGCAGTGCAATCCCCACGAAGCCCAACACGATGGTAGTCATGCCCGAAGCATACCAAGCATGAATCACTGCCTGGGCGACTCCGCGAGCTGGCTCTGAAGCAAAGAGTGCATAGCTGGCCGCAGTCAAAATCCACGGAAACCAATAAAGACTGGCATAAATAAACCATTGTGAGGGGTAAATTTCGCGCGCAGGGCGCTTGAAGAAGGTCAAAAGGGTCATACCTCCAATGAGGACGTAGGCCGTGAAGAGCATGGAATACACAAATCCGGGCATGCTCAGAAAGGCGTAGCCGCTCTGACCACCCCCCATCAATCCCAAAATACCCACCAACAGGGCGATATTCCAAAGAACCGTGCCAAGAAAAAGGAACCCAGGCCCTCGAAGTTTGACTTGGCCTAAGCGCATGGTCATCCAGAGCATCGCCGCAAAACCGGCTTGCAGGGCAAATCCGTAAATGAATGCATTTTGCGCTGCAGGTAACAACACTCCGTAAGTAACCCAAGGGCAATTGGAGAGAAAAGTAGGTGAGTGCATCTTAATCGATGCCACCAATGAGAAAAGGGTGGAGAGCAGCAACCATCCAGCAGCCTTGGTCACCAAGAGCAAGGTGGGGAAATGATAACTGCGATCAATGTCCTTCTGATCAGAAATGGATTTTGAAGTTGGGTTTTCTTCCATGGTATTGGCAAATCTAGCAATCAGCTCCGTTCATTCTTCCGGGATTACTCAAATGCACTGGGCTCTTCAGGGGCTGGCGGCGGCAAAGCAGTAGCTTTTTCCATGCGGCTTATCAATTCAGCCCTTCCCTCGCCTGCATCCTGCCACTCCGTGACGGTCAATGACATTGCCTGCTCAATCGGAATACGAACAAACCCTTTGTCCTTGTCCTGCCAGGCGTATGAGCCAAGTGCTTCTTGGGCCGATTGCTCAAGACCTGCAAGATTCTTGACACGCGCTTCCGTCCGCACGGCAGCGATCGCCTCGGGCCGAATCGTATCCTTTACTTGACGAATGACGAAAGCAATAACCAGAAAGGTCGCCAGGATCAGGATGAAGGAAAAAAAGCCTTCACCGGATTCAGAACGTCTCAGGTATCGAGAAGGTAAGAGTCTTTTCATGAAGTGTGAGAATTTAATCTAAAATCGTAATCTTAAATTGAGGTCAGGCTTAAACGGATTAGGTCTTGGCTTCTGCCTCGGATTCCAGCTCGACATGCACGCCCATAGTCTCTGCGATACGAGGATCGCGCTGAGGAAATGGCGCATGTTGCGCAAATGATTTGAGAAACTGCTTAGCAAGCACACCGCCAATGAATGCCATGGCAGCCAGGCTTTGCACGATACCACCGAAACTGATACTACCTCCATTAGGGTCCATCACAGGTTTGATATTGAAGGTCATGTCAACGTAGTGCATCAACCAGGCCCACCCAGCCAGCGGCCCCATAATGGTCAAGCTTTTCTTCACATCGATCCGCAGCATCGCGAGAAATGGCAGGAAAAAGTGGCCGAAGATGAGCAGCATGCCGAGATACCACCAAGTTCCATTTTCACGTTTGACATACCAGAAGGTCTCTTCCGGAATAGCGGCGTTCCAAATAAGAAAGTATTGGGAAAAGTGGATGTAGGCATAAAAGACAGTGAAGGCAAAAAACAAAGTTCCCATGTCTTTGTAGGTCGAATCACGCACTACGGGTGCTAAGTGCCCAGTACGTTGCAAAAGCGCAGTGATTACATAGATGGTGGCAAGGGTGGTCCAGACACTGCCAGCGAAGTAATAAACCCCATACATGGTGGAGAACCATTGATGCTCTAAGGATTTCATCCAGTAGATCACACCCAAAGTAAGAGTGATGGCAAAAATAAGGATACCAATAGCAGCGTAAACGCGCATTGCTCTGGTATGGCTAGCATCCCCGGTTTCATCTTGTGCAATAGAATGCTTTCGCAAACTATTTGCTAGCCAAGTCCAAACCACAAACAACAGGATTGAGACAACCCAAAAGGCATATGGATTGAACAAAGCATACTTCACATGCAGGGCATGATCGGAATGCGGATCCTCAATGGCCATCCATGGATAAATGCTTTTAGAAAAAATTAGAATAACAGGCAAACCTAGTGCACCCAACCAAGGTGCAAGACAGGCGAAGTGCTCACAAACTCTTCGAATAGGCACAATCCAATACGAGTCGAAAAGGTGATGGAGCAGCACAATGAAAAGACCACCCAGCATCAGGCTCAAATAGAACATGAAAGCCGTCAGGTAGCTGTAGAGAAATTGTTCATGCCATACAAAAAAGCCGATGAGCAATCCAACCAATCCACCTATCATCAACTTATTAGGTAGGTTGGCAAACTTGGCCAAGCTCAAAGACGGTTTGGAGGAAGACTGAGAATCAGAACTCATAAGTTATTCTTGTTCAAGGACTACTTTCTGGTTTTCTGGCACTTCATCCAAGGTGGCGAGTCGGCTACGTTGTAAGGCTCGAACATAACCGATGATAGCCCAGCGGTCTCCAATCTTTATATTGGCCCCGTATGAACCCATTAAACCCTTACCGTGTGTAATAGTATTAAAGATTTCACCGTCAGTCATTGAAACCAAACGAGCGTCGTGGAAATTAGCTACCGCGACCATCCCATACTTACTGGTGATGCCCTTGCCGTCACCCGTAGCACCATGACAAGGTAGGCAATGAATGTTGTAACGCTGTTGGCCGCGAGCCATGAGTTCGTCGGTAAATACGACAGGCGCCGTTTCCACCCAGTTGGTGCTACCAGAGATTCGTCCAGTATTCGTAGGCACGTCTTGGTAAGGCATACCACGAAAGATGGTCCCCTCCACATAAGGTTGAGAACTTCGACTGTTCCCAAACGTAACATTGGGTTCCTGCGGGCGGAGTTTCATCTGACGATCCATGTCCGGAAAGACCTCAATTGGTGGTTTGCGAGATATCTCGCCTCGGAAGCCAGCTACTCCAATTAAAGTAACAATCGCAAGTATGTATAGCGTGAGAAAATATTTCATATCAGTCCTCCACCATCTCCATGTGCTTGCAACCTGCCGATTCAAGTAGTTCGCGCGTTTCTTCCTCAACGTAGCGGGGATCGGAGGTCTCAATAATTAAGTAAAATTTGTCGTCTGTAGCACCCTTGAAGCGGTAATTCTTGAGTAATGGATGATGCAGCTTGGGAAGACGATTGAGAAAAAGCATACCGAAAATAGCCCCAAAAGCAGAAAGCAATATCGTCATCTCATACACCACTGGGAAGGGAAACATGGGGCTGAACAAGGGCTTTCCACCCACCACGATTGGGTAGTTAAAGCTGTTCATAAACCAGATCATGGTATAACCAGCCGTGAAACCAGTAGCTCCACCAAAGAATGAAAACCAGCCTACCTTTGAGTTCTTCAACCCCATGGCATCATCCATTCCATGAACAGGAAAAGGGGTATGCACATCCCAACGAGTGAATCCAGCATCCCTGACCTGTTCGGCCGCATGCATCGCCTCAGCGGGTGTCTCAAATTCGGCCAGCAGGCCGTATTCTTGTGCGTTTTGCATGACTAGTGATGACCTCCTTTAGCCCCCCCTTGGGGATGATGTGGGTCTGCATAATTAGTAACCCCTTTGACCTCGGATATGGCAATCAGAGGTAGAAATCGTATAAAAAGGAGGAATAGCACCATGAACAAGCCAAACGTGCCAACAAAAGTGAGGACATCCACCTTAGTCGGCGAATAATAACTCCAATTGGCTGGGATATAGTCGCGGTGCAGGGAGCTAACCACAATGACGAACCGCTCAAACCACATACCGATATTTACGAAAATAGAGAGAATCCAAACAAGAATCACGTTATTTCGAAACTTCTTAACCCAAAAGAATTGAGGTGTGATAACGTTACAAGAAATCATGATCCAGTAGGCCCACCAGTAAGGCCCGAACGCTCGATTTTGAAAGCAATAAGCTTCGTAAGGGTTACCTCCATACCAAGCGATGAAAAACTCCATTCCATAGGCGTAGCCAACAATAGTCCCGGTAGCGAGAACGACTTTACACATCAAATCGATATGACGTTTGGTAAGCAGATCATGAAGGTTGAAAATGGACCTTAGGGGTATCATCAAGGTAAGGACCATTCCGAAACCGGAGAAAATCGCCCCCGCAACAAAGTATGGTGGGAAAATAGTCGTGTGCCACCCGGGTACTTGTGAAACCGCAAAGTCAAAAGAAACAATACTATGCACTGATAGCACTAGTGGAGTGGAGAGGCCGGCGAGTAAAAGATATGCCTTTTCATAATTCCGCCAATGCCGGTTTGAGCCCGTCCATCCTAGCGAAAAAAGACCATAAAAGAACTTACTAAAAAAGCTTTTACAGCGATCACGGATAGTCGCTAGATCAGGAATCAGACCCATGTACCAGAAAAGGAAGGACACCGTGAAGTAAGTTGACACGGCAAAGACGTCCCAGAGGAGAGGAGATCTGAACTGCGGCCAGATGGGGCCATTGGAATTGGGAAGTGGAAACAGCCACCATGCATACCAAATTCTTCCTACGTGTATGCCTGGAAATATTCCTGCACACATCACCGCGAAAATGGTCATAGCCTCAGCAGCGCGGTTAATCGAAGTTCGCCATTTTTGCCTAAGCAAAAATAGAACAGCGGAGATCAGTGTTCCAGCGTGACCAATACCAATCCAAAAAACAAAGTTTACGATTGCCCACCCCCAAGCAATCGGACTATTGAGCCCCCAAACTCCAACCCCAGTGCTGATGAGGTAGCCTACATATATTGGGACAAGCAAAGTTACCAATGCGCTGAATATGAAAGTAACCCACCACCATCTTGGAGTATTACCTTCGATAATACCAACAACCTGATTCGTAATCCAGGAAGGAGGGCGGTTATTAAGAACCAAAGGTTCACGCTCGAGCTCCTTAGGAGGAGCAGCAATCTTGACTGAAGAGCTCACGGAGTTGGAATCCATCAGTGTTGCCCCCCTTTTCCTGAGTCTTCACTAGCATGAGTTTCATTGTGGCCGTGATCCCCGTGAGAATCTTCATGGGTATGATGTTCATGAGATTCAAAGGGACTACCCATTTCTCTTTTATACTCAAGTGTGCTTAATGGCATCTTGAAGTAGTCAGGCATTTTTTCGTTAGGGTTCCGAAGTTTTGCAAGATACGTAGTTCTTGGCTTGGTATCCAGAAAACCCAAAACCGAATAATTTCTTGGACTTCTTTTGGCTATCGACACTTTACTATTTGGATCCAGCAAATTCCCAAAACTTACTGAATCTGCGGGGCAAGCTTCCTGACAAGCCGCCTTTATAGTTCCATCCGGAACTTCAATATCGCCAGAGTCACGGGCCTTAATTTTCTGAGCAATCTTAGCAGCCTCAATTTTTTGGGTGCAATAAGTGCATTTTTCCATGACACCTCGCATACGAACTGTCACATCAGGGTTCTTAGCCATTTCAACCAGATTAACCTCATCTTGTGGCCGGTCAGCAAAGCCCTCAGTTACAAACGTTTTCCATGGGCCACGATCGAGCTTATCAAGAGGACGCTTATTATAATCAAAATAGTTAAAGCGCCTAACTTTATACGCACAATTGTTAGAACAATAACGAGTCCCGACACAACGATTGTAAGCCATGACATTTAGCCCCTCGTGGTCGTGTACAGTGGCATTGACAGGGCAAACACTCTCACACGGCGCACTTTCGCAATGCTGGCAAGACATAGGCATATGAACTACCTGCACATCGTCAATCCACTCCTCATATGCCTGCTGATCATCGTGAACTAGATTATCAGACTGGGACCTTTTAGCTGGCTCACCACTATAATAACGATCTATGCGCACCCAATGCATTTCACGGCTGTTAGCAACTTCATCCTTACCTACAATTGGAATGTTGTTTTCACTCTGACAGGCAACTACACATGCCGTACATCCAACACAAGTGTTAAGATCAATAGCCATTCCCCATTGATGTATTTCGCTTTTGGTCTCTGGGCTGGCAGTGTAAGGATGCTTGTAAATTTGCTTAGGTTGACCATCTGCATCGTGAGGGATATGGGCGGAGTGTGCCTCAAGGTCCATGTTCTGGGCAAAATCACGCTTGGTCTCATAATTCTCGAGATTGGCCTCGCGCACAATCGCCCGGCCTTCCATGGACCAATGATCTTGGGTACAAGCAAGGGGGAATGTTTTATTGAGCCTTTTAACAGTTCCTCCGACAGTAAAATTTTTCGAGGTGGTACCTCTCAAAGAATATGCGTTATATCCTACCGAACGATCACCAAGACTCCCGACTCTTCCTGGTGAAGGACGCCCATAACCCAAGGCCATCCCAAGTGAAAAATCGGCATACCCTGGCTGTATCCAAACCGGACCAGTTAACTTGCGACCCTCCAGGTTAACCTCAATAAGTTCCTCATTTTTCAAATCACCTAGTTCAACTGCGGTGCGTCGACTCATGAGGATGGCATTGTCCCAGGTGATTTTAGTTATAGGGTCAGGACATTCTTGCATCCACCCATTGTTGTGAAAGCGCCCATCATCCATGCTTGCATCCCTATGAAAAACGACCTCAAGCACATCCTTAGAAGCCTGGGTAAACTGTGCTTCCTCAGTGATCGCTTCCCCAATCTGTAAGGTTAGCTTACTCCAGTCAAAGGCTTGCACATTCAACGAAACAATCTGTGTTTTGAGGGACTCATGGTGCCCATCATGAAGACACTGCTTCCATTGAGCTTCGAAATCGGAATCGCCAATAATTGCTCTTAATGTAGACCGCGCAATTTCATAGCCTTTGGTATCGGTTTGACCAGCCAAGCGAGAAAGGAGTTCAATTTCGCTAAAGCCCTTAAAAAGCGGCGCTATCAATGGCTGAACGGGCAACCAAAAACCTTTACTGGAGCGATTGTCTCCCCATGACTCAAGGTAATGAGTCATCGGCAAATGCCAATCTACATCTTGCGAGGTTTCATCCTCATAATAACCTAATCGAATGACGTGCTTGGCCTTACGTTGGGCAGTTTTCCAATCAAGGTCAGCAGGAGCGTCATAAACAGGATTCCCATCCAATATCACCAGAGTTTCGACTTCCTCTGCATCGCAGGCTAATTTGAGTTCTTCAATGGTTATCGCATCATGCTGCTCGCGGTCAATAAAGCTGATTGTTTTGTCTACATTACCCAGCAATGTATTCATAGCTGCAACAAGCTGATGAACAGCATCAGGCTGCCTTTGACCCGCAACTATGAGGCAATTGCCTTTATGAGCAATCAGATCTTGGACCGACTCCTCGATCCACTTGGCAGACCACCCGGTTTTGGAGCGATGCTCAGGTATCTCTTTAGATTTATCCCTCAATGAAGTGCGTAGAGCTGGGATAGGACTTCCTGCATCCTCATCCGAGCTACCAAGTGCCTCAAAGCACTTGTCCATCATAGCCGCAGCAACACCAAAAACTTGGTTCGAAGTTACCCTAAAACGGTGGTCAGCGTTGGACCCAGTCAAGCTCATCATACTCTCAACCGAGTAGAGGCGGTTAGTAGTAGCAAGCCCATCATCTCCATCTGTTACTTTACGGCCTTTAGTATAACCATAAATGTGAGCAGAAGAATCTTGCTCCGTTCCAAGAAAATCGCAGTCAAGAGAGAATATTACCTTGGCTTTGTCGAAGTGATAGATTGGACGAATAGACCTTCCAAATACCTCAGAATAACCACGAGAAGCTCCTTCAAAATCAATTGGGTCATAAACGCACCATTTGGCTTCTGGCATTGATTTCTTGATCAGTTTTTCTAAACGAATTCTGCTGGGAGAACTCGTCGATTGAACCAAAAAGTGCAATCCTCGCCCTGAGTCAGATTTGTGTTTATTGCTGATTTCTGCCAAGTTTTTTTCAGCATCCCCGAGATTCGATTTCTTCCCGGATTTTAGGAAATATCTAGATCGATCGGGATCATACAAATTAAGTAGTGAAGCCTGCGCAAAAGAATCTGTGCCACCTCCGCATTCACCAACATCGGGATTGCCTTCCACTTTTGTTGGACGTCCATCAGATGATTTAACAAGCAGAGGTATTGCCGAATTACGAACAGGCATTGAGGTTGCGAAATATTGAGCAACACCATGAGTATAATGGTGAGGCATTTTAGAAAAAGGAACAAGAGCCTCTTCAGGCCGGCGACAGCCCGTCAATCCCATACCACCAAGAAGGAAGGAGGCACCCATGATTTTCATGAAGTCTCGGCGAGACTTTCCATCGGGCGCACCCAGAACGGTTTCTGGAAATTCCCTTTCAGCCCACTGCTGGAATTTCGGAGAAGCTGTCAAATGATCCAGGCTGCGCCAATAATCAGGGCCACGTAATTCTTTGGGTGAAGTTGCGTCGTTTTTCATCGGTGACAAGCTGAACAATTTATAAGTGACTCAACACGCCAGTCATGAACCATCTTAGCCTTGGCTTCATCCACAGTGTTGACATTCAAACCCGCTAAAATGTTGGTGACAGTGGAGTCATTATCTTCCCAGGACCAGTCTAGATCTGTAATTTTGTCCAGGGGCCTGATGCGCTCTTCGGGCTGACGGTGACATTCTAAACAAAAACTCATACCAAAGGGTTTGGCGTGATATACTTCATCCATTTTGTTCACAGGGCCGTGGCACTCAACACAAGAAAAACCGCGGTTCACGTGGACAGAATGATTGAAATAAACATAGTCCGGGACTTTATGCACTTGCACCCAAGGAATGGGCTTTCCTGACTCATAACTCTCCCTAACTAACGCCAACTTAGGGTCGTCTTTGCGCACCTGATTGTGGCAGTTCATGCATACAGAAGCCGCCGGAACGTTTGAAAACCAAGAAGACTCAACTCCGTTGTGGCAGTAGCGGCAATCAACACCTAATTGACCTGCATGGATGGCATGAGAGAAAGGCACTGGCTGTTTCGGTTGGTAGCCAACGCGGGTATATTTAGGGGTAGCATAGTATGATATGGATGCAACGGTAGCGCTAGCGAGCAGAAACACTGCTACCAGAACTTTCCAAGGCAAACCGTTCGTCCATTTAGGAAAGACGTCCGACATTCAGTTTATTTAGTTAATCTTGTCCTTAAAAATTAATTTAATAGAAGCCTTAGACTAGCTTCTCAGCAAATTACATGTGCACAGCTCTAATACAATGACTGCAAACGACTACAAGCGCAACTTGAGTCGGAGTGGAGGCGGAGGTCGGAATCGAACCGACGCATAGAGCTTTTGCAGAGCCCTGCCTTACCACTTGGCTACTCCGCCTTCCTAAATAGCTAATATAAAGTTATTTACAGAAACCTCAAAAGCATTGAACCGACCACTCATTCAAATCACGAGACATAACTACCAAATGCTATCCTGACTCGTCAACAACGCTTGTGAAAAAAATCACAAATTCACTTGAACCGGTATTAAGGTCTCGTTAGGTTGCATCCACTGAAGAACTGTAGCTCTTCTCTCCCTCAATCTCATGACCTCATCACAGACAGAAGTCGGATACAATACAAAAATCGAAGGCGATGTGATTGTCACTAAAATCGATTCCGTTCTGAATTGGTTCCGAAAAAACTCTTTGTGGCCCATGCCGATGGGACTTGCGTGCTGTGCTATCGAGCTGATGGCCGCAGGCTCCAGCCGCTTCGATATCGCCCGCTTTGGAGCCGAAGTCATGCGATTTTCTCCAAGACAGTCGGATCTGATGGTAGTAGCCGGCACAGTAACTTACAAAATGGCTCTCGCCGTGCGACGAATCTATGATCAAATGGCGGAACCAAAATGGGTGATTGCTATGGGGGCCTGTGCATCAACAGGAGGTATGTATCGCAGTTATTCCGTTTTACAGGGCGTAGACAAAATCGTTCCAGTCAGTGTGTACGTAGCAGGCTGTCCACCACGACCTGAAGCTCTTCTGGATGCCCTCATGAAGCTTCAAAACAACGTAGTGTCCAAAGAACCCCTTTTTGAAGGAGGGATTCTCAAAAACCACAAGCAGCCACAACCCGACCGCTTGGCAGGCCAACGCGTGTCATGAGGGTAGGTAGGACTTTCTTCCAAAAGTAAATGAGCAACGAAAGCCTCTCACCTGCAAGGAAATATGCGGACATGCTCCAAGAGGCCATGGGGTCCAGCCTTTCGGAACCCATGGAGTTTCGCGGGGAATGCAGTTTGACTGTCCTTGATGCGTCTAAACTGCTGGAAGTCTGCCGTTATGCCAAAGATGAGCTTGGATTCGACATGCTCACCGATCTTTCCAGTGTGGATCACTATGGTAGCGATCCCAGGTTTGAAGTGGTTTATGAGCTCTACGGTATGAATCATCACACCTACTTGAGGCTCAAGATTGCAGTGGATGAGGAGGCCTGCGAAGTGCCTTCGGTCACCTCCCTTTGGCGCACTGCCGATTGGCATGAACGCGAGGTATACGACATGATGGGCGTCCGCTTTACCGACCATCCAGATTTGAGGCGCATCCTCATGTGGGAGGGCTACCCTTACTTTCCTTTACGCAAGGACTTTCCCCTGGAAGGCAAACCTACTGACCTGCCGGACACGGCTTTCACCGACAAAGCACCCCTGGAAGGAGGACCATTTGTCACCAGCGGGGGCAAACCCGATTCGACACAACGAGAACCTCGGGCCAAGACATTCGAAAACGAGGACTGAAGCAGCTCATCAGAACTTGAAAGAACATGGCAATCGAAACCACCGAATGGAACACTAAGGACACTCTGGGTAAAACCCTTGCGGGTCTTGAGGCATCCAAGTCACAGGAAAGCAGCGGTCTGGAGGGCGACAAACTTGTCCTCAACATGGGCCCTTCGCATCCTTCGACCCATGGCGTGCTCCGCATCATTCTGGAGTTGGACGGTGAAGTCATCACGAAGGCCATTCCAGATGTGGGATACCTGCATCGAGGCGATGAGAAAATCGCCGAGAACATGACTTACAATCAGTTTGTTCCCTACACGGACCGACTGGACTACCTAGCGCCGCTTGCCAACAATGTGGCCTACGCCTTGGCAGTGGAAAAACTGATGGGAGTCGACAAAATTTTACCCGAGCGCTGCCAATACATTCGTGTCATTTGCTGTGAACTGGCTCGCATCTCTGCTCACCTCCTAGGCCTGGGAGCCTTCGCTATGGATGTCGGCGCGATGACCGTCTTTCTCCACACCTTTACGGAACGAGAAAAGATCTACAACTTGTGTGAATCCCTGACAGGGGCTCGTTTTACCACCTCCTACACCCGCATTGGTGGTTTGGCACGCGACTTACCTGAGGGGTGGATCGACCAGCTCCGCCAGTTTCTTAATGAGGTGGAAAAGAATTTTGACGAAACCGAGACTCTGCTGACCCGCAATCGTATTTTTGTCGACCGCACCCAGGGTGTAGGCGTGCTGCCGAAGGAGGTTGCCATTAATTATGGGATCACGGGGCCCAATTTGAGAGGCTCGGGTGTCGATCATGACCTGCGCAAGACTAATCCCTACCTGATCTACGATTCCTTGAATTTCGATGTCCCGGTGGGTACGACTGGAGATTCCTACGATCGTTACCTTGTTCGCATGGAGGAGATGCGTCAAAGCGCAAGCTTGATCCGTCAATGCTTGGATCGACTGCCTGGCGGCCCCGTCAGCCTTGAGGATGGCAAGACATTCCTCCCTCCCAAGAATAAAGTTCTCAGCAGCATGGAGGAACTCATCCATCAATTCATGCTGGTCACCCAAGGGGTTCAGGTTCCTGAAGGTGAGGTTTATTTTGGAGCTGAGAACCCGAAAGGAGAGCTTGGCTTTTACATTCACAGCACCGGTGGTGGCACACCCCACCGGATGAAGATCCGCGCCCCATCATTCGTAAATCTGAGTGTGCTTCCCTACCTGTTGAAGGGAGAAATGATGAGCGACACCGTCGCAATCCTGGGGTCCATTGATTTCGTTATGGGAGAAAGTGACCGATGAGTCTGGAAATACCAAAGAGTCTACTTGATGAGGTGGAGGAACTCATCTCGCATTATCCACAAAAACGCAGTGCCTCCCTGATGTTACTTCATGCCTTTCAGGAACATTTCGGTCACGTGTCCAAGGAATCGGTGGAATGGATTGCCGAAAAACTGGATCTGCGCCCGATCAACGTCTACGAACTTGTCACCTTTTACCCCATGTTTCGTCAAGAGCCTGCAGGGCGTCACGTGATCAAAGTATGCCGCACGCTCAGCTGTGCTTTAGGGGGGAGTGGGAAATTACACGGTCATCTTTGCCAGAAATTGGGGCTCGATCCCAAGGTTCATGGGCTGCAAACCAGCAAGGACGGAAAATTTTCCGTGGAATTTGTGGAGTGTCTGGCCAGCTGCGGGACGGCTCCTGTCATGATGTGCAACGAAGATTTCCACGAGAGCGTCAGCGCTGATAAAGCTGACCAGATCATGGACCAATGTTCATGAAAAACACAATGATTGACACGAGTCCATCCTCCGTAGAGGAAACAATGGTAGAGAAAAGTAGTGGCTGCCGGACATGGATTCGAACCATGACAAGCAGATTCAGAGACTGCTGTGCTACCGTTACACCATCCGGCAAGGGCGGGAGCAGAGAAAGTATTTCAAAATAGGCTTTGGAGTCAAGCAACCATCATAGAATTCGATGCCAGAAGAATTTCGACTCATATTGAAAAAAGTGGATGAACCGGGGTACACCCCGGACATCGACTGTTACATGCGACATGGCGGTTATG
This sequence comes from uncultured Verrucomicrobiota bacterium, assembly GCA_902560705.1. Lineage (GTDB taxonomy): Bacteria > Verrucomicrobiota > Verrucomicrobiia > Limisphaerales > AAA164-E04 > UBA7971. Next base: position 19,300 of record CACEMW010000037.1, read on the forward strand.
AAACCCTTCGCAAGGTTCTTGCCATGCAGCCCGTAACGACTGATGAGGACAAGACCAAAACTCCTCAGGAACAGGTGCGCGATGAGGTGATGACCAGTGGCTTGAGAGGTCGTGGGGGAGCAGGCTTCTCCGCTGGGCTCAAGTGGTCCTTTGTAGACCGCCGCAGTGGCAAGCCCATTTACCTTATCTGCAACGCCGATGAATCTGAACCTGGCACCTTCAAGGACCGTCAGATCATCCACAAAGACCCACACCAGCTGGTGGAAGGAATGATCATCAGCTCCTTTGCCAACGACGTCCACCTTGCCTACATTTACATCCGTGGCGAATTCCCAGAGGGCGCCAAGTTGTTAAACCAGGCTTTGAAGGAAGCTCGTAACAAGGGTTTCCTTGGGAAAGACATCCTGGGCACGGGCTTTAACCTCGAAATCCATGTGCACCGGGGAGCTGGTGCTTACATCTGTGGCGAGGAGACGGGATTGATCGAGTCTCTGGAAGGCAAAAGGGCCTACCCGCGTATCAAACCCCCTTACTTCCCAGCGGTTCTGGGTCTCTATATGTGCCCGACCATCGTCAACAATGTGGAGACCCTCTGTGCCGTGCGACACATCATGGAGATGGGTGGTAGTGCCTATTCCAAGCTGGGAACACCACGTAACACGGGCACCCGCATCGTCAGCCTGAGCGGAAAAGTCAAACGCCCTGGCTATTACGAAATTGAGGTAGGAAAAGTCACCCTTGGTGAGCTAATCTTTCATGAAAGCTTTGGTGGCGGCCTTGAAGAAGGTCGCAGTCTCAAGGCTGTGATTCCGGGGGGGTCCTCGGCCAAAGTGCTCAAGGCAGGCGAAAGCTTTACGATGAAGCGACCCAACCAGGAGGGGGAAATGGAGGAAATGCAGGTCGACATGCTGGACTTGCCCTATGACTTTGATTCCCTTATGGCCGCAGGAACTATGTCCGGGTCAAGCGCGATCATCGTGATGGATGACAGCGTTGATATTGTGGAAACTTTAGCCAATGTGTCAGCCTTCTACGCTCACGAAAGCTGCGGCCAGTGCACACCCTGCCGAGAAGGATCCTTGTGGATGAGTAAGGCGCTTGATCGACTGACTTCAGGGGAAGGAAGAAAGGAAGATGCTGATTACCTAACCCACATTGCCACCAACATTCAGGGACGCACCATTTGTGCCTTTGGCGAAGCCTGCTCTTGGCCCGTCTTAAGTTTCGTTAAGAAATTCAGGGAGGATTTTGAAGCACGTGGAGCCTCCGACCAGGCCGCCCGTGAAACGAGCCAGGCTAAAGAAAACCTAGCCCCAACGCACTGATTTCTAAAATGGCCATCGAGAAAACCCAAGCCGAGCCCAAAAACGTCGAAACCATAACCGTCAAGGTTGATGGAGTCAGCGTCGCAGTACCAAAAACCACACCCGACTGGCAGGGCAATCCGGTTCCCACAACAATCCTCCAGGCCTGCAAGCAGGTGCACAAGGAGATCCCTCATTATTGCTATCACCCCAAGCTGCCGGTAGCGGGGAACTGCCGCATGTGCCTAGTGGAAGTCGGCATGCCGGCCATGGGGCGTGATCGCAAACCTGTTCTTAATGAGGATGGAAGTGCTGTGATTCAGAAAGGCGTGCTTCCTTACGATCCTTCCCTGCCTAGAGGTACGATCGCCTGTGCCACTCCTGTGGCACCCAACATGGAAATTTACACCGACTCGAAGAACACTAAAATGATGCGTGAGGCGGTCCTTGAATCCCTGCTCATCAATCACCCGCTGGATTGCCCCATCTGCGACCAGGCAGGAGAATGCAAATTGCAGGAGTATTCAATCGAACATGGCCAGGCCAAAAGTCGGTTCGTCGAAACCAAGGTCAGCAAACCCAAGCAAGTGGATTTAGGACCACGAATAATGCTTGATGATGAGCGCTGCATTCTGTGTACACGCTGCATTCGTTTCAGTCGCGATATTGCTGGAGACGACGCTCTTGGTATAGTCAATCGAGGGAGCTACAACACCATCGCAGCCTACCCCGGTGAACGTTTTGACAATAATTACACGCTCAACACCGTTGACCTTTGCCCAGTGGGCGCCCTGACCTCAAAGGATTTCCGGTTCCAGATGCGCGTTTGGTTCATGAAAGAAACCAAGTCCATTTGTACGGGCTGTGCCATGGGGTGCAACATCACGGTGGGCTCTAGAGAAAATAAGGTGTATCGTTTTGAACCGCGTGACAACGATGCCGTGAATTCCAGCTGGATTTGTGATCAAGGTCGCTTGAATTACAAATGGGTCCACCGGAAAGATCGTGTTACTCAATGCTTAATAAGGAAAGAAAATGCAACAAAGGCAGCCACCTGGCCCACCATTCTCCGCTCCCTAAACCATCGACTTCGCGATGCTGAAAAAGGTTCGGTTGCAATCCTTGCCTCAGCTAGAGCCACCAATGAGGAGTTGTATCTTATCGCACTCTTGGCTCGGCACTTTGAGGCAATCACTGATTGCGTGCCTCGCAGCGGAGAAGCAGATGCGCTTTTGAGGCAAGCAGACAAAAACCCAAATAGTAATGGGGCTCGCACCTTGGGTCTTTGCTTCAGCGAAATGGGCATCCAAATTGCCAAGATCGAAAAGGGAATTGCTTCGGGTCAGATCAAGCACCTGCTATGCTTCGGAGAGGATGCTACCAAGGTAGGGCTTGATGCATCATTGCTGAGGCAACTCCAAACGCTGATAGCCAGTGACATTCTTGCCAACCCGACCACCGAACTTGCCCATTATGTCCTAGCTGGGGCATCCCACCTGGAAAAACGAGGCAGTTTCGTCAACGGAAAGGGACGCGTGCAAAAATTCATGCAGGCCATTGAAGCCCCTGGGGATGCTAGAGCCGATTGGCAGTGGCTGCGCGAATGGGTCGTCGAATTGACCGGTCAAGCCATCCCTGAAACCCTGCCGGGTATCTTCAATGCCCTGAGCCAGCAAACCGAAGCATTCGGTGGTCTTACTTGGAAAGACATTGGTGATCAGGGAGCCGACATCAAGATCTAAGCAGAGAGCTCTTCATGATACCTGATTTTATCAACGATCCATTGCACTGGGGTCACTTCCTCTTCTGGAGTGGATTCAAGGTCTTAATGGCCTTTGCCCTCATCATGCCGATGGTGGCTTATTCGGTCATGCTCGAGCGCCGCGTGAGTGCTGCGATTCAGGACCGTATTGGCCCCAACCGTGTTGGCCCATTCGGCATTTTGCAGCCGATGGCCGATGGTTTGAAAGCCATCCTCAAGGAGGATTTCACCCCGTCGCATGTTCGCCGGATTTACTTCATTCTTGCTCCTGCCATCAGCATGATCCCCGCCTTCCTTACAGTGGCAGTGATTCCGTTTGGTTCCAAGATGGGCAGCCAGTCCATGGTCATTGCGGATCTTAATGTGGGGATTCTTTATACCTTCAGTATCGTTTCACTGGGCGTGTATGGCATCGTATTGGCAGGTTATGCCTCCAACTCCAAATATCCATTTCTGGGAGGTATCCGAGCCAGTGCGCAAATGATTTCCTATGAAATTGCCATGGGCATGGCGGCGGTGCCAGTGTTCATGCTGGTTGGAGATCTTAACTTGGGTAAGGTCATTGCTTACCAGGCCGATGGTGCCTGGCTGGTGTTCAAGCAACCAATCGCTTTTGTCATTTTCCTGGTTTCGGCCTTTGCCGAAACCAACCGACTACCCTTTGACATGCCCGAATCGGAAACCGAATTGGTTTCGGGATACAACACCGAGTACAGCTCGATGAAGTTTGCCCTCTTCTTCATGGGAGAATACGCTGCCATGATTTCGGTCTCGGCGCTGATGGTCACCCTCTTCTTTGGAGGTTGGACCCTGCCTTTCTTTGGCCTCAACGAGACGGCAAGCACCTTAACTGGTGGCATTCTTCAAATCCTCATCTTCCTGGGTAAGATCGCATGCTTCATGATTCTGTTCGTTTGGATTCGGTGGATGGTTCCCCGTTTTCGCTACGATCAACTCATGGATCTAGGCTGGAAGCGTTTCCTTCCCCTTGCCCTAGCCAACATCATCATAACCGCTATCATCCTCTGGATGCAACACCTATAGGAAGGCTGACCATGATTATCAAGCGAACCCCTCTAAAGTGGCACGAAAAGCTTTACATTCCGACGCTGATCAACGGCTTCAAGGTGACGCTCTCCCACTTCTTCAAAAAGAAGGTCACCATGCAATACCCGGAGGAGAAATGGACCGTGCCCGAAGGCTATCGTGGCGCCCCCTATCTGGTGAAGGATTCTAAGGAACGCACCAAGTGTGTTTCGTGCCAGCTTTGCGAATTTGTCTGCCCGCCGAAGGCCATCAGCATCACTCCTCCAGGTCCGGAGGTGAATGAGGAGCGTGGAAACATCGAGAAAGAGCCCGCAGAATTTGAGGTCAACATGCTTCGCTGCATCTTTTGTGGCTATTGCCAGGAAGTATGCCCGGAAGAAGCCATCTTCCTGCAGGAAGATTACTCCCTCACAGGAGAATCCCGCGAAGAAATGATTTACGACAAGACCAAGCTCCTTGAGCTAGGTGGTGTCCGAGACAGTGAAGTGAAGAAGTGGGACAAAAAGGCTGCGGATGCCGCAGCTCAATCGGCACACTGAAAACGTCCCGAGCCAATCGTTGATGCATGGAAGCCTTGCTTTTTTATATTTTTGCAGCCCTGACGCTGATCTGCGGTCTGCTGGTGGTGGCCAACCCCTTCACCCGCAACCCGGTGACCAGCGCCATGTTTCTGGTGTGTACCATCATCTCCATGGCAGGGCTCTTCGTGCTGCTGCACGCCTTCTTTCTAGCAGCCGTTCAGGTCATGGTTTACGCCGGAGCGGTGATTGTCCTCTTCCTCTTTGTCATCATGCTCCTGGACATTCCATCGGTAGAGCAACGCTCCTTCAATCTGCTGGGAGTAGGCATGGGAGGCCTGGGTCTGCTGGCTGTAGGAGGCATAGTCATTCAAACCATTCTTCGCTCCGGCATAGGCCAGGGTAAAAATCCCCAACTGGAGGGAGCCACCAAAGAATTGGGAGTCACCCTTTTCACAGAATACGTTTTGGCTTTTGAGATTATGGGCGTTCTGCTGTTGGTCGGCATGATGGGTGTGATTCTCCTAAGCAAGAAAGATTTGAAATAGAAACATGATCGGACTGGAACATTATCTGATCGTCAGTGCCCTGCTCTTCAGTCTTGGGATGATGGGAGTTATCCTCAGACGCAACCTGATTGTCATCTACATGGGCCTTGAACTGATGCTCAATGCCGCGAATCTGGCTTTGGTGGCCTTTTCGCGTTTCAACAACAGCATGGATGGACAAGTCATGGTGTTTTTCGTGATCACCGTCGCCGCGGCCGAAGTGGCCGTGGGTCTGGCACTGATCGTGGCCCTCTACCGAAAACGTCAATCCACCGAGGTTGAAGATTTAACCTCCCTGAAACTCTAAGGACTTAGCTGAACATGACTGGTGCCTCAACCCTTGCCTGGATGACCCTGCTGCTGCCTTTGGCTTCTGCAGCGGTGATCACACTCGGCACACTCAAAAACCATCGTCTCAGCGCCAACCTGTCGATTGGTGCGATCCTGGGTGCCTTTGTTTGCAGTCTGTTGCTCTTTTTGAGCGCCTCCAGTGGCGAGTCCAACCTTACATGGATTGCCATCGGTGATTTCAACGCCACCATCGGTGTGAAACTCGATCGCTTGAGTTCACTCATGCTGCTGGTGGTCACCGGAGTGGGTGCCTTGATCCATTGGTATTCCCAAGGTTACATGGAAGGAGACCGATCCTACGCCCGCTACTTTGCCAGTTTGAGCCTGTTCAGTTTTTCCATGCTGGGAATCGTCCTGGCCACCAACCTCATGCAGATGTTCATCTTCTGGGAGCTGGTGGGCGTTTCCAGTTACCTGCTCATTGGTTTCTGGCACGAGCGGCCCGCTGCAGCGGATGCCTGCAAGAAGGCTTTCATCACCAATCGTCTGGGCGACTTTGGCTTACTCATCGGCATCATCATGGTGTGGGCGGCGGCTGGTTCGCTCAACTTCGGTTTATTGGAGAAGGCCATGCAGGAACAACCTGAATTGCTCGGAGCCTCAGCCGGGCTCATCGGCCTGCTGCTTTTCTGTGGGGCCATGGGCAAGTCGGCTCAGTTTCCGCTTCATGTGTGGCTGCCCGATGCCATGGAAGGCCCGACGCCTGTCAGTGCCTTGATCCATGCTGCCACCATGGTGGCAGCAGGTGTGTTCATGCTCTGCCGCATCTTCTTTCTCCTCAGTCCGGATGCCCTTTCCATCATTGCGTGGATTGGCGGCGCGACTGCTTTGATGGCAGCAGTGATTGCACTCCAGCAAGATGACATCAAACGCATTCTAGCCTACTCCACGCTGTCCCAATTGGGCTACATGGTGATGGCGGTCGGCCTTCATGCGCCGGGGGCCGCGATGTTTCATCTCACCACCCACGCATTTTTCAAGGCCATGCTCTTCCTGGGTGCGGGGTCGGTGATCCATGCACTGCATCATGAGCAGAACATCTGGAAGATGGGTGGCTTGAGGGAAAAGATGCCCGCGACCTACCGCACCTTTCTTATCGGCACCCTGGCCCTTTGTGGTGTGCCTCCCTTAAGTGGTTTTTTCAGTAAGGATGGCATCCTGGCTGCAGCAGCTGACAGCCACCATGGCAACCCGGTCCTCTTTGGCATCGGTTTCCTGGCCGCAGTCCTCACCACTCTCTACATGGTCAGGCTTGTGTTGGTAGCCTTTCACGGAGTCCATCGCTCTGAGCAGGCCTCCCACGCCAAGGAATCTCCTTCCGTCATGACCGTCCCCTTGTGGATCCTGCTGGTGCCCACCCTGGTGGCAGGCTTCTTCCCTGTGGAGCACATGATCAACCAGGATCTGGGCCTCCATCATGCCGGAGGGCACGCCGCAGCACCCCTGGCCATGGCCTTCAGCGTGCTGGCACTGATGATCGGCGGCAGCGTCGCCTGGAGTCACTACGCAGGGGCTGGAACCGACCCGCTGACTCAGCGCTTTTCGGGTCTTTCAACCCTGCTGCGCAACCGACTCTGGATGGATGAAATCTTTTCCGGAATGATCGCCATCACCCACGAAGCGGTGTCAAAACTGGCCGGTTGGGTGGATCAGAAAATCCTTCGTGGAGCGATCATGGGCCTCTTCCAGCATGGGGTCGATATTCTCGGGCGTGGCTTGCGCCTTGTTCAAAGTGGCAGCCTTCAAACCTACGCCTTCCTATTTGTCGTCGGTGTGGCGCTAGTCATCTACATCGTACTGGGAGGAACGCACTAAGCCATCATGTCTATCTTGAGCTTCATTCTTTTATCGCCGTTGCTGGGTGCCGGGCTGATCGCCCTCTGGCCACGTGAACAACGAATCGCCATCCGCGCAATCGCACTGGCAACGACCTCCCTCTCGATGCTGCTGGCCGTGTGGGCATTTGCGGGTTTCACCGGGGCCGCCGAAGGCCTGGGTAGCTTCAAATACGTGCACCGGGTTGGCTGGGTCGATGCCCTGGGCATCCACTACCTGGTGGGTGCGGACGGCATCAACATCGGCCTTATCCTGATGGCAGCGATCGTGAGCTTTGCGGCGGTTTGCGTCTCCCATTCGATCGAGGAGCGCTTCAAGGAATTTCATTTTCTGATGCTTCTCATCATCACCGGCATTCTAGGTGCCTTCATGTCCATCGATCTGTTTTTCTTTTACTTTTTCCACGAGTTGGCCCTCATCCCAACCTTCATCATGATTGGGGTCTGGGGACGAGGCGAACAGCGTCAGTATGCCACCTACAAAATGACCCTCTACCTGACCCTGGGGGCCTTGGTCGCTTTGGCAGGTCTGGTCTTGCTCTACATTCAATCAGGCGCCAAGACCTTTGATCTGGTCGCCCTGGGCCAGCAACTCGAAGCGCAGCCACTGCGACCCGAATCCCAGAGCCTTATTTTTGGCCTCCTGTTGGTCGGGTTTGGCATTCTGGTTTCGCTCTGGCCCTTTCACAGCTGGGCCCCGATCGGGTATGGAGCCGCTCCCACGGCGACGGCCATGCTCCACGCCGGGGTGCTCAAGAAGTTCGGAATATACGGCCTCATCCGTGTAGCAGTGCCGCTGCTGCCTCAAGGGGCTCAGGCCTGGGCTCACCTCCTAGGCTGGCTGTGCCTGGGCAACATCCTCTATTGCGGCTGGGTAGCGATGCGGCAAAAGGATTTGAACCAACTGATCGGTCACTCGAGTGTGGCCCACATGGGCTTTGTCTTCCTGGGCATTGCCAGCATGAGCCTGATTGGTCTCAGCGGTGCCATTCTGGTAATGATTGCCCATGGTTTTCTAGCCGCCCTGTGCTTTGCTCTGAGCGGTTATCTCTGGGACCAGAAGAAAACCCTCGAGATGGAGCAGTATGGTGGTTTATTGAGACAAACCCCCTTTGTCGGCGCTTTGATGGTGATGGCCATGATGGCCGGCTGCGGGCTGCCGGGATTCGCCAATTTTGCCGGTGAAGTCACTGTCCTCTTCGGTGCCTGGGACTCCCTGTCAGGCGTGGTCGTCGGCACGGCCTGGGGTGCCCTGGTGATTGGTGCCCTGTATGCCCTGCGAGCGGTTCGCCGGCTTTTGCACGGCCCCATCGGTGCCCAGAGTGAAGCCATGAGCGACCTGCCCCATTACTGGGCCAAGCTCCCTTACGTGCTGCTGGTAGGCTGCCTGTTGATTTTTGGCATCTTCCCGGGTCTGTTGACCGAAAAAATACGTGGCTCCATGGATGGCGTGGTGGCGACCATGGAAAAAGGGCTGCAGGAAGATTTAATTCTGCTGGCCAACGACACCCCGGAATGGAGCCAGCTCGAGGACTGAATTGAAGAAAGCC
>CACEMW010000038.1:0-28044 GCA_902560705.1 uncultured Verrucomicrobiota bacterium
GGAAAAGAGATTAGGTTGGGTTATGAAATTGGCAATTTATCAGATCATGCATGTGGGCTCCCTGCTCATGCTCACCAGTTTCCTCTTCATGGCCTTCGCCAATCCCGATCCTTCCGGGCGTCGCAAGACTCTCAGGTGGACGGGTATTTTTTCGCTGCTCCTATCGTGGCCAGAGCGCAAGTAGTCAACATGGAATGGGATGCCTTCATGGATATGGGCGCATCCTAATCCATTCCTGTCTCAGTGCAATCACCGAATGGAGACCAGATTCTTAGATTCTCAATTTCGTCTGGGTTCCAGAGTAGCTCAATGGTAGAGCAATCGGCTGTTAACCGATCGGTTGTTGGTTCGAGTCCAACCTCTGGAGCCATTCTTCACTTCTCTGCCTTCACGAGGAATGGGCTTATCTTTTTGTCTTGAAGTTCGGCTTCCTTACACTCGTTTTTCACTTTGAATCTGAGAGTTGGAGAATGGATCCGAGGCACGCATAAATCGATTTAAGGGCGGCTTGAGTCTACGGCTTCCTCTGCTTTTCACCGACTCGGTCGAGGTATGGCCACGGTTGTATGATCGACCACCCATTGATTATCTTCGCTCCCAGTTCGGCCAAAGCCGTGGCGGATAGGTTTGAGGGTATCTGGTTCCTTCCATCGGTGATGAGGCCGCTGCTATGGGTTCCGCCTGAAACCCACCAGCTTCTTCGAGTATTCGGAGTCCCTCGGCCATTCTCCACCAATTGATCGTTATGGTCGTCCTTGCACATCATCCATGCCAGAACTAGCTGTTGCTGGCCCTTTAGGCAAGCAATCTGGTGCGCTGTGGACTTGGCTTTCGAAAGAGCCGGAAGATGCATGCCTGCAAGAATCGCTATGATCGCAATCACCAACAGGAGTTCAATTAGCATAAACCCTTTTGGTTTAATTGGATACCTTTGAGGCATGAGGAGCATAATCGTTACCTAGCTGATCTCCAAAAGATAAGCAAGCTCGCACACCTGCTCTGGTTTGACGTTGAATCGGTTCGAATCTGAACGATTCGTAACCATCATTTGCAATTGCTTGTCTAAACGGTAATCTGATTTACAAGAATCATCTGATACATATGCAAAAACGCCTTCGCAATCCAACCTTTTGGCTTTTGGCCAGCGCCCTGCTCTTCGGGTTGCTCTATGCGTTCTTACTTGGCAATGACTCGGTTCATCTAGCGACCTTTCAAGCCATCAAGGGTTCCATGTCCATCGACGTGGTGGAAGGTGGAGCCATTGAGGCAACACAGGCTCAAGTCATCAAATCTCGCGTGGAGGGTCGAGAGGGAACCACCATCCTCAAGATTATCGATGAGGGCTACCAGGTCACCGAAAAAGACGTGGCAGAAGGTTTGGTCCTCGTTGAGTTGGATTCATCAGGGATCGTTGAGCGCATCAAAGCTCAGGAGACCGATGTTCAGGCCGCGCTTGCGAATTGGATGGAATACGTGAAGATGCGCGAAATTCGTGAGAGCGCGAATTTGAGCAGCATCAAGGACGCCAGCGTCAAGGCCAAGTTCGCCCTCATGGATTTCAAAAAGTATCTCGGGGAGGAGGCTGCCCAAAGTATCTTGGATGAAATCGGTCTTTCAGAAGAAACGATTGACGAGGATGCGGGAAATTCCATCAACGCAAGCAAGTCACTTTTTGCATCAAATTTGATGGGTGCTGCCAACAGCAATGCCATCGAGTCAGGAGATGGGGCCATCATGGGTGGTCTGGAAACCCCCGAGGATCTCTTCAACAGCTGGGGAGGAGCCGCCGAGAAGGATTTGTTGCCAGATATCCGAGATTACGATGTCGATTTCAGCGCCTTGACTCAGGAGGACAACGAGCAGCTTTTGGGGGATGGGGATGCCCGTCAGGAATTGCGAAAGCTGCAGGACTCCGTGCTCATTGCCGAAGCCGAATTTGCGTTGAAGAAAAAGACCTACGAGGGAGCTGTGCGACTAGCAGATCGAGGCTTCATTACGCCGAATGAGCTGCAAAACAAGAAAATCGATTTCGACAAAAGCCAGAACGCCCTGGCTTCCTCCAAGGCTACGCTGCAGCTCTTCCAAGCCTACAATATTCAGAAAGATGCCGAGCAGTTTCTGCTCAATTACGAGCAAGCACTGATGCGCTTGAGCCGAGCCAAGAAGGATGCCATTGCGGAGATGGCTGATAGCGTTGGAGATTTGAACCGGGCGCAACGGGCGTATCGTTGGGAGAAAATGCAGCTTGATGATTTGCGCGAACAATATGCCGCTTGCACCATCCGTGCCGAGCGTCCCGGCTTGGTGGTCTACGGGGATGGAAGCGATCGCTGGGATCCTGATGAAGTGATTCGTGAAGGGGCCAGAGTGCGTGAGCGGCAAGCCATCATCACCATTCCCGACATGCGCCACATGGCAGTCAAGGTTCGTATCCACGAGTCTCAGGTCAAACGCGTGAAGAAAGGGATGCCCGTCGAAATCCTGGTGGATGCCGAACCCGACCGGCCTCTCACCGGGGAGGTGGAAAGCGTTGGGGTCCTCCCTGATTCTGAAAATCGTCGATTCAACCCCGATCAAAAGGTCTATCGTACCTCCATCAAAATGTCCGGATTGCAGGAGTGGGTCAAGCCGGGCATGGCGGCTCAGGCGAGAATTGTCATTAGGGTATTGCCTGAGGTGGTGATGATTCCGGTGCAGGCGGTTTTCAATCATGCAGGCCATACCTTTTGCTGTGTTCAAGGGGCTTCGGGTAGCGAGCTGCGGCCGGTTCAGGTGGAAGACTACAACAATCGCTTTGCCGCCATTGCTTCAGGGGTGGATGAAGGAGAGGTTGTCTTCCTTCAGATTCCAGGAGAAATCGTTCCCAAGACGTTTGATCAGTGGCCTGCTGCATCCGATGAAGAGGCCCTCTTCACCTTGTCGGGTCAGGATTCCTAGGGTGTCATGTTCTCCTTCTCGGCGGCCCGCATGAGTCATATCCTAGCACTGGGGCTGAAAAGTCTCATGCTGCACCGTCTGCGCTCCATCCTGACCACCATGGGCATGGTGTTTGGAGTGTCATCGGTCATCGCCATGCTCGCCATTGGGGAAGGCGCTAATTTCGAGGCGCAGCAGCAAATTCAGGAACTTGGAAGCCAGAACATCATTCTGCGAACCATCAAGCCTCCCGAAGAGCAAAACAAGCAGCAGCGGCAGGGCAGCTACATTCTCAATTACGGTTTGACCTATGAGGATGTGCTGGGCATCCGAGAGACCTTTCCGGAGATCTCCCTGGTGGTGGAAGATCGCAAGGAGCGACGGACTGCCTACAGCGGTCGACAAAGCACCAATGTGGAAATGGTGGGCACCGTTCCATGGTATGGGAATCTTCGACAGATGAATTTGATCAAGGGGAGGTTTCTCAGCCTTCGCGATCTCGAGGAAAACGCGAAAGTGTGTGTGATCGAGGAGTCGCTTGAAGACCCACTTTTTCCCATTCACCAAATCATCGGGAAAACCATACGCTTGGGCAGACATTACTTGGAAGTGGTCGGTGTGATCCAATCTTCATCTAATGCGGCTACCTCGAAAGGGGTAAGCGAAGTGGAAGAAGATATGGAGGATGCCGAGGTGCCACCTCGAGTGTTCTTGCCCATCACCACAGCCAAGCGTTTTTTTGGAGAGACCAGCGTTCAGCGCATTGGCTCCTACTTTCAGGCCGAAGCGGTGGAATTGCACGAAGTCACACTCAAGGTCGAAAGGCTCGAGAAAGTTGAAAGCATCGCCGAAGCCATCAAGTCGCGCCTGTCCCAAACCCACGAGAAAAATGATTTCGAGGTAGTAGTGCCACTCATGTTGATGCGCCAGGCACTTCGCACCAAGCGCATCTTCAACACTGTCCTAGGCTCCATTGCCGGCATCTCCTTGTTGGTTGGGGGGATTGGTATCATGAATATCATGTTGGCCAGTGTGTCGGAGCGCACGCGGGAAATTGGCATTCGGCGAGCCTTGGGTGCGACTCGAAAGGATATTCTCTCCCAGTTCATGACGGAAACCACCTTGCTTGCAAGCGTCGGAGGTCTGGTGGGTGTTTCGCTCGGAATGCTCATCCCTTGGGTCGTCGGAGTGGCCACGGACATGATTACGATCGTGACCTGGTGGTCCCCGCTTCTGGCATTCTCGGTATCGGCTGCCACCGGGCTTCTGTTTGGGATTTATCCTGCTAACAAGGCAGCCTGTTTGAGCCCGGTTGAAGCCGTCAGACAGGAATGATTTGAATCATGCAGCAAGACGCTTTTCTCAAAGGTTGGAACATGCGGTTAGCCAGCGCTTACTGGATGCAGTTCATGGCGCCCGTGCTGTGTAAGAGTGTGGGTCTTGGGCAAGGTTTCGGAAGCATGTTGGTCAGCCTCTGGTGCCTCCTGTTGGTTTCCTCATGGACGGGTTGCTCGACCCAACACTACGAAGAAAGTGCGAATCGAGAGGCGGCCTCGTTAATTGCCGAAAAGTCGACCCTCATACCGAACATGGAGCCTAGTTTTGAGCTTCAGGAAATGGATCCTGCGGATCTCACATCCATGCCTGTCTCCGAAAATTTGGAAGCATTCCTAGGCAAGACTGGGCAGAGCGAAGTAGGGGCTCGTGTCGTCTCTCTTGAAGCCGCTCTTGAGTTAGCGACTGCCTATAACCGAAGATATTTGACTGAAAAGGAAGATCTTTATTTGCAGGCTTTGGATCTGTCTTTGGCACGATTTCAATACACTCCGATTTTTGGAAGTAGTGGTGATGTGGCTTATCAGGAACGACAGCGTCTTGCAGGAGAAGCCCAAAGTGGTGTCGATGGTTTGGTTAAGGAAAAGACGATCCAGAGTAATGCAGGAGTGGGTTTCAACTGGTTGTTGCGAACTGGGGGGCGTATTGCAGCTGACTTCACTACCGATTTCGTACGCTTCGTTTCAAACGATGAGGGCTTGGCAACATCTTCGGCTCTTGGAGCCACCTTGACACAACCTTTGCTGAGAGGGGCAGGCTATCGGATTGCCATCGAGAGGCTCACTCAGGCGGAGCGTAATCTATTGTATGCCATCCGAGATTTCACCCGTTTTCGCAAAGAGTTTTCTGTCGAGATCGTCGCTTCCTACTACCAAGTGCTTCAGAATCGGGATCGAGTTCGAAATGCTTTTCAGGGATATGAAAGTTTCAAGGTAAGTGTGGAACGGGAACAGGCTCGAGCCGTGGAAGGTGAGACACCTCTCTCCGAACTCAATCGCCTCAAAGAATCATTGCTTTCTACGGAACAGGGATGGATCAGCGCGATTCGCAATTATCAATTATCGCGGGATAGGTTCAAAATGGACCTGGGACTCTCGATGGATACTTTAATGATTTTGGATGAAACGGAACTTAAAGATCTTGAGATTCATCATCCCGAACTTTCAGTAGATCAGGCGGTGGAGGTGGCGTTGAAGATGCGTTTGGACTTGGACAATACCCGCGATCGTTTGATCGATTCGGAGCGCCGTATTCGAATTGCGGCCGATGGGCTTCAAGCAGATCTCGATCTGCGGCTTTCTGCTCAGTTCTCCAGTCGCCCTGGTGAGGGTTTTCAATTACCCGATTTTCGCCAGCGCTCTTGGACGGCTGCCTTGGGAGTCGATTTGCCCATCAATCGGAAGGCAGAGCGAAACAGCTACCGCTCAGCTCTCATTGCCTTCGATCGCGCGCGTCGCCAGCAGGAGCTTTTTCTTGACCAAGTAAAACTCGATATTCAAGACGGCTGGCGTAATCTGGAACAACGCAAAAGGGAGTTTGAAATCAGTCAAGTGCGGGTTGAGCTCAGCCAAAACCGACGAGATGAAGAAATCCTCAAGCGAGAACTGGGTCTGGGACTTGCTCTCGATTTGGTCGATGCTCAGAATGATTTGATCAACTCCCAGAATCAGCTGACCAGTGCCCGCATCAGTCATACCATCGCGCGTTTGGGCTTCTGGCGAGATATGGGCATTCTCTTTATCAAGGAAGGTGGCCAGTGGAAGGAAAAGGATTATGAATTACTTCAATGAATTTTCAAAGTATCCATACTGGCTCCCATTATTGCTGAGTTACGCCATAGGAGTGCTTTGCGCTTCCAAGGCCGCCGAGGCTGCCACTCGTCCAGCCTTGGATCGTCCCAATGTCATTCTCGTCTTTCTCGATGATGCGGGCTACGGAGACTTTGCTCATCATGGAAACCCTACGATCGAGACACCAACCATCAGTCGTCTCGCATGGGAGGGAGCCCAATTCACTCAATTCTACACGTCTTCGCCGGCATGTTCGGCCTCTCGTTACTCTCTTCTGACGGGCAGAGTTCCGGGTCGGTCCGGTCTTGGATCATGGGTGATCGGCCCGGGTGCTGCACGCTACATGCACCCCCAGGAAAGGACCTTGGCTGAGGGGTTCAAGGCCAGTGGGTACGCCACTGCTCTCTTTGGTAAATGGCATTTAGGGAACCCGAATGAGAAAAACCAAAGGACCCCTGAGGCGCTCCCGCTGGCGCATGGCTTTGATCAGTGGCTCGGAACCAACGTGTCCCATGACTATGATAATGCCAAGCTTTTGCAGAGTGATGTCAACGGCGACCAACCAGTGAGGGGCTATGTTGAACTGGGGCATGATCTTCCATCGCACCCCGGTATCTCGGCTTCACTGACCCAACGCTACACGGATGCGGCTTTGTCCTTTATCGAGCAAAACGCATCTCACCCCTTTTTTGTTTATCTGGCTCATAATCAACCGCATCTGGGGCTCTACGCTTCCGATGCTTTCGTGGGACGGTCTCGTCGTGGTCTGCTGGGGGATGTCATGGCTGAAATCGATCATTCGATGGCGCGCATTCTGAAACAACTCTCCAGGCTGGAACTGACCAACCAAACGCTCATCGTCTTTTCATCGGACAACGGCCCCTGGCTGCGCTTCAAGGAGACAGCCTCTCACCCTAAATATGGCGAGGCTCGGATGCATGTAGGTAATGCCTACCCGTTTCGTGATGGGAAGGGTTCGACCTGGGAAGGCGGACATCGGGTGCCGGGCATTTTCTATTGGCCAGGAGTCATTCAAGGGCAAACGCGCATTCTCGAGTCCGCCTCGACTCTGGATGTGTTCCCCACACTCATGCATCTGGCAGGTCAGCCTCTGCCGGACGATCGCTCCGTGGATGGCAGGGACCTCCTTCCCTGGCTGGCTCCGGCGCACTTTTCCGGAAAGGTAGCCCAGTTTCGATTCCTTTATTCCTACCATGACAATCAAGCCTCTGCCTTGAGAGAAGGACCCTGGAAATGCCATATCCGCATCGGATCCCAGTTGGGAGATGATTATGGATTTACGGCATCCGAGGCAGCCCCGCTTCTTTTTAAGGTCGAAGAGGACCTCGGAGAACGCTTCAATCGTGCTGCGGAATACCCGGAGAGAGCTGAGAAGCTGGTGGAGAATCTTCGTGCCTATCGGCAACAAATCCTGCAGGAAGGCACCTATTGGGATTGAAAGATCCGCTTTGTGCGGAACGATTCGCTCAGTGAGCAAGGACAATCTCAATACCCTTAGACGAGAAGTGCTCCAGCAGGGCAGGGGGGGCCTTGGTGTCTGTGATGATGGAATCAACTTGTCCGAGATCACAGAGGAACGAAACCGAGCGTCTCCCAAATTTGGTGTGATCTAGGCAAAAAATGACTTTCTGAGCTGCTCGAAGCATTTCCTTCTGAATATCAATGAGTAGATTGTGCGAGTTGGTGATCCCTTCTTCGGTGATCCCCCCTGAGCCCATGATGGCGTAATCTGCATGCATACGCGAAAAAGTTTCGTTGGCAATTGGGCCGACCATGACCCCCAATCTTGGATAGATCACACCTCCAGACAAAATGACCTCCACATTGCCGTTGGATGCGTAGTGGTTGGCCACGGGTAGTGAATTGGTGATGATTTGAGGAGCTCCACCTCCCAAGTGCTTGGCTGCATGGAAGGCGGTTGTTCCTGCATCGATGATCACGCTTTGTTTCGGAGGGATCAATCGGGCGCAGGCCATTCCGATAAGGTCCTTCTCGTCGTTTTCCCGCGTTTCCCTCTCAGTAAAGATAAATTCCTCGGATTGAGGTTGAATGAGTCGAGCTCCTCCATGGGTCCTTTTGACCAGACCTGTGGCTTCTAGGAGGGTTAGATCCCTGCGAACGGTCGAAATGGAGGCATCGACCAACTCGGACAGTTCATCCAAGGTTGAAAATTCAACCTTTTGCAGATGATCGGTGATGCGTTTCTGGCGTTCTTCAGCTTGCATGAAAACGAAGCGTTCATAAAAAGATGCCACGAAAGTTCACAATCGTCATTCAAAAAACTTCCAAAATCTATCATCAGGCTCCGACTTATCCACATAAAATTATATTTTGATGAATGTTTGAAATATTTACTGGAAGTTTTTGGTAGAAAATGGAAGATAATCCTTGACAATATCATGGGCGTGGTAGATTTTGAATGCCATAAAAAAATGATGTCGAGCCAATCAAGTCTCCCGCATCGTGCTGTTGTTGAGCACTGGGTCCGACAGGCTGTCTACCAGCGGACGGGACAGCCAGTGCCTCAGGCTGCGCAGGCTCCCAACCCCTTGGTGGTTAACGTTAGTGCGCGGCATTGTCATTTGACTCAAGAGGCGGTAGAGGCCTTGTTTGGTCCGGGACACCAGCTTTCAGTCCGCAAATGGCTATACCAGGAGGGTCAATTTGCTGCCAAGGAAACAGTGACTCTGGTGGGGCCACGCAGTCGTGTTATTTCAAACCTTCGCATCCTGGGGCCTTGCCGCACACTCAATCAAGTCGAGCTGGCCTACACCGATGCTGTCGCTCTGGGTTTTGACATTCCACTCAAGAGCTCCGGCGACATTGTGGGTACCCCAGGTGCCATGTTGATGGGGCCGAATGGCTTTTTTGAAATGGATCAAGGTGTGATTCGTGCACTTCGGCACGTGCACATGCATCCCGATGATGCCCGTTTCTACCAAGTCTCGCAGGGCGATTTTATGAGCATGCGGGTGGGAGGAGCCTGTGGCATGAATTTCGAACAGATGTTAGTGCGAGTGGATCCCAGCTTTAAATTGGAAGTGCACATAGACACTGATGAAGGCAATGCCTGTAATCTGCTGCCCAATACGTCGTGCGAACTGATCCGATAACTATTTTAGAACCCTTTTTCCCATAATCGTAAAACCCCAAAAAACAACAATATGAGTGAAGCATTAGGTATGATTGAAACCAAAGGCTATGTCGGCGCGGTAGAAGCCAGCGACGCAATGGTCAAAGCCGCCAATGTGCGGCTTGTCAAAACCATCCCCATTGGCGGAGGAATGATCACCGTGCTGGCGCAGGGTGACGTCGGCAGTGTCAAGGCTGCTGTAGATGCGGGCTCCAATGCCGCAGCACGGGTGGGTGAACTGATCAGTTCACACCTGCTGGCAAGACCACACGAAGATTTGCTGAAGGCATTCGTGCCTGATGGCAAAGCCAAGAAGGGATAGATCTCTCGATTTTTAAAAGAACCAAACACAAAATAATTATGGCAAATCAAGCAATAGGCATGATCGAAACGCGTGGTCTCTGCGCCATGCTCGAAGCCTGCGATGCAGCACTCAAGGCCGCCAATGTCACCATGGTGGGTTGGGAAAAAATTGGCAGTGGATATCTAACTGGCTTCTTCCGAGGGGATGTGGCTGCTGTGAAGGCCGCCACCGACGCAGGTGCTGCAGCCGCTTCCCAAGTGGGGGAAGTGATCAGCGTACAGGTGATCCCACGCCCGCATGAAGACCTCAGCGGTCTGGGCTCCTGGCTCAAGCAATCCTGATCCGTTTTTCAGCGCACGATCTACGGGGTATTCCATGGATCGGTGACGCAGCGATAGACTTTTATCCGTGAAAATCCTCGTTGCCAATTTAGGTTCGACTTCTTTGAAGTGGCGTCTTTTTGCGTTCACTTCAGAAGAATTCGGCTTGTTGCATCGTGGTGGGCTTGAGCGGGTGAAGGACTATCCTTTGGCTATCCAGCAATGTCTAGAGCAGCTCAAGGAGGCAGGAGCGATTGAAGAGGAATCAGAACTTACTGCCATTGGCTTTAAGACGGTCTTGGCTCAGTCGGTCACAGGGTGTGTCGCTCTTTCAGAAGAGGTCCTCAAGGATATGGAAGCAGGGAACCAGATTGCCCCGGCCCACAATCCTCCTTACCTGACGGGGATTCGGATTTTCGCCGAACGCATGCCAAACACCCCTCTGGTGGGATTGTTCGAGACCGCCTTCTATCAATGGATTCCTGAAACTTCCAAACGCTATGGAGTGCCTCAAAGTTGGTTTGAGGCGGGGGTGCGCCGCTGGGGCTTTCACGGGGCCAGTCACAAATTCATAGCTGAGCGCTCCTCGGAACTCCTTGGCAGGGAAGATGTCGCTGAGAGGGCACGACAGCTTTACGTTAACCAGGGGCGATCTCCTGTAAAAGGGCCGTCTCTCCGGGTGGTCTCCGCTCACTTGGGTGGCAGCTCCTCCGTGACAGGCATACGAGATGGCGTGGCGATCGGCAATAGCATGGGGCTAAGTCCTCAATCGGGTCTGCCTCACAACAATCGGGTGGGTGACCTTGATGCTATGGCCATTCCATACATGATACAGAAACATGGTTGGACCTTGGAGCAAGTGCTCCAAGACCTTTGTTGCTCAGGCGGACTCAGTGGCCTTTCTGGGGGCTTCAACGACCTGCGTGATGTGCAGGCAAGGGCAGAGGAAGGTCATGCCGATGCGCAGCTTTCCATAGATTTTCTGGTCGCCGAAGTGCGTCGTTGGATGGGGGCCTATTACCTCGAGTTGGGAGGCCTGGATGCTTTGGTATTTACTGCAGGTATCGGGGAAAACCGTCCTCAGCTCAGGAAGGCCATCTGTCGTGAGCTTGAACCGCTGGGGATCCAACTCGATGAATCGCTTAATGAAGTGTGCCTGGGGCAGGAGGGCTTCATCAGCGACGCAAATAGCCCGGTCAAAGTCTTAGTGATCCCCACCAATGAGGAGTTGGTGGTGGCTCGGGAGGTAAAACGATTTTTGGAAAACAAATCTTAACAACACAGAAGAAATACTATGTCAAATCAAGCAATTGGAATGATTGAAACGCGTGGCCTGATCGCCTTGGTCGAAGGAACCGATGCGATGCTCAAGGCAGCGAATGTGACCCTTGCAGGCCCCATGAAACAAGTTGGCAATGCCCTCGTTTCGGCGGTCGTCGTGGGGGATGTGGCTGCCGTCAAGGCCGCAACCGACGCCGGTGCCGAGGCCATCAAATCAGTCGGCGGAGAATTGGTTAGCGTGCATGTCATTGCCCGACCGCACTCTGATATCGGAGCCGTGCTCCCCGGATAATGCATCAGCTTTGCCAACAGCGTTAACGGTATGTTCCTAGCCAAAGTCGAGGGTGCGGTGGTGGCCACCAAAAAGGACCCCTCCATGTCGGGCCGCAAGTTGCTTTTGTTGCGTCCCCAACTAGTCGATGATCAGGATCCCACACAATTCCGTGGAGGGAAAAACACCATTGTGGCAGTGGACAGCGTTGGAGCTGGAGTGGGTGAAATGGTGTTGTTCTGTCAGGGCAGCAGTGCGCGGCTGGCACCCAACTTGAAGCAGGCCCCTGTCGATGCCGTGGTCATTGGCATTGTGGATACCGTGGATGTCAAAGGAACCAAAATTTTCAATGCACAGAGCGAGTGAAAGCTTTTCTGTCTATGCCATGTTTTCAAAACCTAATCTAATGGGGTGGTTCCACCCTGCTCATCCTCAACTAATTCGGCTGTTATGAGTTCGCAGATGAACGAAACCCTGATTCGGGAGGTTATTCAAGAGGTCCTCGGCAAGTTGGGAGGTGGCTCCAATCAGGCCCCAGCGGCACTGAGCACGCCTCCGGTAGTGGCCTCATCACCCTCTTACGCGCCTCCTTCTTGCGGTGTTTCATCCTCTTCCAAGGGTCGGCACGGCGTCTTTGCAACTGCAGCCCAGGCCTGTGAAGCCGCCCAACAAGGCTTTCTGCAACTACAGAAAAAGGGAATTGAAGCTCGACGGCAAGTAGAGCGCATTATCAAAACCATGTGCGAGGATCGAGCCAACGAGTGGGGTAAAATAGAGCTCGAAGAATCCAAGATCGGCCGTCTGGATCACAAGATCGGTAAGCTCCAGATCATCGGCTTGGTGCCTGGCGTCGACTGGATCCGTCCCGACGGGCGTAGCGGGGATCATGGCATCACCCTCGAAGAATACACTCCTTTCGGTGTCGTTGGGGCCATCACCCCATCCACCCACTCCATTCCGACTCTTGCAGGTAATATCGTCAATATCGTCGCCGCCGGTAATGCGGTGGTCTTCAATGCCCATCCTGCCGCATCGCGATGCGCTGCCATGGCCGTAAGGGAATTCAACAAGGCTATCGAGCATGAAACCGGGATTCAGAATCTAGTCTGCATCATCGAAGAACCCACATTGGAATCCTTCAAGGAATTGTGCTCGCATGAAGCAGTTCGCCTGCTTTGTGTGACTGGTGGGCCCGGTGTGGTCAAGGCTGCCATGCAAACCGGAAAGCGAGCCATCTGTGCAGGGCCTGGAAATCCACCGGTCCTGGTGGACGACACAGCCTGCATGAAACGAGCGGCTGAATCCATTATTCAGGGAGCTGCTTTTGATAACAACCTGCTTTGTATTGGCGAAAAAGAAGTTTTTGCTCTGGAAAACATCGCTGATGAGTTGATGGGTGCGATGGAAAAGGCAGGGGCCGTGCGCCTAAATGCCGCTCAACTGAATCAGCTGACTCAAGCTGCCTTCACCTTCAAGGAGGGGCAGGGAGCAGGATGTCCGCATGCCGTCGTCAATAAAGACTTGATTGGTAAGGACGTATCGGTCCTGGCTCAGGCTGCAGGGCTGCGTGTGCCGGATGCTACGGAATTGCTTTTTGCTGAGGCCGATGCCTCTCACCCATTTGTAGACGAGGAACAAATGATGCCCTTCATTCCCATTGTGAGAGTGCCTTCCATCGAGGCGGGGATAGAGGAGTCCCTCAAGGCAGAGCACCAATACAAGCACACATCGATCATCCACTCGCATGATGTGAATCACATGACTGCGATGGCACGAGCGTTGGATACGACTTTGTTCATCAAGAATGGTCCCTGTATGGCAGGGCTGGGCCTGGGGGGCGAAGGTTACCTGAGTTTTTCCATCGCGACACCTACCGGCGAAGGAGTGACCAATCCAGGGACCTTCACACGCGTCAGGCGGTGCGTCATGGTGGACAACCTTCGAATTTACTGAAAATAACCAGCTTCATTCAAACAAGCCCATGCTACTGGCACGTGTCGAAGGCAGTATGATCGCCACCCGAAAACACCCGAGTCTTCAAGGGTGGCGGATGCTCATTTGCCAGCCCCTCGATGCCCATGGGCTTGCCGAGGGCACCCCAGTGATTGCCATTGATCCGCTGGGGGCGGGTATGCATCAGAAGGTCATCATTTCCTCGGATGGTTCGGCTGCTCGTCTGGCGGTCATGGATGAAAAAAGCCCTGTGAGACAGATCATCATTGCCATCATTGATGAGCCTGAAAAGGAGGCTGCTGCATGAGGCTTGGAACGGTGATCGGAAGGGTGACCCTCAGTCAAAGCGTGCCTCAACTCAAGGGAGCTCGCTGGCTGTTGATCAGCCCCTTCAACAGAAAACATTTTCAACATGGCCACCAACCCTTGAATCAAATCACTGACGAACCATCTTTGGTGATTTATGACAACCTCGGAGGAGGGGTGGGTGATACGGTAGGTTTTGTGGAAGGCCGAGAAGCCGCCTCACCTTTTGACCCTCCCATTCCCATTGATGCCATCAATGCAGCATTGGTCGATGAAACCTTTTATACACCCAAAGAAGACGCATGAAAAAAATAATCAGCGCCAAAGACGTTGAATCCTTACTAAAGCAGGGAGCCTCCATTGAGTCGATCACTGCCGATGCCATTTTGACACCCTCTGCCCGTGATTTGATTCGAAACCAGCAGGGGCCCCATTCCTCCAGTTTAACCCCTGCAGCGGGTGCTGCGGTGGAGGCTGCCGTGACTGCTGGCATCAGTGCACAGAGTTCGCAGCGGGAGCTTGATACGTTTTTCCGCACGCTCCAAATGGAGGCCTTGAAAGTAGAGATTTGCGATGTAGGCCAAAGGCTTTGGCAACGCGCCTATGTGGATGGCAATGGTGGCAATATAGCTATCCGAGTAGCCGATGATCTGGCCTTGTGCACGCCGACGCTGGTTTCCAAGGGGTTCATGAAGCCTGTAGATCTATGTTTGGTGGATCTGGATGGGCAGCAGAAAGCAGGAGAAAAAAAGCGCACAAGCGAAATTCTCATGCACCTGGAAATCATGAAGCGTCAACCGCGCGCCAAGGCGACGGTTCACTGTCACCCACCGCACGCAACCGCCTATGCGGTGGCTGGTGTGGAACCACCGACCTGCATGATACCTGAAATTGAGGTTTTCATTGGCAAGGTTCCCATTGCTCCCTACCGCACGCCGGGAACGCCCGAGATGGGCCAGCTGGTGGCGGATCTGGTCGACAAGCACAACACCGTTTTGATGGGGAATCATGGAGCGGTGGCATGGAGCCACCTCACCGTGGAAGATGCTTACTTCAAGATGGAGATTCTTGAAGCCTATTGCCGAACCATCTGGGTGGCTTCCCAACTGGGCACGCCGCTCAACACCATGAATCCCGAACAACTCAAGGACTTGCTCAACATCAAACAAAACCTCGGCATCCCTGATCCGAGGTTTGGGCTCAAGGAATGTGAGCTATGCGATAATGAACAATGGCGGCCCGGAGTGACCTGTGCCACCACACCATCGGCTTCCTCGGGCGGGGAAGCCTCGCAGGACCCAGCAACTGAGCAAGCCGTTCAAGCCATCACAGACCAGATCATGTCTCAATTGGGGAACAAGTAGATTGCAAACACTGACAACTTTTTTTAACAGATCATGAAAGTCAGCATCATAGGAGGTGGAGGTCGAGTGGGTTCCTGTGCAGCCTTTGCACTGCAATGTGGTGGCATTGTTTCAGAAATCCAACTGATCGATGCCAACCAGGCCATGGCCGAGGGGGAAGCACTAGACTTGTTGCATGGTTCGGCCTTTACGGCGGATCAGCGCATCACCGCGAGTAGTTATGAACAAGCTTCGGATTCGGACATCTTCCTCATTACTGCAGGTCTTCGTCGTAAATCCGATGAATCCCGTTTGGACTTGATCAATCGCAATGTGGCGCTGTTTGTGCAAATCCTCGAGAGCATTCAAAAAGCGGGCATGCGTCAGGATGCCATCGTTTTTGTGGTTTCCAACCCCGTCGACATCCTGACCCACCTGGCAGGAGAGCGTTTGGGTCTGCCCTGGCAACAAGTCATTGGGCTTGGAACCATGCTTGATTCCACTCGATTCAGCTCACTGATCGCTGAAGCCCTTGATCTGGCACCTACTCAGGTCAAGGCCTTGACGCTCGGAGAGCATGGCGATTCGATGGTTCCCATCTGGTCTGCCTCTTCTGTGAATGGTTTGCCGCTGACCGAATATCCCGGCTGTGGTCCCGGCTTTCAGGGACAGATATTCACACGCACTCGAGGGAGTGGTGCCGAAGTGATCAAGCGCAAGGGGGGGGCCGGATGGGCCGTGGGCATCGCCATCAGGGACGTGATTCATGCGATTGCTCTCGATCAGAGACGCCTGCTGCCCGTTTCTTCACGGGTGCAGGGTGCCTATCAGATCAGGGATATTTGTTTGAGCGTGCCCACGGTGGTGGGGCGTGGTGGTGTGCATCAACAGGTAGAACTCAAGTTGTGGCCCAAAGAACAAACAGGACTGCAGCAATCGGCTCGCGCCCTCAAGGAAACGATTTCAAAGGTTCAGCTGTGAAGTGAGTCCCATCGTTCGCCATGTCGTCGATGATTAAATCTCTGGATCAAAAGCTTGAAGCCATTCGGGCAAATCCTGCCTCGAAAACCTTCATCATTGCCGACGCCAAAGATGCGGACATGGCTTTTGGGGTTCGGGCGACAGGAGGGCGACATTATTTGTCCGCTCAGGGAGAGCGGCCGGCACGCTTTTCCCCTGAAATATGGTCGCGGGATGAGTTTGGTTTTCGAAATCTCCCTGAATTCCTCGATATCATTCGTGAAGTCGTGCACCAGGGGCAAGTCGACATTGTTTTGATGTCGGCTTACGTCAATGAGCTACTCTCCATCAAGGAGGGTTTGTTTGACTCATCCCCCATCACGCCTGCTGCTAGGGCCAATGATGCGACGGATGTTTGGGCCATTCGACATGGCTGCTACACGGCAGAGCCTGCCCAGCCTTTTCGGTCAGCGAGCATCGATCACATTCAATGTGGTCAGATCGAGTGTGACCGCTCGGTGGATGTGTTTCCTGGAGCCAACCTGGGCCTTTACTCGGTGACCTTCGTTAACGATCTGAACCGGGATAAACACACCCTGGAATCCTTCAAGGCTTTTCGTGAGGAAGCAGAGGCCAAGCGATTTCGATATTTTCTTGAAGTCTTCAATCCCAATGTGCCATCCGGGGTCGCTCCTGAAAAAATGGGTGAGTTCATCAACGATCATATTTTGCGCAGTCTTGCAGGTGTGACTGATGCCGGGCGTCCTGTTTTCCTCAAAATACCCTACCATGGACCTAGGGCGATGGAGGAGTTGGTTCAATACGATCCCAACATGATTGTGGGCGTTTTGGGTGGGAGTGCGGGTACGACCTACGATGCCTTCAAACTCATTCACGATGCTCAGAAATATGGCGCTCGGATCGCGCTCTATGGGCGCAAAATCAATCAAGCCGAGCATCAATTAGCCTTCATTGAAATGCTTCGCTTGATCACCGAAGGTGTGATTGGCCCCAAGGAAGCGGTGCATGCCTATCATGGCGTTCTTCAACAGAAAGGCATCAAGGCCCACCGATCCCTTGACCGAGATCTGGCCATTACCGAGCAGGCGATGAGTTACGATGAATCCTCTTCTGGGAAAAGCCTTGTCATGATGGGAGAGAGCCCGATTCGCGCAACGGGGGAGGCAGAAAGGCAATCCGACCTGCCTGCCAACAAAGTATCTGATTCATCCGAGCAAGGGGAAGCGCCCTGTGCCTTGGATTGGCCCATGTTGTCCGATGGGCGACCCGATTTCAAAACCATGACCTCTCAACAGCGGCGTGCCTATGATCAGGATCGTCTCAAACGGATCTTTGGATGAACTTCAAGGGCATCAGGCCCATGATCCCATAGGATAAAAATGCCCGGGTTGTTCACCCGGGCTTTTCTTTAGAAATAAAGGGCTCACCGATGGTTTAACCATCCTCGCCAATTGCTTCGACAGGACAACCTTCCATTGCCTCTTGGCACTGAGTGGCTTCGTCGTCGTTCTCAGGCTGTTTGTAAACGAAGGAGTATCCGCCATCTTCTTGGCGCTTGAAATTTTCAGGTGCTGTTTCGCGACATAAATCACAGTCGATGCACTGGTCATCTACATAAAACTTACCATCCACGCTCTCAGGCTGTTTATTTTCTAGGTCTGCCATAATAATTTCTTTGATTCCTGTTTTCCTGAGCTAGGACTATGGATGGAGTCAGCTAAATTCTGTTTAGCGGACTTTTGGTGTTTATCACAACCTTTTTATGCTGGCTTCCACCGCCAACTTTAACCTGTGTTGGCTTGACCATGCTCAGTATTCTATATTAGACGATAATTATTCGTAGCGCAAGGCCTGAATTGGATGAAGACCTGCTGCCTTGAAGGCTGGAAAGAGTCCAGCAACCACTCCGACGAGGGCACTGAAACCCACCGCAATCACCATGGGGTAAACGGTGATGATGGGCGAATTCTGTGCGGGGGAGGCGATCTCAATGAGTTCGACCAGCAGAAATGAAAATCCGAGACCTATTATAGCGCCCAACATGGCGACCGCAATGCTTTCGACAATGATCTGGGTAAATATGGCTTCACTGCTCGCTCCGACTGCCTTGCAGGTGCC
The DNA here is from genome assembly GCA_902560705.1 of uncultured Verrucomicrobiota bacterium. Lineage (GTDB taxonomy): Bacteria > Verrucomicrobiota > Verrucomicrobiia > Limisphaerales > AAA164-E04 > UBA7971. The sequence goes on from CACEMW010000038.1 coordinate 18,073, forward strand.
TATTTCGCGAATGCGTTCGTTGATACTGGCAAGCATGATGTTCATGATACCAATTCCGCCCACAAGCAAACTCAAACCGGCAATCACTCCTTGGCTGATACGCATGTTTCGAATTCGGGTGCGAATGTTGTTAATCTGGTTTTCCTGAGTATCAAATTCAAAGTCGTTGATGCCATTGTGGGTTACCAGCATGACGTTGCGAGCCTGTTGTAAAGCGGGTTCCAGGAGATCCAGATCCGCTATCTTGATGTCGATATCCGTCAAGCGAGGGTCGGGTGTCTGGTCTTCATTGGATGCAGCTCTGAACTTGATCCAGGCAGTATTCAAGGGCATGTAAACTACATTGTTTTTCCTCCAGAACGCATCGCCCCATTTCTTGGCTCCGCTCCAGCCACGTTGGCGCTTCACACCCCCTTCGTTCTCCTTGGCTTGCTTTTTAGCGAGTTCCTTGAGTTTACGCTCTTGTTCGCTTTCGTAATGCCTGAACATACCAACAATGGTAAAGGGCTGGCCCCCGACCTGAAGGACCTCACCGATGGGCACGATTTCGGTCCCTTTTTCCTCCGGACTTCCAAAGAGCTGATCGCGAACACCTGTTCCGATCACACAGACGCTGTTGGCAAACTCTTCGTCCAGGTCGCAGAAGAAACGACCATGCTCGATTTCGTAGAGATTCATTTCCAACACCGCTGGCCAGACGCCCACGATTTCGGAGGTGGATGCGGATCGGCCCTGGCGGGTCACGCGCGTGGCTCGCCGGTCCAGACGCATTTCGGGTGAAATCGTCGTGATCAAGGGAGCACTGGCCTTGAGAGCTTCCACATCCTTGATCAGCCGTCCTGGAGCCTGGTTTTTTAAATGATCTTGCCAGGTCGGGACATCCTCGTCGTCAATACGGATCTTATCCAAGCCACCCATGGCAATCATCGACTCCTTCATGCCTTTCTCCATTCCGGTAATCACTGCTGCCATGGCCACCAGGCTAGAGACCCCAAGCACAATCCCGAACATCGTGAGAAGGGTGCGGAATTTGTGAGACCAAATGTCCTTGAGACCTATAAGAAGGGCATTGAAAAGATTCATAGATGGACAAGAGCTCAGTCGTATTTGAGAGCTTGAATCGGGTGGAGTTTCGATGCCTTGAAAGCCGGGATCATGCCTGCGACCATCCCCACCATGGCAGAACATCCAAACGCAAAGACCATTGCCTGAAGAGTGATGACCGGGTTGTTTTCAGTGGGAGTGAACGCGGTGATGGACTGCACCAGTGCGATGGAAACCGCCAGCCCCATCACTCCTCCCACCAGGGCGATGACGAGGCTTTCCATGATAATCTGAATGAAAATATCTGTGGTGGTGGCTCCAACTGCTTTTCGAATACCAATTTCGCGAACTCTCTCCGAAATGCTAGCAAGCATGATGTTCATGATGCCGATGCCTCCCACCACCAGTGCGATGGCAGCAATGATGACCCCACTCATGCGAAAATTGCTGATGGTTATCTGAATGCCGTCCGCCAAGTCTTCCTCGGTGCGAAAGGTCCAATCTTCAATGCCGTTATGGGAAACTTGGAGGACATTTCGAATCTGCTGCAGCGCCGTCTCCAATACTCCAATATCCTTGACCTTCATGTAGATTCCACTGAGTTTCGGGTCGGCCGTTTCATCCACACCGGCAGCTGCACGGAATTGGATCATCATGGTTTGAAGGGGGATGAAAACCGAATTGTTCTTCAAGCGGAAAACATAACCGCTTGGGCCACTGCCACTGCGTCCCTTGTCACGAACCACACCCACCTGGGCCTGTGGATTCTTCAGCGCCTTCAGGCGGGCCAGTTCCTTTTCCTTTCGCTCCTTTTCAGTCATGTAATGTTCAAACATTCCGACAATGGTGAAGGGCTGACCATTGATCTGGATCACCTTCCCGACGGGAATGATTTCCTTGCCTGTCTTTTCTGGATCCCCGAAGAGCTCATTTCGAATTTCGACACCAATCACGCAGACGCTGCGGGCCATCTCATTGTCGATTTCGTTGAACATGCGTCCGTGTTCAACGCGATGGTCCTCCAAATCGAGGATGCCGGGCCAGGTGCCATAAATTCTCCATGGCCGAGCACGCTTGTTTTGATAAGTGATGTTGATGCGAGATCGATAGCCATGTTGTTCGACAATCGGCGTAATGTTCTCCACCAGGGGAGCACCACTTTCAAGGGCATAGACATCGCGCATTAGCAAGCCCGGGGCCTGGTCGGTGAGGTGTTTTTGATACGCCGGAAGGTCGTCCTGCGCCTCTACACGAACCTTTTCCAGTCCACCCATGGCGACGAGTGCTTCCTTCATGCCATTTTCCATCCCTTTCACCAGAGCGGACATGGCGACCAGACTGGAGACACCCAGAATGATGCCTAGCATGGTGAGCATCGATCGAAATTTATGCGCCCAAATCTCCTTGATGCCCACCAGAATGGTATCGAACAGATTCATGAACTCTGATGGGATGAGGTGCTGAGTTTGAAACGACTTTCTTTTCCAGCGAGCTTGGCGTCGACATTTTGCGCAATCTTGCCATCTCTAATCTCAATTTTCTGAGGGGTGAGAGCTGCGATTTCCGGGTCGTGGGTGACAAGCATGATCGTACGGCCTTCCTGATGCAATTTGCAGAAGGTTTCCAGGATCATTTCCCCGGTATGTGTGTCGAGATTTCCCGTAGGTTCATCAGCGAAAATGATGCGTGGGTCGTTCACCAGTGCACGCGCAATGGCGACCCGTTGTTGCTGTCCCCCGGAAAGTTGAGAAGGACGGTGACCTGCCCGATCCTGCAACCCTACCAATTCCAGCGCTTGCATGGCTTTTTCCTTGCGAATACGCCCTGAGGTGCCCTGGTAGATAAGTGGGAGCTCGACGTTTTGAGCCACATTGAGCTTGGGCAGCAGATTGAAAAATTGAAACACGAAGCCGATTTTCTCACCCCTTACTCTTGCCAGCTGTCGAGGCGTGGCGTCGTGGATGTCCATGCCGCCCAGACTCATCGAGCCCGAAGTCGGCGTATCCAGACAGCCCAGGATGTGCATGAGGGTAGATTTGCCGCTGCCCGAAGGGCCGATAATGGAAGTGAAATCTCCAGCTTGAACATCCAGGCTCACTCCATCCAAAGCGCGAATGGTTTCGCCGCCCAGATGGTAGATCTTTTTGATTTCGCGTAATTCAACTAATGCCATATGGATCAACTTTGATTGGAGGCAAGATCTGCCTGGCCTGCCAACTCATCAATCGATTCCTGTGGGGGCATCTCGAGGGAGACGACTTCTCCGGGATTGAGACCCGACAAAATTTCAGCAAAAAAATAGTCAGCCACCCCAATTTGAATCAATCGCCGTTGAAAGCGCTCTTGCTGCTGGACGTAGACATAACGCTCCTGCTTTTTGAGAGTCTCGTTGTATTCGGTGAAGACTGCTCCCAGCGGAATGGCTACCACCCCCGCGGCGGATTGAACCGGGATTTTGATGTTGGCCGTCATGCCCGGCTGTATCCGAGGATCAATCTCGGTCAGCAAGATGCGAGCAGCGAAGCCCTTGATTCCGTTGAGTATGGTGGCTTGTGGGGCAATGCGTTCCACCTGGCCCTGAACGACCAAGCCGGGGATGGCTTCCACCTGAATATCCACCTTGAGGCCCGCGCTGAGTCTACTGACGTCAGCCTGGTTGACGTGAGCGTTGATGATCATGCGGGTCAAATCGGCAATCGTCAGCACCTCGGTGCCGCTATTGAATCCTCCGGAACCGGAGACAGCCTGCCCCGAAGAAACTGGGCGCGTGAGGATTGTGCAATCGAAGGGAGCCAGGATTTGAGTTTTTTCCAGCCGCTCCATGGCCAGGTCTAGATCCTTTTGAGCACGCTCGATATTGTTTTGCGCCAAACTGTAATCGGTTTGGCTGTTTTCGTATTCTTCCTTGGCTACCAGGCGGTCTTCAAAAAGCTTTCGATTGTTCTCAAATATGCGCCTTACCTTCTCTAGCTGCAGCTTGGCTGCATCAATTTGAGTTTGCTTTTGCTCGATTTCAATGCGGATGTTCTTGTCGTCCAGTGCAAAGAGTAAATCATTCTTTTTCACCTGGTCTCCTACATCGACCGGAAGCTCCGAAATCAAGCCATTGACCTCAGGCCTGACGGATACCTGTTCCGCAGGAGTGATCTCCCCGGCCACGGTCACGACAAATTCAATATCCTTGGTTTGAACTTCCGCCGTTGTTTCCCGCTGTGCCAGATCATCCGCAGCTGTGGTCTCGGATGATGATCCCTTTTTGAGGTAAATGAAACCACCAATCAAAAAGGCAATAATGACTATCGTGGAAAAGAAATTTTTCATACTCGAATGCTTCCGTCGACGCAGCAATTGGGACTTTGGCCCCTTAAAAATAATACGCCTACGTTGTAATTTTGCCACTATAAGACCCGATATCAAGATTCATTTAAAATATCATTCAAGCTGATCTGGGATTGTTAAAAAATTGTTCACCAATGAGATGGGAAAAGTCAAACTGTGCGTTTAACTCAAGATTTCCTTCAAAACATGGCCGTGCACATCGGTCAATCGGCGTTCAAGGCCGTTATGAGGATAAGTCAGTTGAGTATGGTCGACTCCCAGAAGATGCAAGATAGTGGCATGAAGGTCGTAGCACCAAATGGTTTTCTCTGCTCTCCACGCCCATGGGTCGCTACGCCCAATGTGACATCCCGGGAGAATCCCTCCCCCTGCTAGCCAAGTGACAAAGGTGCCACCATTGTGATCCCGACCGGATTCTCCCTGTGTGAAAGGCATTCTTCCGAATTCAGTAGTCCATACCACCAGAGTGTCCTCCAGAAGGCCGGTGGCCTTGAGGTCACCTAGGAATGCGGCTATCGGCTCATCGACTTGCTCCGCAATCCATGGGAGTTCCTTGTGAATATTAGAATGGTTGTCCCAGTTGTTGCTGGGGCCACCCGCTCCGCTCCACAGCTGGATAAATCTCACGTCGCGCTCGAGCATGCGCCTAGCAATGAGGCATCGCTTAGCGAAGTCGCGAGTGACTTCCTTTTCCATGCCATAGCGCTTTTTGACCCAATCACTCTCTTGATCGAGATCAAACACTTCCGGGGCTGCCAACTGCAGCCGAGCCGCCTCTTCGTAGGATTGAATGCGAGATTGGGTGACGGGGTCTTCGGAATTCATCGCCCCTAACTGGCGAAGCAAGGATCTTCCTTCCGATTCACTCTCCTTGGTAATGTCCGTGACATGACTTGGGGGATGAAGAAAAGCGATGGGATCTTTAGCACCTGAATCGATGACGGTGGCTCCATGTTGGGAAGGCAGGAATCCAGAGGAAAAATTGCCTAGATTGTTGTAAGGAAGCCCCCTTGGATCGGGCATGACCACAAATTCAGGGAGATTTTGGTTCAGTCGCCCCAGTCCATAGCTGATCCATGCTCCCATGGAGGGAAAACCAGGAAGAGCAAAGCCGGTGTTTTGCATGTAGCTTGCGACTCCGTGGACATTGCTCGAGGAGTGCATGGACATGATGAATGCCATTTCGTCGACACGTTTCGCCATATGCGGGAACACCTCACTGACCCACTGACCGCACTGCCCGTGCTGCTTGAAGGCAAAAGGGGTGTCCATGACCTTGAAACCAGGTGAGCGGGTGACCGATTCCACGCGTTGGCCACCACCCGGATCAAACGGCTTGCCATCAAGCTTTTTCAGAGCCGGTTTGTAGTCAAAGGTATCCATGGGGCTGACACCTCCATTCATGAACAACTGAACAACCCGTTTGGCTTTAGGACGATGGGTGATGATGGAATGGCCCGCATGAGATTCGACGTTGGGGGCTCCAAGCATGTGCTGCAAGGCCAGGGCGCCAAAGGCCCCACCCGTCGACCAAAGAAAATCCCTGCGCTGCATGTGATGATCCAGAGTCATGGCATGAAGACAAAGGCGTTGCTGTTCCAGAGGTAGCGGGTGGCATTGGCCAGGCCGTGTCGGTCTGCGTAATCAATCATCAGGCGCTTTTCCGTCGGGTTGGGCATTCGACACAGGCTCGATTCGTAAAGTAACTCAATCTGGCGCTCCAAATGTTTGGATACCTTTTGAAGTTGATCTGCCATGGCTTGGCTTTGCGCAATCACCCAAGGGTCATGGAGCATGGCAAGCGCCTGGAGAGACCCTACGGAGCGATTGCGTTCGGGGTGCCAGGTCGAGGCGTCCGGACAGTCCAGTGCCTTCATGAAGGGGTCGGGAAGGGTTCGAAACAAGAATCGATAAATGCTGCGTCGATGCATGGCAGCATGTGTGGTATCGAACCCCTTGTAATCAACGATGGGAGTGACGTGGATGCCTGGCTCCATGAGGAATTGTTTGACCGAAGGGCCTCCCATCCTAGCATCAAGTTGACCGCTCAGCTGAAGCAAGCTGTCCCGAAAGCTCTCAGCATCCATGCGTCTGGGAGACACACGCCAATAATACTTGTTCTCTGCATCCTGTGCGGCGGCTTGCTCACGCCAGGTGGATGCCTGACGATAGGTGCGGCTGTTGAGAATCAAACGATGTACATGCTTGAGCGATCCCCCCGAGTCTCTCAACTCACAGGCCAACCAGTCCAGGAGCTCGGGGTGAGTGGGGGCTTGGCCACCATTGCCCAGATCATTGGGGGTAGGAATCAGCGGTGAGCCGAAATGATGCTGCCATAGGCGATTGGCCATGGTTCTCCAGAAAAGACCATTGGAAGGGTGTGTGATCCATTTCCCCAGAGCCAATCGACGGCTGTCCTCTTCAGCAAGGTCTGCACCCTCCGGATTCCAAGGTATATGGGATAAGGCCGAGAGAGCCGCGGGTTGAGCTTCCTTGCCCGGCTGCTGAATACTACCGCGACGAAGCTGGCGGACGGTTCGCGGTCCTAATGAGGGCTTGAAATTTCCTTCGGATGAAAAGTAGCTGGTTGCCGCGTACACTTGAGGGGGTGAGGGAAGCGCCCCAAGGGATTGATCCAGATGTCTCCCCAAGGCATACCTTGTCAATAGGAGTTTCTGCTCCAAGGTTCGCGTTTCTTCCGAGCAAGCAAAAGCGTCCTGAAGGTTGGCTTCCAAAAAGGGCTCGATTCTATCGGAGGGAACATTGCTCCATCGGATTCGACAGCGACCCACCCATTGGGAGTGCTCCTCAGGGTGGTTCAACTCCACCCTTAGCATGTGAAGATCCTTATCATCAGGTAGAGAGGCAATGCGGAAGAAACAGCGATGATTCTGACCGTTTTGAGGGAAGATGCTCCAGTGAGTCTCAGGATCGTCATCGATCAAATAACGCACTGAAGTGCCTTCCTTGCTGAAATCATTTTCAGGAGCCTCCAATAGGATGGGGATCCAGTCACCAGAATCTTTTCCTTTGCCATAAACCTTGAACTCAGTGAGTTGGAAATCGCCTTCATCCGACCAGCCGGGGCCACCTTGAGGCAGGCGGGAGTCAGCCATGACTTCCAATTCCACCGCGGTCGGTTTTGGGTAGGGAGACAGGAGCGACCATGTCAGTTTGCCATTTAATGAATCGGTTGGTTGAATGAAAAGGGATTCATCTTCAAGCACTTGCCAGGGTGTCACAGGTATTTCCGATGAGGGTGGTGCCAGCGGCCTGCCTGGTTTCCATCGCGACAGATGATCCTGTCTTTCCGAGATCCATGATTGGGTCCTTTCTTGGTTGATGGAAGACAGGAGAGCGGACTCGGTGGTTCTTCCAGCAAGCAAGGCCTCCTTTTGGGTAAGCAGATCTTGTCGCAGGCGATGTAACTTCGGGTCCTTGTCAAATGGCCGATCGTGGCGATCCACTCCAGCAAACACGGCCTGCAGTGCGTAATAATCTTCAAATGGGATGGGGTCAAATTTGTGATCGTGACATCGCGCGCAATGAGCGCTTACTCCCAGGAATGAGGACATGACGGTGGTGATCATGTCATCTCGGTCCAGATATTGGGCGAGCTCTTTATCGAGGGTACCGTCCTGAATGCCCATCTGGGAACTTTCATCCCATGGGCCGGCTGCCAGGAAGCCTGTGGCAATCAAGGCCTCAGGATCATGCGGTTCCATGGCGTCCCCTGCGATTTGTTCCAAGGCAAAAGTTGCGTAGGGTTTGTCTGCATTGAGTGACTGGATCAAATAATCCCGATAGGGCCAGGCATTTTCACGGGGTGCGTCCTCGTCGTGTCCGTGAGTTTCAGCATAATGGATGAGATCCATCCAATGCCGTGCCCACCGCTCACCATATTGGGGCCCAGCCAGAGCTTGATCCACCCAATAAGCCCATCTTGTTTCATGGGATGCACTCCTTGTCTCTTGTAGCATTTCCGCACGGGGTGGAAGTCCCCAAAGGTCGAGAAAAAGTCGCCTCAGAAGTTCTTGGGGCGGTGCCTCCGGTGAGTGGGTCAAACCCTGGAGAGAGAGAGCATTCTGGATAAATCTATCGATGGCATTCTCACACCACGAATCCGAGCTTTCTATCTTTGGAATATCTGGCCTGATCAATGGCCTGAAAGACCAGGGGGATTCCTCTTGACCAAAGGCAATGGTGAACCAACTGAGGGTGCCAAGCCAAATGCCTCGGCAGATGAAGGATGTGTAGGCGTGCAGCCGCATGGGATGAGACAAACCTGCCACGAATGATAGATCCTTGGCAAGGAAAGGCACCTGGAGGAGAATCCTTCAGGTCATCAAGGTTTGGAATCCTGCTTTCTCCAGGCGGTATCGCAAAGGTCTACCAACAAAGGCCACTCAGTGATAGTTTGCGTTCATCGATTCAGAGGCGAGACTGAAGAGACCAGAGGATTCATGTGGATGGCGAACGATCATTCTTAGGGTTCTGGGAATTGCTAGCGAATGAGGTCCAACAGATGAACCGACTTTGGGGGCATGAATCTGGGGCCATAATAAAGGATGTTGGGATTGGAGGTGTGTAGGCGATCCCCTGCTTTGAGATTTGCCATGGTTAGGTCGCCGAAGGCAAAGACTTCGTTTGGCTGGCGTTTGGGGATCAGCCGATCGTGTGGAATTTCCTTTAGGAGTCGATCCCGGTATTGACGGGCGTTTTCCAGACTCATGAGGGGGCGGTCCAGCCAGTATCGGTCCAGCACCAGCATCCCCACGATGGCGTCGCCATAACTTTCATAGGCCTCTTCCGGTGTCTTACTTCCGAATGCATCCCGTCCACAGTAAACTGTCTTGTGGCAATCTTGGAGGCAACTGAAAATTTGGGCCGTGATCCGTGGGTGATCGCCCCGGTTCACGGCTTCCAATAGATGATAGCGCTGCTCGAATTCAGGCCAGTCAATCTGAGGGTTTTCATAAAAACAAGTCATGAACGCGTGGTCTTTGGCCGCATTTCTCATCACTGGGTCGCCGTTGAAGGTTTCCGGGTTGAGGACGTCGTAACGAGAAGGATTATACGCCAGGATGGGGTTGGTTTGCTTGGGGTAAGGGGAATGAGCCCGCCAGTGGGCCAGGCGCTGGGCCTCAGCCTCGGCGGCTTCATCGATCGCCCGCTGAGCCTGCTGCTTTGTCTAAGCCTCCAATCGGGCCTTCTCAATGCCCTCTCTGATTCCCATGGTGAGTCTGGTTCCAGCAGGCTGTGCGTTGGACATCACTGGGTCGAGCTCGGATGTGCTGACTCAAACTTCATCGAGAGCTTTCTTGCCAGGGGATTTATCGTGCTGGTATTCCCCTAGCCAAAGCCACCCTGCCAAGACCAGAAGCGCTAACCCGGTGATGGCCAGAACTCTTCGCTTCAGAGCTGTGGTTTGAGAAGAAGCATCCTGCATGATTGAAGGTGGTGGAAGGTTCGAATCGCTCGCTGGGGTATGGTTTTAGGTCGGATACCTAGGATCAAAACAGTCCTGCATCAATTTCCTGGCGGACGGTCCATTCTAAGTCGACAACGAAGATTCGCGTCAACTCATCG
>CACEMW010000039.1:0-27820 GCA_902560705.1 uncultured Verrucomicrobiota bacterium
GTTGGCGCCCGGGCCAGGTCGATGCACTTTATACAAGGCGCCTGAGGCGGAGCCGAAACACCGCTGCAGGAAGGACTCATCGATGCGCTCGACGTTCACATACACCCCTTGGTCCTCCCCGTTGAGAAACAATTGGGCATGGTTGCAGTGGGGGGCGGGGATGTTCAGATCCCTCAAGATCTCGGTCACGAGGGGTTCACTGAACAGGCTTCCGAATTGAACTCCGTTGTCAAGCGCAATGCGTTCCATCCCGAGAAAGCGCTGATCTTTTTCATAATGGCTGACTTTGATCAGGTAACTCCTCTTGTGAGTCTGATGCGGTTGAGAGGAACTATCCCCTTTGTAGCGCACCCCCACATTCCGAATTTCAAGATCGCCCCACCTCATGGCAGCAGGCACATAGATGCGCTCTGGGAGCGCTTCCTTCATCCTGCGTACATCGGCCACATCAATGACCAAATGGATCTTTTGGACGGTTTGGGGAGAGTAAAAGTCATCGAATGCTAACGCTACTCCGGCATGGGTTACTAACGCAGAAAGGCTGAATCCTATACCTAGGACCTGTGATATCCATTTTTTCGATGTCTGCTTCAAAGTATGTCGTTGCATATCGCTTAGGAAATGGCGTCTCAAATCACTTTTACAACGTTTAACTGACATATACCAAATCGTCTCTTAGCCAAAGGCAACGGAGGAATTTGAGTGGGAGTTTCGTTTTGATTTCACCACGGTGATTCGTCCCTACTGAAAGGCATAAAGCCATTTGGTTGTTCGAAAAAAAATGAGATCGTTCTGGATTGCGGGCGTCGCATAGATTTCACCATCCAGTTGAAGAGTGCACACTTTTTCAAAGCTATCATCTGTCTTCATAACAGTCACCAATCCACGCCGGGATGCAAAGTATATGTGGCTATTGGCTGCAACGGGTGAGGCGGCATACATTCCTTCTGCATGCAACCTGTCCTTTTCAATGAGTTGTCCTGTTTTCGCATCTCGAACCACAAAAAAACCACCGTTCAAAACGGAATAAACTCTATCGCCATAAGGAAGAATGGTGGGTATCTCAGGTAAATGACGCCTCTCTGACCAAAGCCATTTAGGAATGGGTGTTTGCCCTTCCTTTCTTTCAATCCGCACTCGTCCTTGGGCCGCCTGCATCTTCTGCATCTTGGTATCAATTTTGGATACAAACTCTTCGTAAAGTATCCGTCCGTCATCGTTTAAATCAAACTCAGATTGGAAGCGCGTGGGCGGATCCATGACATAACCAAAACCTGGTGAGGAAAGCGGTAGATCGGGTCGTTGAGGCATTCGTATGCCTTTTGTGATCTCTGTATCCTGAAGCACACCATCGTGGTTCGCATCAAAGCTCAAGATGTATCTCCAAGCTTTCTTGTGATTGTAGTCAACCTCAAATCCTAGCATGATTTTTGCATTAATGAAGAGTTCACCACCTCTCACGATAGGGAGGTTGATGCTTGATTTACCCATACCATCGAGAGACCAGACTTCTTCTCCAGTGTTTGCTGAATACCCACTGAGACGACCTGCACCCAAGGTTATGATTTCAGTCCCGTTATCTGTTTCCAGAACAGTAGGTGTGCAGTAGGAGATGTTTGAGAAAGGTCTTGGTGTTTCCCAGATGGGTTTCCCTGTTTTGGCCTCAAAGGCATACAACATGGAATTCTCTTGTTTTAAACTATCACGGAGCAGAAACACCGTTCCATCATGGACCATGGGGGAGCCTCCCGTACCATAAAGAAATGGGGTGGGTTCGAACTTGTGATGCCATATTTCATTTCCCAAGTGGTCGTAGCTTGTTAGTCCAACGCTTAGACCATAGGAGTAAACTCGTTGATCGTCGGCGCACATCGTGAAGGCTGCAGGGTTCGTGTCGTCGTGCAACTCCTCAAAACCTGGTCCTTTTTTTGGTCCTGTATAGGTTTTCTTTTGGCTCCACTCAAGTCGTCCATTCTCTTTCAGGATGGAATGAATCCATAAAGTTTCATCTTTAAAGGATGTTAGAAAAATCCTATCTCCCCAAAGGATTGGGGATGAGTGACCTAGCCCAATGGGAACTTTCCACTTTAATGCGGACACATCGTTTAACTCAATGGGCGGATGGCCGCCTTGTATCTGGCCACTGCCATTGGGCCCCCTAAACCGGCTCCAGTAGGAATCTGAACGAAGAGCGCTCGATAGCAAAAGCAGTCCTGTAATCGAAATGACAATTCTAATCATAGAGTCATAAATCATTTATAGGTGGACGTCTTTAAGCGGGTCTGTAATGCTTTCCAATCTCATCAATTCTTCTTCTGTTGCTTAAACACCTGTTTGTGCCAGTCGTAGACCATTGGTTAAGAGTGATTAGGCAACAAATAATAATATATCTTCATCAAAACACAGGTGTGGGTCAAGTGATTGCGACGCCTGTCATATTCGATGTGGTCTACCAGTTTTTTCATGAGTACTTACGAAAACTATAGTAAAACGAGCGATTGCTATGATCAAACTCGATCCGCTGACGGAGTGGATATCATCAAAGATGCATTGACGAATAATCAAACACCTATCGCAGAGCAGGTCTTGCTTGATGCGGGTTGTGGCACTGGTTTGTTCTCATCTGAGATGGTGAAACATGTTAAGAGGATCGAAGCAGTCGACTTGAATTCTGGAATGTTGGAACAAGCCAAAAGCAAATTGCTAGATGAGCAAAAGGCAGGCCGTATTGCATTTCATCACTCCTCAATCGAATCGCTTCCACTTGAGCGGGAAAGCGTGGACGCGATCATGATCAATCAGGTGTTGCATCATCTACCAGATGACAAGGAGAAGGCTTGGCAGAAGCATGATGCAGTCATGCGGGAGTTTGCGCGCGTTCTCAAGCCCTCGGGAACGCTTGTCATCAACCGAACCACCCATGAGCAGATGGATCAAGGATTTTGGTTTTATCCGTTGATTCCTAGTGCGCTGGAAAAAGTTAAAAACAAACACATCGACACCCATTCCCTAGTGGCATTGCTTCGATCCAATGGGTTTGATGGAATTGACTATCAGGTCCCGCTCGATGTGGTGCTGCAGGGGGATGAGTTGTTCAACCCAAATGGGCCTTTCGATCCCAGTTGGCGGATGGGAGATTCCATTTGGAGTTTGGTTGCTGAGGAAGAATTAGAAGTTTTACTGACCTTCCTGAAAGCCCTAGAGCAGATGAATCAGCTAGAGCAGCTCATTCATAACCTTGATCGACCAAGACAAGGTATCGGCCAGCTGACATTCACCATTGCAAAAAAAAATATTGTTCATAGGTAAGAGGTATCATTTCATCTTTGCTGAAGTAGCGTATTAGAGGTGGATAAGACCACACCGGCAGGTCGAAGCAGGAGCAGGTAGAATGAGTCGAGACGCAATACTCGGTTTGACAGCTTTTTAGAGTGTCATCCTGGTGCTTGGATGGCACAATGAGAATGCTATGCCTCAGCGACAATGTAAAGTGCTTCTCATGCTGCTATGGATCGCCCTGGAAGCGCCAAGGCAGCTCAGCGCAGGGACAGATAAAGGCTTTACGCCTCTATTCAACGGGAAAGATCTCCAGGGCTGGGTTGCCGTGGGGACGACTGATGCTTTCGTTGTTCGTGATTCGGCGATTTTCTCGACCGGCGCGGGTCCCTATCCTTCCTGGCTGCGCACCGAGCGGGAATACGAGAACTTTGTGCTTCGTTTTGAATACCAGACTGAAGGCTGGTATGAAGGGGGTGTGCTTTTGCATGCCCCATCCGATGGTCCCGCTTCAAAGCTGGGGTTCAAGATCCATCTGCGCCATGAACAAAAGGCCTATGGCCTTCGCTCGCCAGGAGCCATCTATGATGTGGCTGCTCCCCGCAGCATTGCCAATCTTCCGTCCGGACAGTGGAACGCATGTGAGATCACATGCGATTGGCCTCGGCTTCAAGTGACACTCAATGACAAGCTGATCCATGATATTTCCATGGACACCGAACCAGTCTTCAGAAACCGACTCCGTCGGGGCTACATGGGGATTCAAAATATAGGTTGTCGTGCTTCTTTCAGAAACATGCGCATCCGAGCGCTGCCCGATCAGCAAGAACCTTGGCAACCGCTACTCCGATCTGGCATGGAGGCCATGCAAGAACAGGGACACTCCGACTGGCGGATCGAAGACGAAGTGCTCACGGGCCAGGGCAAGGATGGCGTTGCGGAGACGCAGGCTGTATTCTCCAGCCCCTTTGAGCTCCAGGTCTGGGTGAAGACCGTCGTGAACGGAAATGGTGGGGTGCTCTTCAATGGTCGTCCGGGTCGGGTAGAGGTTCAGTGTTTCAATGCCCCTGACAGCACCAATCCCACCGGTAGCTTCTATGGGATCGCCCCAGCAGAGCGTGTGCTAAGTCGTGATCAGGAGTGGTTCCTGCTGCATATTATCCACCGCGGACCTACAGCCGAGGTGCTTGTGAATGGTGAAAGGGTTTCCCTGACCCACGATCTCAAGCCTCCATACAAAGGCACTATTGGTTTTCAGCATCATACGCCCGGGGGCCGCATACAGTATCGTTCTGCTCGAATCAGGGCGATCAAATGATGTCGGTGGGTTGAACAGCGCGCAGGTGATGTGGCGCCCATACACAATTCTTTGTGGATAGCGAACGCTATCGTTTCGGGTATGCGGATATGAGCAACCCTGCCTTTTATCCTATCCCCAATGAAGCGATCACCCGTGATACCTACATGCAATGTCTGGAAATTATGGATTTGGAAGCCTTGGCCTCCAATCCCAATTGCGGGGATGGCAGCCTTGTCGCCTTCATGACGGTTTTGGCGAAGTATGTGCAGTCGGGAGAAAAACGCTGGGCTGAAGCCTGTGCCGAAATGCTCAAGCAATATCATACGGCGCTCAAAAAACGCGTCGAAGAAGACAAATGGATTTGGGATTTTGAGTGGCCCGCGGTTTTATTCCCGCTCTATAGCCAGCATTTGATGGAAGGGAATCTTATGGAAGCCAACACCTCCTGGTTCAAGGATCTGGTACTGTGTTATTGCCGCAATCTACATGTATGGGCCGAGGAGCCTATTAAGTGGCGAGGTGGATGCCACCGATCCAAAACACGGCTTATGCCAGCGGCATAGAGGTCATTTGTGACGATGCTGCTGCCAGCATTCTGAAATTGGCGTTTGAAGAAGGAACCTCGGAACATTTGGTATTCAACCCGACAGAGCAGGAAATTTCCATCGGCGGAAAGACTGTAGAAAAAGCATGGGCTTATTTTTCTGAATAAAATGCTACAAGAATAGCAAAGACACATTCTCGCCCCTCACAAGAAGGGGAATAGAATGGGTTTGAATGTTTTGGAGCTAAGGGCGGGGCAAGCCCTGAACTTCTCATTGCGAACGAGAAGGTATAACAGTTTAAAATTGTGTGAAAACCCCAATAATAAAGGGTTAAATATCGATTACAAATTGCGAAACTAGTGCCGCAACTTTGCGGTACCCCACTTTTTTTTAAAGTCATTCCTACAACTCTGTCCGGATTACAAGCACTGCTAAACACACGAAAAGAATGACTAAAATCCAAACAATAAATTTAAAAATCGGGCTGGGAGCTGGGACCTGAGGTGTTTGCTCTTGTTTCGCCTGTTTCGGTTCACTTGGCTCCATCTGGCCATTAGGCCCGAAAAGGGTGATTGTGATGTCTTGGCCACCAGTTGAGAAAACTTCGGGTATTTCCAATCTGATAACGATTTCATTGTTATTTCGCTCGAGAAACTGAGCAGAAAGATTTCCCGCTGTGATACTTGATGGGCTCTCGTGTGCTGAAGGTAGCGGTGGCGTCACATTGTCATTCATGGACAAGGTAATGCTGAGAGAGGAACCGCGCACAGCTTTCGGTGGGGTGACAACGATATTAGTGTTTCTAACCGGTTCATCCGTATTGTTTTCCCCGTCTGTAGTGATATTATCGTGCGATTTTGTTTTAACTTGTCTAAAAGTTTCTCCTGAACTCATCTAACTAAAGTGAGCACTCGCTCTAGGAGCGCCGGTATCAAAAACATTGAAAACATGAAGATTGTCCCCAAAAAACATTCCATCGTTTTGCTCTTGATGACCCTTCTTTTCGCAGGTTGCGGCCAGAAAGCTGAAACAATTAGTAATACTTACCCTCCCGAGATTGATATTCATTCGGCTGCTACTACTGGTGACATTGCCAGCGTCAGGCAGCACATCGACGCTGGCTCGGACCTTAACGAACCGGATTCCACAAGTGGAAATACCCCACTAATGAATGCCATCCTTTTTGGGCAGCAGGAAATTGGGCAACTTTTGATTGAAAATGGCGTGGAACTCAATGCACGCAGCAATGATGGCTCAACAGCCCTCATCACTGCTGCCTTTTTTGGTTATCCGGAGATGGTCGAAGCTCTCCTTCAAAAAGGCGCAGATACCACCATTCAAAATAATATGGGGGCAACAGCTCTCATTTCGGTTCAAATACCATGGGTTCAGGCAAAACCAATTTATGATTTTGTTGGGACGATGCTGCAACCTATCGGCGTGGTTCTTGATTACGAACGCATTCAAAAAAACAGACCGATCGTTGTAGCGTTGCTTCAGGCGAAAGCCAACACAACCGCAGCTTCATTTTCATCTTCATTCGTACCCGAATATGAGGTTGAAACCAAGGTGCCTTCAGGCGATGAAAAATACCTCAGCACGAAATC
Organism: uncultured Verrucomicrobiota bacterium; assembly: GCA_902560705.1. Taxonomy (GTDB): domain Bacteria; phylum Verrucomicrobiota; class Verrucomicrobiia; order Limisphaerales; family AAA164-E04; genus UBA7971. Next base: position 6,729 of record CACEMW010000039.1, read on the forward strand.
AGATTACATTTTCGATCAGGATCGCTTGCACACCTTCGAACTTGATCTTCCCGAGGCATCTCTGGCAGCGCTGGATGACGATCCGACTGCGGAAGAATACGTTGAAGGAAGTTTGACGTTCGAGGGCGAGAGAATCAGTCCTGTGGGGATAAGATACAAAGGTTCTGTTGGAGCTTGGGTGGGGGGGACCTCGGGTATGAATCCTTTTATGCCAAGTGGCCATAAAACCCGAACTAAGCTTTCCATGAAGGTGAAGATTAATTGGAATGGTTCAGATACGCTGTTTTATGGGCTCAAAAAACTTCAGTTTCATTCCCAGAATTTGGATCCGTCGCAAATGCGGGATCGTCTTGGCTATTGGCTGTTCAGAGAAATGGGTGTTCCTGCCCCTCGATCTGTGCATGCGCGATTGGTCATTAATGGGAAATTTTACGGACTTTATGCCTTGACCGAGCAAATTGATGGTCGTTTTGCGCGCTATCATTTTGAAAATGGCAAGGGCAACCTGTATAAAGAAATCTGGCCCATCAACTCCAGCGGGCAACCGCATGATCCTTCTGCCTACCTCAATCAATTGAAAACCAACGAGGATAAAGATCCTAATGTGGATAACATGCTGGCATTTGGAAGTGAGATAGCTAATGCCTCTGAGTCTGAATTATCTGATGTCATTTCAAAACGAATGGATATTTCAGAAATTATGGCATTCGCGGTGGTAGATCGTGCAATCAAAAATGATGATGGACCCTTTCACTGGTATTGTGGTGGGGTAAATTGTTCCAACCACAACTATTATTGGTATGAAGATCCTGTTGCACAGACATTTCACCTGATACCGTGGGACATGGACGTTTCCTTCCAAAACATCAAAGGTGATAAAAATCCAATCACTCAAATTGCGGATACATGGGGAAAGGTAAGGGCAGATTGCGATCCCTTCAATCATGGCCCATTCAACATTCCGCAGCGTTCAGCAGCATGTGATAAATTAACTCGTGGCTGGAGCAATTTTGATAAAGAATATTCCGAATTCAGAACTCAATTATTGGCAGGTCCTTTGTCTGTTGAGCAAGCAGATGCACGCATTGACGCTTGGGCAGATCAGATCCGAAAAGCCACAATAGAGGCTGCTGAAATACACTCCGATGCATTGTCGCTTCGTGCTTGGGAGCAAGCTGTAGCCCAGCTCAGAGCACAGTTGGCTTGGACACGTGCCAACTGACCTTATTTTTGAATCATCATCGATTGCCTCGGTTCAATGTTTTAGATGAATTTTTCAGTAATTTCTGCTCTATGGATTTCCACGACGGTTCTTTAAATGTCAAAATAAATTGACTATATGTCAAACAAGCTTTACATATGTCTAAATATGAGTAATTCAGCAGAAAAAATTAAGACAAGCACTAAGAAGGTTTTCGTTTGGTCCGCTGTTTGGATTTTGGCGACTGCTGGAGTTGCCTTTGGCCCAAAAAATCTATGGAACTTTGATACATGGATAACGATTATCGCCGTAGTTATTCACATCGGCATTGGTTTAGTATTGATCACGGCCTTGAGGCAAAATTTGCTAGCGATGGATGAATTACACAGAAAGATACATCTTGATGCTATGGCATGGAGCCTAGGGATTGGGTTAGTGCTTGGCTGCACTTACGAAATGCTTGAAGACATTAAGCTAATTACTTTTCAGCCGGAAATACCTCACCTTATTCTTACGATGGGCCTTGCCTATGTGGCTGGAGTGATCCAAGGAATCAAGAATTTTCAGTGAAAAATCGTTTGAAGGTACTCCGTGCAGAACGAGATTGGACTCAGTCTGATTTAGCCAATGAATTGGGTGTTTCACGGCAAACAGTCAATGCCATAGAGAAAGGAAAATTCGACCCAAGTTTACCTTTGGCTTATAAGATTGGTCGTTTGTTCCAATTGCCGATTGAACAAGTTTTTCAATATGACTAGCTGGGTAATTCCTATAAGTATAGGAAGCCAATAGTTTGTGGGGTTGGGGTGAATTACCCTTTATAGTGTTGTGCAACCACGCAGGCATTATCGTCCTAAACCTGTAAATAAGGCCTCTTTGGGTTCTGACTGTAACCTAAAATTATCAATGCGAAATGGTTTGTTATTCTGCAATAAAAAACTCGGAAGTATTAGAAGGCTGAAATGAATATGGAGAAAGTGCTCCTTCTACCGCCGTATATGGACCACTCGGAGTCGAGGATTTCTTTAATGATCCTTCAAACTCGATAATTACCTCGTTATTTCTAACTGCTATACCATGAATCATCGCATCAATACCCGTAGAAGGTGCACTACCGAGTTTTGATAAGATAAAAGAGGATACTGTGTATTTAGGTATATTGCCCGCAACCCCTCCGATTATTTGTCCAATTTCAATTTCCAAAGTCTCATCCTGAGCTGTGAATGTGTGCGACCAACGAGTCCCATCACTTGCAGTGGTTCGAGGAGCAGCATTATCAGTAATTAATCCATTTGACGCCACATCGTCGACAGCGATTTTTCCTTCAAACCCTATGTCCCATGTTCTTTCAGTAGCATCAAATCCATTTTCACCCCATAGTATTTGTATTTTGTATATATCTCCTTTAGTAACGCTGAATGAATACAAATCGCTTGGAGCTCCGCAGCATCTGGTTCGCTTTATAAGTTCATTGAGTTCTTCATTGTCGGAAGAAAATCCATTTGTAAATGCATAACTAGTCAGATTGCCCCCTGTATCGCTAGTCGTTGAATAGCCTTCTATCTCCAATGTATGATCTGATATAAATTCTACATCCCGAATAATTACATTGCGGATACCCTGAAGCCCATGATCGACATCAAAACAATTTATGGCGTATATGATTTCACCGTTTAAATCCAAATCATCCGCTCCTTGAAATATGTCAATTTCTCCAAAGTGCACAATTGAGCGAAAAGGTTTGTCCGATTCATCATTTGGGTTTGTTGAATCTCTTATTTCAATTGAATCATTGAAACCATCTGAATCACTATCTGGATTGTTGGGGTCGGTTTGAATGACATTTGTTAATTCCTCAAGATCTGATAATCCATCATCATCGGTGTCACTTTTCAGAGGATTTGTTGAACTTTCGATTTCGTCACCGTCTTTTAAACCATCCTCATCAGAGTCAGCTTTTGTTGGATTAGTGCCAAATTTGAATTCTTCCAAATCATTGAGGTTGTCAGAATCAAAGTCACCAACGTCACTGAGTTCAATAAGTGAATTCACATATACAATTTCCCATGAATCATGTAGTCCATCTTGGTCTTCGTCATTTACCACATTTAATTCCAAGATTTTCGTAAATTCTGCTCCGGTTGGGTCAGTGGCACTTAGTCGAAGTGAAAGCTTGTTACCTATGAACTGATTATACCTACTTGCAGCCAGCAAGGTGTTTCCGTCTATCATGAACAATGAATTGTGTGTATCACCTTCACCGGCAACAAATTGGATTTTGTGTGTTTCACCTTCATTTGAATCCATTACTAAAATTTCGCTTACCTTGTTACCCGGGTTTGTTTTAGATGCCACCAAAGCAGTATCCACCAAAATGATGTCCGAAGGTGGTTCTAATGGATACAGTAGTTTGCTACGTTCTTTTAGATAGTCTTCGCTAACAGCAGTGTTATGGATAAGAGCTTCGTCAATCAGTCCGCTGTATTGTAAGCTGTTGGCGGGATTTTGAAAATTTCCAAAATTTACTGCTCCGCTACCCGGTTTTACTTCCGCATAAGGTGCTTCACCCACTTTTACACCATTAATCCAAGCGGTTATAGTATCTGTGGTAAAATCGCCAACCAATGCGATATGAGACCACTCCATTAATGGCACTTCCGCCGTATCATTGCTTTCAAGAATCCAAGTGCCACCATTGATCACAAAATCAATTCCATTGTTCACTTTTACCGATCCAAAACTTCTTAATGCTAGATGCCACTGATTTCCTCCGTCACCCCATTTTAACCACAAACGATCCCATTCCCCCGTATTATTTTCATCTGGCCATACAAAAACTTCGAGGGTCCAACTTTCTTCCAGATCTAAATCCCAAGAATCTTTAGCTCTTAAACGGTGAGCGGTGTCAGCCGACAACTTTACAGCCTTACCGGATAATCCGGGTACGCCGGGAAAATATTCCGGTTCCCCAAATGCCTTCAGATCATCATTTTGAATCCCGGAAGGGGCAGTATCATTAAGATTATCTTCAAAACTCCACTGAGTAACCACGTCAGCTTTATTGAGGCTGGCAGTGAACAATAATACTATTATGGCCGCATAATGTCTCATTATCTTTAAGATAATACTCAGCATCATTAACTTCCGGCAATTTATTTCAGTTGGAAACACTGGAAAACCTAAGTCATTGATTTACAAAATGTTTGGAGATTTCGATGCCTTCTGTGATAAAAGTGTGAAGGTCATCTGCTTTCACCCGGCGGGAGGCGCGGTAGTAAATCAGGCAGTTTTTTTCGGCTTCCATACAAATCCCTTTCTGGGATTCGAGATATTGTATGCGATCAGGGGTGAAAAAGCCGCGTATTGCCTGTTCGTCAGCTCCCTTCAAGAGGTACTGGCTTGAAAACGTCGGATGGCTTTCGAAATTGATGTCGGTAAACCCGAAAATATTTCCGATTTTGTGAAAAACGTTTTCCGGGCGAAGGGCAAAAGCTGGGAGCTCGAGGTTCGAGGAGCTGAAGCTGAAAACGGTTTGACGACGTATGCGTGATTTTTGGCCGCGACCTGATGTAAATTGGTAGTCAAATACGGCCACAATCGTATTGTCTTGATGGGTGCGCAGGAGGTTTCTCAATTTCTGCTCTCGACCACGTTGGAACAATCTCAGATGATGGTGATCCTTGTGGACTGAATCCATACCTTCGGCATGAAACTCCATGCCGAGCTTGCTGGCAATGGCTTTGAAGTTCTCAGTGCGGTTGCTTTCCATGCGGTTCCACTTTCTGATAATTAGGAACGTAAGGACGATGAAACCAACAAATATGTATAATTCGGCCATAATTAGTGAAGTGACGAGTCAGCCCGTTTAACAAGTTTCCCTTTTGAAATCGAAATGATCCTAATCTCGCCCCGTGATTTTTTTATGGCATTTCGCATCATCAATGAAAGTCTCGATAGCGGAAATGTTAATCCTCATATCCTACCACTGACTTCCTTTTCATATCCACGGGAGCAGGTATTCCTTCCCGATCAGGTGGTTGTCTGTGGGGAAGATTAGGTCTAAATCATTGTATTACAATTATTTATAAGTAGAATAAGATAAGTAATAATCGATATTTAGGTGGCACAAAAATGTGCCATCCGTTGTTTTTTTCAGTCCCTTCAGCTAAAATCTCAAAGCTTTGTATCTCTGATGCGGGCTTTTAATATACCCCAACGCCATCAAAGCAATTCTTCAAACAACCAAGTAGGTGAAGGCGAGCATATGAAATACATTAAATTGAAGTCTATCTTGTGCGGGCTGGCGATGGTGTTCTCACTAATGAGCGTTAAAACGAATGCTGGCACACTTGGGGACCTCACCTACGAAATTGCTAATGGTGAGGTGACTATCACAAAGTGCAGCCCGTCTGCTGAGGGAGAGTTGGGAGTCCCCGACGAAATTGAGGGTCTGCCAGCCATCAGCATTGGGGAAAGGGCCTTCCGAAGGCTGCACTGGTCTGACGAGCGTGACGATTGGAAACAGCGTCACCAGCATTGGGGATAAGGCCTTCGAATATTGCACTGGTCTGACCTCGATCGCCATCCCAGAAGCATTTCACAGCCAAAGAGAGGCAAATCGTCTTAGCGTAGGCCACCTCTGGCCGAACGGTTTTTTCTTTCCTAGCAGCGTGTCTCGCACTCCCGAGCTATCTATCCGCTTGCCGCTCCAGCTGATCCTGACGGGAGATCAAAATTTTGAGGCTGTCATCGAAACCGCAAACGAGGTGTCCGGACCGTGGACCGAGTTCAAGTCTGTTGTGATCGAGCCTGATGGGACTGCCGAGATAGATTTGTCTAATCAGTCGGAGAAAAGATTCTTCAGAATCTCTCAATGAGTTAGCTTCTCTTGTCCATTGCAAAATACTTTTTAAATTTGGCGTATAATATCGGTCCGGAACGTGTACTAGGATGGAGAGTGGCATCAAAGGAATATCCAGTGAATAACAAACACGCAAAACTGAGGAATAAGAATGGACTACGCCGGATTTTGGAAAAGAGTAGGTGCGTCAATAATTGACACCTTGTTGACAGGCCTTTTTGGATTTTCGCTAGGTGCGATTCTCGTATTAATGAGCATTGGCATGCAATGGTCTCAGGAGACTACGATGATGCTGGCTCGAGTTTTGCAAGTCTTTTGTATCATTGTTACGTGGTTGTACTACACAATTTTGGAAAGCTCACAGCTTCAGGCCACGATAGGGAAGAAGGCATTTGGTATAGTAGTGACGGACTTAGCGGGAAATAGAATTTCTTTTGGCAGGGCCAATGCTCGGTATTTCGCGAAATTAATCTCTGCGATATCTCTTGGAATTGGATTTATCATGGTAGGCACTACCACACATAAACAAGGGTTGCACGATAAAATCGCCAACTGCCTTGTCATGAGTAAATAGTGGGGACTGATGAGTTTTCACACTCTAGTCCAATGGCTCGAAAAAAACCCTTTTATTTACTGTAAATGTTAATAATTTTTTGAATGACTTTTCTATTTTAATTTCTGTTGTAATCTTTTAGCTGCTATTTTACCTAAACAATGAAAGTAGAAACACATAGAAAATCACATCTTTTATTAGTAAGTCGTATCAATTTTGTTTTGAGTACAGTAATCGGTCTCCTTTTAATTTTAATATCAACACTACTTTACGGATATTCAATGCATGAGGCCCAACCGGGCATAGAATTCTATTCAGGTTTCGGTATCACCTTAGGATGTCTTATATTTTCTTATCGTGCTTCTGCATTTAAACCTTGGTTAGTACCGTTTGGTTTACATGTGCCTCAAGAAAAAATAATTATTAATAAATACATACAAATTTGTAACTCTACATTTCTTTTTGGATTAGTTAGTTACTTTTTCTTTATTTTTATAAATTTCACGGAAGGAAGACACCATATTTATGATGTTTATACATTATTTTTTGTTTCTTTGAAATCAATGGGTACTTTGATAGTGTTTATAACCTTTATTGTTGTGCCAACAAAAATAAAATTATCAAACTTATTAAGTGACAAAAATATATTTGATGCAGAACAGAGGGATATAATAAGGAGATTACAGAAACTGGGTAAATTAGAAAAAGGCTCCGTTAGTCCTAATAAAGGCGCAAAAATAATCGGATGTATTAATAAGCTTAAAAGGTGGATTTACAATTCAAGAACACCAGTATTTAGGATCACTGCAATAATTCTTCCGTTACTCATTTTATCTTATTTAGTAGTAGGAATTTTTTTATTTCAATATCTTAATAATAATGGGAATAGAGCTAACGTGGGTTTGTTTATTCCTAAGGGTTCAATATTTAATGGAAATTTTGCCAATGGTGAATTTTACTTCCTATGCAACGATATCAAGATAAATTTAAAAATAAATAATGGGATAGTTCAATCATGGTCAAGGGGTGCTGATGTTTTTTCTGTTACGGATGAAAACCTAGAAAAATTGGAAAGTAAACATCATAGTATTGAGGGTGAGTGGTTTAGTACTGATGCAGGAGATCCGAATGCTGAATATTTACAGGAAAGGTATGTGGCTGATTCATTTTGGATCCAAATAGTCGAAAACATTGAGACCGGAGAGCATCTATTAGTGGAAGGTGGAAGTTACACTTATAAGGATACTCAAGATTTTCCATATGAATTCACAACTGAATTCCATTCCGATAAAGATATGTTGATTGATCTTCGAAATTTTTACAACGGTACTGATAATCAATTATATCAACTCAATGAATGGGATGGGGTTGAGGATCTGAGAAACGTTTATGGAGGAAATTTTGGTAGGGAAAGGATTGTCCATTATAAACCAATTACAAAAAATTATAATCTACGATTATCAAAAATTAACTTTAATTTAGACGACCATAATAAAGTAGCATCTATTGAATTAAATCTTCGTCTTAGTATCAATGATTACATTGAAAACGGTGAGATTGAGGAATTCAAACAAAACGAATTGATCACCTTAAACCCTCTTATATATAAGCATTTTTTAGCCTATCCGGATGCTTCATTTGATAACTATGGTCATTCATCATTAATCGATAAATTGAATTCCTATTTTAACGAAAAGAGATCAGAAGACGATAAATACGGGTGGATGTATCCAATTAATCCCGTAATCGATATTATACCACAGAATCTGGTTATAACTAAAATCGAAAATAATTATGGCAACTTATCTAACGATCACCAGATAGGAACTATAAAATAGTAAAAAGTAGAATATTGTATTTAGCAAATTATTTTTCTGAGATGCTATAAGGTTTTTAATTGTATTATTTTTAAGTTTTCCACTTATGGACTTCCAACAGGTTCCCGATCAGAAGGTTGGTTACGCTCTGAATTAGACATAAACAACTAATTATAAGGTATTTATTTCATACATAAAAATATCTAAATCACAAAAATGGTGGCTCAGTGTTTAGTCACCATGTCATTTCTGCTCTATCAAGATAGTTTGTTTTAATGTTGTGCTTTTTCAGCGATATAACCTTTCAACCTCCTCCAGACGCTCATTCTGCTGAGTCCAAATGTTTGACCAATTTGGGCGTAAGTCTGACCTTGATCATATGCTAAGTGCATCTGTTCATCTCGAGCTTCAGTAGTGCCTGAGTGTCGGTCAAGGTGTTTGCGGAGGAGGTTTGCTATTTATGGATTAGACTTGCCTATAGAAGAGAAATAATTCGCCAACCTAATTCACGTTTCACTAATACGTATCTCGCACTACCTGTGTAAAAAACCTGACCAGATTCGTTGATTCTGGAATATCTCATATCTACAGTCGCCATATCTTGGCCTACCAGATTAATGTCTAAGTGGTTAACGACTGACTGTTTCCAGCCTGTTGATTTAATCCTTTGCAAAATCGAATTGTATACTTCAATTATCTCGCTGGGCGTCGATTTTACGGAGTGGGTTTTATTGACAGAAGTTAACATTAGGACCGGGGGAAGGAAGATTTCCTCGGCAATTGTTTCAGTCTTTTCGTTGTTGAATAGGTCCACATATCGCGTCATAAGTGCTGCCACACCTGCGAGATCCTGCTCAGTCCCCTCTAACGGCTTCGCTGGAAAGCCCAACTGATTTTTGGGCAAAGAAGAGCATCCCACCAGAACCAAGGCTGCGATTGTTATTAGTTGTTTCATGTCGCCCATATTTTGGTTTACGTGGTTGATTAGGCAATACTTTAACAGCGGCCAAAGCTCAGAGCGTCTTCATCGAGAGTTTATGAGGAGTCATTGCTAAGAACTTGAGCGTTTAAGTAGTCAAAGTCTTCTTCGTTTCAATGTGACCCTTCAACCGTCGCCACACCGACATTCTCGACAGCCCAAACGTTTGACCAATTTGAGCGTAGCTTTGTCCTTGATCATAAGCCAAACGCATCTGTCCATCCTGAGCTTTTGTAGTGCTCTAGTGTCTTCAAAGGTGTTTACCCCTTTTCTTTGCTTTAGCTCGGCCTTCACTGCAGCGATTTAAGATCAGCGCCCTTTCGAATTGCGCAATACTGCTCAAAAGTTGCCAGAGTAGTTCCTTGCAGGGTGAGCTATCAGAAGTATCGATTCCACCGTCCAAGCTTACTAGACCTGCACCAGCCTCTTTGATTTCTTCTGTAACAGTAAACATATCCTTCATTGATCTATACAGGCTGTCCAATTTTACGATGTAGACGCAATCTCCATTTCTCAACGCTTTCAACAGACCTTGGAGTTCGGGTCTTTTAGTATTCTTACCTGAAAGGCTTTCGCTGTAGATTCGCTCACATCCAGCAGCTTTCAATTTTTCGATTTGAGCTGCTATAAGTTTTTCCTGCTGTTCGTGGTATTCGAGCAACTCCTCTTCTAGCTGATAACCTTTTAGGGCAATTTTAAAGTATGTGCTAACTTTTGCTTGAGAAAGAGTAGTTGCATACCACTGCCAAAGAACTTTTGCGTTGTCTCGATGACCCATAAGAAATGCTGTGAGTGAAGCGTCCTGCTAAAGTGACAGGTGATTGCTTCCGAAAGTATGTCGGTCAAAATTCTGTTCTCTCTCAATTCCAGTTGCTTTTTTAAATTTGTTTCGCAGTCGTTTAAGCCTTTGCTGCGAATTTTTTTCGTCTGTGATTGTTAGTTCAGTTTTTTGAATATACGAGTAATCTCCCACAATTTGTAACCATAGTTGAGCGTTCAATGGGATGTAATTGACTTTTGCTATTTCGTTTTTTGTGCGTTCCGACAAGAAGCTAATGCTGGAAGTCGTGAAATCCTTGTTTTGAATGGGGCCAATATCTTCAGCCTTGCTACTAATCCATTTCCACTGAGCCCGTCGTGCTTCGTCTGGGCTTGCGCCGCAAAAATCTGTCAAAATGTACCATGCCATCTCTGGATGCTTGCTCGGATACTTCTCGACTTCTTGTTCCAGCCATTCCCAGAAGATTATGATGTTTTCAAGGCTAACAACTTTCTTCGATTCTTGATTTCGGGGACGGTGTTGTCTTGTGACCTTTTTGAACGGGTTGAATTTCTCTGACACATATCCCAATCTCCCGAGCTCGTTCCAAAAGGAAATAAGACGAGTGCGGTGAGCATTCCAACTGGTGGGGCTCCAATTTTTGCCTTTAAGTTCGAAGTATCTCCTCGCCTTGGTTGCAGAGATATTGATCAGCTTTTCTGTTTTGAATCTCTCTCTGAACGGTTTGAAGTATGTTCTGTAATTTGTGTGCGACTCACTTGTGGATGTTTCTCGTAGCTTCTTGCGCCGCTGCTCTTCCATATAGAGTTCGACCGCCTTATCAACTGTTATGACTCCTTCTGGTGGTATGGCGTTTTCTTTGAAGTAATCAACCACCTCCCGAATTGATACCCCGAGGTCCTTGAGGTCTTGAAGTGATGCATGATCCCGCATTTTGTTCGCAGTTATCACTGCATCAGCTGCAGCGTGATTTCCTTTATCTAAAGCATTGTTCCATTCTTCAATAATCGCCTGTGCATAGCTCCTGTCTTTTCCGAGTCTGTGCTCGGCTTTCCGGTTGGTATTGGTTTTGCCAAAAACTGCTGCAAATCCTGATGGTCTGTTTATGAGCCCTTTTACTGGTTTTTTTATAAAAACTGAGGAGAGGAGCTTTTCGGCTTCGGCTTTAGCAGAAAGTCGTTGTTGCTGATCCTTCGTCATTTTTTGTTGAGGTAAAAACTGCGGCACTGATTGCGGCAATTTTATGCAGGGAACGCCGTTGGTTCAAGTGAACGGGGTGGTTTACTTATTTTAATAAACCCTTAATAGCTCGTGGGTAGCTGGTTGCGAGAAATTGAAAAGTGGTGGAGCTAAGCGGAGTCGAACCGCTGACCTTCTCATTGCGAACGAGACGCTCTACCAACTGAGCTATAGCCCCTTGCCACGATAGCTGCCCGAGTGATTCCCTCAAGAAAGTATGTCTCCATCAGGATAGATTATCTTGGGCCAACAGCTTCGACAAACTTACAAGCCAGGTCACTCATCAGGCAATGTAAATTGTAGGCTCACTTCTGGGAGTTATGAGCTGTCTCATGCTGGAATTTGTCTGATCGAAAAGGATGGGCCAACCTCCCCACGAAGGTATTGAGAGGTGCTCCACTCACCACCCCAATAGCCTCGGGCCCATGACTTTTGGGGTAACGATGGCTACCGAAGATCCTATCCACCACCGGCAAGTGCACTGCGTCGCCGGGTCGCAATCAGTTGAGTCCTTGGAAGCATACCAGGAATGGAGCTGGGCCCCATCCGGCTTTAAATCATGCCTCCTTGAGGTGCCAACTGTGATGACAAGGCCTTTTGACAAAGCTCAAGATGCCAGTTCATAATAAGGTACAGGTTCGAGTCAAACTCATGCAAACTCCCTCTATCCATCGGGGAACTTTCTCTTCTGGCTTGGGCGGTGCTATGCCGTGACAGCAGCCTGTAGGGGCATCCACGAAAAACTCTCCGCCTATTCGTATGGTGTGTATGGGTACTCATTATGGGTTCGTTCCTTCCATGTTCCCCTCCCAAGGAAGTGGACTCGGATTACCTGGTCCTAGAGTTGATTCAACAGCTCGAACGACATCGTTCCAAGCTTACCCTTTTTTCACGCCTCGATCATGGGGCCGAGGGGGGGGGGTGGTTTTGACAAGCCCTTCGGCTTCCACTAGAAACTAGCCATGCGGTTCATCGCTTCATTCAGTGCGCTCATGATAATCTTGTCCGGATGGTTGGAAGGAGCCACTCCGGGGCAGCGCCCGGAACGACTGGATCAAGTGGCGATCCTCAAGCATCTCAAACCCAATCCCATCCCCGCAGAGTTGCCTGAACCCTCCCGGGAAGTCCTACAACGTTTTTACGTCACCGAGGGTTTTAGGGTGGATCTGGTGGCCGCGGATCCGGATGTGGTTCAGCCGATCGCTTTCACCTTCGATGCCATGGGGCGACTTTGGGTACTGGAGGCCTTGAGCTATCCCGAAAAGCAGCCTGAAGGCGCCGGCAAGGATCGCCTGGTGATTCTGGAGGATTTTGATGGAGATGGGGTCTTTGAGGATCGAAAGGTATTCGTTGAAGGGCTCAATCTGGCCAGTGGCTTTGAACTGGGTTATGGAGGTGTGTGGATCGGTGCCGCGCCTCAGTTGCTGTTTCTGCCCGATCGGGATGGGGATGATGTGCCCGATGGACCTCCTCAGGTCCTTCTGGATGGTTTTGGCTATCAGGACACCCACGAAACCCTCAATAATTTCACATGGGGGCCGGATGGCTGGCTATACGGCCTACAAGGGGTCTTCAATGAATCGCGCATTGGTGTGCCGGGGGCTTCTGAGTCCGACCGCATTGTCATGCGCGCGGGCGTCTGGCGCTACCATCCCGTCGACAAACGATTCGACGTCTATGCCCATGGCGGGAGCAATCAATGGGGCCTGGATTACGACCGACTGGGTCAGTGGTTCATGACCCATTGCCGCAGTTTCTGGGGCGGAGGGCCCACCACGCATGTATTGCAAGGAGGCCACTATTGGAATCAGGCCCATGCCTATTACCCCGATTTCATCGAACCTTACCCTCTGGAAGCCTTCTCCGATTTCAGACAATGCCTGCCAGCATCAGCCAAATACGGCCATGGCGAGGGAGGAGCTGGTCTGCCGGGGTCGAGAGCCATCTACGGGGGGCATTCCCATGTCGGTACATTGATCTATCAGGGAGATCAATGGCCTGAGGCCTTTCGCAACCGCCTTTACACTCATAATCTCCATGGGCGTCAGATCAACGTGCAGGTCAGCGTGGAGGATGGGGCGAGTTATGAAACCCGGCATGCGGGTCAGGATTTCCTCTACCATGACGGTCCCTCTTATGTTGCAGTGGACCTCAAAACCGGTCCGGATGGGTCGGTCTATATCAACGATTGGGTCGACCTTCAACATTGTCATCATCCCAATGTCGATCAATGGCAACGCCAGAACGGGCGCCTGTATCGCATCGTCCATGAGGCACACTATAAACCCCACCTAGTGGATCTGAATCGTAAGTCCGACCGTGAGCTGGCATGGTTGCACCTGCACCAGAATGAGTGGTATGTCCGCATGGCTCGGCGGCTTCTTTTGGAACGGGCCGCCGCTAATGGAAGCATCGCTTCAGAGGCCCTGGTGGTGCTTCGCAAACTTTCGGTTGAGCACGCCAACGTCAATCGGCGTCTGAGGGCTCTTTGGACCCTTCACGGCGTTGGAGGTGTGGAAGCTTCTCATTGGTTCGGTTACTTCAAGGATCCCTCTGCGGAGGTAAGGGCTTGGGCGGTCGAACTGGCGCAGTATGCCCTGGAGCCCACGCCCGCTTTGGCTGGGCGCCTGGTGCAACTGGCGTTGAGTGAAAGTTCTGCCATGGTGCTTGTCCGTATTGCCGCCATCACCTCCCTTTTGCCCGAAGAGGAGCAATGGTCGATTCTCAAAAGCCTCGTGCAAAAGGTGGCCCATCAGGAGGATGGGGTGTTCCGATCGATGACCTGGTTTGCACTGGCCCAAGCAATGCAGGAAAACCCGCAGCGAGCCTTTGGATGGCTCGCGGATGAAACACCTTTGATCCCTGTGTTTGAGGATTGGATCCCCTGGTACGGTGCCAGGCTTCAGGGGCAGGGGCTGGACCTGGCCCTGGAAAGGTTGATGGAAGCCCCACCTGAAGAACAAAGCCGACTTCTTCAATTGATAGGGATGGCCTTGCGACAAGAGGCAGAAGTGCTCATGCCCCGCGCTTGGTTGACCCGCTCTACTCCTTGGCTTCAGCACGGCGATCCGATGGCCCGTCGATCCGCTGAAAACCTCGCGGCGATCTTTGGCGATCGACAACAGGTGGGTGTCATGCGGCTCAGACTTGGGGATGCGGCACTTTCCGAAGAGGACAAGACACACGCCCTTGCCATTCTGGAGCGCCTGGGCGACTCAGGTTCCTCCGAACCGTATATCGGACTGCTTGATGAGGATGCGTTCCGCCAGCAGGCCATTGCCATCCTTGGTCGGATGAAAGATCCGAGTATTGCCCAGACCTTGATACGCTCCCTGACAAGCTGGCCCGCACTCGATCAGCGAGTGGCGTTGGAAGCGCTGAGCGGTCAGCCGAACTTCGCCTTGATATTGATGGAAGCCATAGAGGAGGAAAAACTTCCCGTTTCCTTTGTCAATGCCCACACCTTGCGCCGGCTACAGGCCTTGAAGGATTCACGCATCACCGAAAAGGCCAGTCAGATCTGGGGAGGCATGCCCCCACAAGCCGAGTTAACTGAACGTATCCAATTCCTGGAAAAACGATATGCGGAAGCTCCCCTCTGGGCCTACGAAGAGAAGGAGGGGCAAAAACACTTTGAAGCCCTTTGTGCGTCTTGTCATCGGATGGATGAGGATGACGGCGGGCTGGGTCCTCGATTAGTCGGGTCCGGCCAAAATGGGGTTCGTTACTTTCTTGAAAGCATACTCGATCCGCATGCCGTAGTTGGTTTTCCGTATCAGAGTGTTACGCTTCGCTTGAAGGATGGCCGTCAGGTTTCAGGCATTGTGGAAGCAGAATCTGAAGGTGCCTGGCTGATGCGTCAACAGGATGTTGCGCGTCTGGTGGATCAGCAGGACGTATTGGAGGTGCAACGTTCCCAACAGTCCCTCATGCCGGATGGCTTGTTGGATGGCCTTCAGGAGCGCGAAGTGCTGGAGCTTCTTAAATTCCTCATGACCCTTTAGCGGAAGCCACAAAAAAAGCCTCCGATGGCTCGGAGGCTTGAAAAGAGAAAAGAAAAGATGGCTCACGGGTTCGGGGAGCGAAATTTCTTGATGTATTGAGCATCAAAGGCCAGTTCGGTATCCGCCGCGGGCTGGGCAAAGGAGAGGGACGGAGCCCTTCCGGTGATTTCATGGTCGACGCAAAAGGTCACCACTTTGTCCATGGTCGCCTTGAGCTCAGCAGATCCAAACAGCGCGATGGCCTGACCGGGGCTGGAAAGGAATTTGGTTTGATGGACGATCTGGTTCATGGCCTCGGAATCCAGCCCTGAAAACTTTTCGCCCAGAGCCGTCAGGGTGGCTTCACGGGTATCCGGAGCATTGAGTTTGGCCGTGGTAGTGTAAAATGCCTCGATGATGGCGCATGCGAAGGCAGCGCCTCCTTCTTTCTTCAAAGACTCCTGCGACATGATGACCCCATCGACAATTTCCTGTGGAATTGCGGTTGAATCAAAGAGGACCTTCACGTCGCTGCGTTTAGCTAGGGTTTCCATGTCGATGGGGTTCCATACCATGATGGCCTCAATCCCGGCCTGTTTTTGCTGAAGGGCAGCTGCGGCGGCTGCAGGGTCCATGTTGCTGAAGCTGTAGTCTTTTTCCTTCTGCGCGTTGATCTCCAGGTTGCGGACAAAACAGTATTCGGAAACACTTTTCTCCAGACCATAGATATTTTTCCCCTTGAGGTCCTCAATGGTCTGGATGGTGTCGACCACAATGCAGGCATCGGCACCATGACTGGTGGAGGTGGGAAGAATCATCGAGGAAGCCCGGCTGAGAGATGGGTTGAGTGCGTCCATGTTGGTGAGACAGGCGGCGTCCACGTTCTGGGAGCCATACATGGTGATGCAGGTGTCATAATCGGATTCATGCAGGACGACATCGACCTTCCACTTTTCTTCAAGGCTGCCCATCTCGCCGGGTTTGCCATTGATCAATCCATCGGCTTCGGCGACCGCAAAGATGCTCCAGGAGGGGTACTCGCTCCACGCCAGCGAAAAACTGGGTGTACTACCGGATGCTGATGCGCTAGAGCTGTTTTCGGAGGCCGTGGCGTTTTCCGAACTCAGCGCATCGGCTACTTCGGTGGGAGCAGGGGATTCGTTACTAACGCCGCAAGCTGCCAATAAGGCACAGAGCGTTACCGTTGTGAGGTGACCTAATGGGGTTGTTTTCATAATCGTTGGATCTTTTTGACGGATGATTTGGGATTATTCGGGAAGTGCCGAGGAGTCTTTGTTTTCCTTTTCCTTGTTCGTTTCCTTGGGTGCAGGAGCTTCTGAGGCCAATCCAATCAAGGCGTCGAACTCAGAGGTGGATTCGCTTTGACGAGCATACTCAAGGAATTCTGCTTCCTGTGATTTGGTGTCGGTGCCGGCGAGTTCCTTGGTAATTTTGGCCTCCGCCTTGAGTTCCTGCCGCATCTCCCTCAAGTTCTGCAATTCTTCGGCGGTGCCATCCTTGGCGATACCGGCAAAGGTCTCTGCCAGTTCCTTCTCCTGTTTGGCGGTGATGACATCCGCCACGGTGTCTGCGGCCTCGGCCTTGACCTTTTCGACATCGCGGAGCAGTTGCTGGAGCTGGATCTTGTGATCGCTGATGTTGTTTTTGTAACCCTCGATGTCGGCTTCCAGCTCTGAAATGCGTTCCTGTTTTTCCGAGAGGGTGGAATTGAAATCTTTGTAGGCGGTGAGACATTTTTTGTAGTTCTCATCGTCATGAATCTCCTCTTCCGAGACGCCTGTAGTCTTCAGTTGCTCCACCGTCTGCTTGGCCTTGGCTAGGGCTCCGGCCTTGAGGCGTTCGAGATTTTCGACCTCCGAGGTGAGTTGCTTGATCTTACTGAGCTTTTTTTCCTCCTGTGCAATCAAGCCGGCTACCGCCTGTTTGTATTGGTGGATACGCTCAATTTTGTCTTCCACGATGGCATCATATTTTGCCTTGATGACATGCGGATTGGTATCGAGCACGCGTCGTGCCGAGTCAATTTGTCCAGTCAGTAGGTATCCAACTGCCTTGATCCATCTTCCGATTGCTTTGAACATATTCTGTAAGTTTGTGGTTCTTATTCCGTTTTGGAGTCGTGATGAGCTGCTGCAGGCCATTGTCGCATACGCGACTCTACTTTACGAGCGACCTCAAGAGATTCGTCCAGGTTGTTTCGCATTTGCTTCAATCTTTCGGTATTGGATTCCACCTGGTGGATGTTCTGCAAGGAGACCATGGTCTGGCTGAGCTGACTCACACAGGTCTGCACTTCTTCGATGAGCCCCTCCCTTTGTGCCATGATGGGATCTTTGGCCGATGCCGTGTTCAGCCGCGAGGCAGTCTCCCAGAGAGCATGGCTTTGACGAATCAATCGAACGCAGTGTTCAAAGAGTGCCTCCACCTGCATGCGCACCTCCATAATCATCGGCCAAGCTGCATTTTGCGGTTGTTTTTCCAAGGAACCAAAGGTGGCCACCAAAGCCCTCAGATCCTTCAAAGCCTCTTCTGGCCTGGGATCCTCGTCTGCTTCAGTGAGTTCTGCCTCCAGTTGATCAAGATCCCGAATGTTTGATTGGGATTGTTCCTGTTCCCACTCGGTTAAAATATCCTGAGCCACCTGTTGGCCGCTGACCATCCACTTGGTGAAAAAAGCGCCTGCCCCCACCATCATCCCTACCAAGCCCCCAAAGAGGCACAGGGCCATCTGTTTGAGGTCCATGGCCCAACCTGCCACGATGGCGGTGAAGCCCATCATCACGGGACCCACAACCAAGGGACTGGCCGCTAAACGAGTCAAAACCCGTTTACGAATCTCGTTTTTTGGCAGGTCTCCTTGCTGAGCCGACTTCATGCTGCGATTTAATGTAGCATCAAGGTCGATTCAAGGGAAGAACCGCATGAGTATCACGATTAGTAGGGAAGTTGCCCTACTTGGAAAAGAACAGATTGATAACTTCCGCTGGCCGATCGGGACGGCGCTGCCTCGGTGCGTATTCTCCAGTTCTCGACGCCCTCCTGGCGCAATAAATCAGCTATGGCATTGGCTCTGTCTGTTGCCAGTCGCTGGTTGGCGCTGACGTTGCCCTCGGCACGCGTTTGACCGATGATTTCGAGATAGAAATTGGGGAAAGCTTCCAGTTGTCTTGCGAGTTTTTGAACCGAACGCCGGCTGGAGCGACTCACATTGGAAGAACCGCGCACGAAAGTGATGGGGTCTGCTTTCAGGGTGCCAACTGGTTTGAGTTGCTGCCACTGGGCGTCGGTGAGGGGAGAGGAGGTTATGGCTGCCTGATTGTCAGGGGTCATAGTGACGGCCCCTTCCACGATATTCACGGCTCGCCCTGGATGAAAATCCGAGGCCTGCAATCGGCTCAGAACCTGGTCGTAGTAAATGGTGTGATACTGACCACTGAGTGGATCGGTTTTCAGGGAGCCTGTTTTGGTCAACACTTCCATGATGCTGCCGATCATATCCTCCAGATGCACGTGTCCTGCAGAGGGGCCAGCGTTCTGCAACCCAAAATGGGTGTAATTTTCCATAGTATTTTTCCAGTGGATACCTTCCATGACGGCCTGAGTGAGCATCTTGTCCAAACGATCACCTGTTGTTTTTTCAGCATCTTGACCGATCAATTTCTCCATCTCCGGCTTTTGGGTTTGATAGTGGTAGAGCGCTCGGAAATACCCCTCGATGAAGGTGTCCGCCAGGTCAGGATGATCCCGCAGGAAGGACCTTCTTGCCACCAGGACGTCGACGATGTAGCCCTTGATTTGTGAGCTGTCCAATAAGACCTTGAAGCCGGACGATTGAAGTGCCTGAGCGACATGGGGTTGCCAGAGAATGAATGCTTTGCCGTCGGTTGGGTTTGACTTCTTGAGCTGCTCGAGCACTTTTTTGGATCCATCCGCAGATTCCAACCAGTCTTCGCCAATTGCGGGAAGGTTGAAGTTGGCCAGAATGACTCTGGCCAGAAACTCGCTGGGGGAGTCGGGAGTGAGTACAAACCGGGTGTCGCTTTTATCAAGCGATTGGATGGAATCAAACACCGACTCATGAGCCACCACTGCATCCCCTCCCTGGGTTTCGTCGAGGACCGTTACGATCGATCCAGGAAAGTTTCCCTTTTCGGCTCCTGCACTCAAATAGGAATCAATGGTGAAAACAGCAAAATCGGTTTCCTCGTCTTCCATTCGATCGACTCGGCTGGGAATGTCGGCGCCGTCATCGATAACATTGAGTTTGATTTCACGCTTGGAGAGCCAATTCCTCAGGTAAGGAGATCGCAATACGGCGTAGCCGCTGAATGAATCGACCGTCAGTGTGATCTCGCGCGTGTATCGACTATCCGAACCTGTGGCATCTGTCAGTTTCTCGCTGAAGTAAGGCGCCACGAGAAATTTGTAGGCGACGCCGAGGATCAAGAGAATGACACACCACGCCACTGCCGCGACGAGACAACCTGCTTTCTTGGCCTTGGTCATTTCTTAGAGACTGCCTTCAAAACGACCAGCGCCACCAGTCCAAAAATCACAAGCATGGCAATCATTGGAGTGGATCCCTGGCTCTTACCATTACCTGAGCCGGGGCCTTGAGGCATGGAAGAAGACGACCGATAGTGGTTGCTGACCGGTTGAAAGACCCTGTTTGGATCCGAGCCGATGGGGTGGTTGCCTGATTCACACAATGCCTGGATGGCTGCGGAGGCTGTCTGCGAAGGAATCCCCTGAAGTAGAGCGAAGGCATCCTCCTCGGTGGCTCCTTCATCCTGGGTGCTGACTTCGGCAAAAACCTCGGCGATGGCCTGCTTGAGGGTGGCTGCATCATTGGCTCTGCGGTAGGTATGCACCATGGTGGCAAGGGTGTGATCCTGGTCCATCGCCACGCCAATCACATCCACTCTGATACCGCGAGCCAGGACGTCAGGCGTGTAGGTATCCACCAGATCCGCATCGCTGGCTTCTCCATCGGTGACCACAAGCAACCGGAAGGTGCCATAGCCAAAACTGCGGTCGCGCGCTTCTAGAAGTCGATCGGCCCCGATCTTGATGTATGCTCCCAATGGGGTGCCCCGGCTTGGATCGATCGATCGGATGGCGGGCAAAAGCCGATTATCGTCGCGCGGTCCCAGAGGGTAGGCCCAGTCGTCCTGCAGGTTGGAGGCACTGAAAACCAGCAAGCCCACGTGAGTGGTTTGTGGGATATTACTGAGCACGTCGATCAGGGCATCCTTGGCGGCGTCCATTTTGGTCTGCACCAGGCTTCCCGGCATGGTCTGTTTCATCGAACCTGAGGCGTCCAGAACAATGACGACTTGATCAATGGACTCCTGGGCATGCAGTAAGACCGGTCCATGGGTCCACAAGGACAGACAGAGGGCTATGAACATGAAAGGTCCCAGACAGGCGTTGCCGGTCATCGCAGATGGCATGTTGGTGTGTTGCTTCATGGAGTGATGCATGTGCTCTTTTTGCCGCCCTTGAAGGGCATGGGTTTTTAAAAATCAAAGTCAGAAGCATTGGTGGCTTCAGCTGGAACACGGATGATTCTGAATTCCACCCGCATGTTTTGTTTGGCCTCATTCAGGTTGCTCGGCTTGGCGACAAAGGGTTCGCGAATGCCTACCCCGACGGGT
>CACEMW010000040.1:0-27746 GCA_902560705.1 uncultured Verrucomicrobiota bacterium
GGCCAACCACTACTTCAACGCCACCTTCATCTCCAATGAAAAGGATATCTTCTACAATGCCGGTGTTCGCAATTCCGGCAGCCCGTGGACAAGGGGCAACAACCTCAACCGTGGAAAGCTCAAGCTTCAGAAGGACAAACCCTTTCGAGGCAAGGTCAAGCATCGCTGGGACGACGATGCCTCCAACAGCGGGAGGCGTCACCACAACCGCATCACCCGTTACATGCTCTACTTGCTAGGGCATCCAGTGAATGAAAATGAATTCGTACATCTCATCATCAACAATCAGTCACCCCAGCTCAGGGAAGATACCGAACCGGTGGGCAATGAGTTTCTAGATCGAAACTTTGAAAATGGAGCCGATGGCGAGCTTTACCGGATCGATGATGAGTGGTGGTTTCGAGACACTTGGGATCGGCAGAATCGGGATGCCTCTTGGCAATTTAAAAACACCTACAATCCAGGCGCCTACCGGACTGAGTGGATGAAACGAACGCGGGAAACGGAGGATGATTTCAGCTGCTTGATTCAACTTTTTGAGACAGCTTCCAGAAGCTACACTCAGGAGGAGATGGAACAATTGGCCGACCCGCACGCCATCATGAAGATGTTCGTGGTGCGAGGTTATATTGACGACTGGGATTCCATTTCGCTACGCCGTGGTAAGAATGGCTACATGTATCGACGGGCTGAGGATGGCAAGTTTCAGTTTCTTCACTGGGACAGTGATCTGACTTTTGGGAATTCGGGCGCCGCTTTTTATCAAGGACTCCCACGCGTCAACACCTACATCGGCAAAGATTACAACAAGAGGCTATTTTTTTACTACCTCACCGAACTGCTGGAAAAATACACGCACAACAGTACGAGAATGAGTCAATGGCTCGATCAAGAACAACGAGCCAGCCGCCATGTATCCATCAATCGCAACAGCTATCTGAATTGGTTTCGCTCTCGCGAACGCCCCGCACAAAACATCATGCAGCGTGAGAGTGCTATCCCTTTGGAAATCACTACTCAAGATGGCGTCAGTTTCACAACTACGAAGGATGTAATAGAACTCAGTGGCAATGCCTCACCAGGGGTTTTTGCCATTGAAGTGGAAGGCCATCCGGAAGTGGCCTTTGAACGAGAAGGGCGTAATGGCTGGAAGGTTCGAGGCATTCAACTCAAGGAGGGTGACAATGCGCTGACACTTCACGGAGTGGACCAATGGGGGCAGATACGCGAAACAGTGCAAACTTCGGTTCAACGAGCGGGAAGCAGCAAACCAAAGCTCGTCATGGAAGCAAACCCGGCATCCTGGAATGTCAGCGTCGAACATTCCCTCAGGCTGGATGCTGGAAACAGCTTCGATCCCGAGGGTGATGCCTTGCGCTTCGCCTGGAAAACCCCACAGCCAGGTGCCACCTTGCAGGATCTCTCGACCTCGGAAAACAACATTCAGTTTGCCCTGCCGGGATGGTATGATCTCACCGTATCCACAGTCGACAGTGCTGGGAATCAAGTCACTCAAACCCGCCAGGCATCGGTGTATGGGCGACATGGATTCAGCGGTTTCGGAAACCTTACCCTCGACCCATGGTGGACCCTTCAAGGAGGACGCATGGCAGACAATCAACCCGAAGGCATCACTTTTTCAACCGAGGAAGAGCCAGGCCACCTGGCCATCCAAATTGCCTCCAACAGAGTTCATCCATGGCAGCGACGTAAGGCGGGTTTTGGCTATCTTTCCCGCAACCTGCCGGCAGGCACGGACTGGGCCTTCCAGACCAAGATTCGACTCGATACGCACCAGGGCGACATCTGCTGGACAGGAGCCATGGTCACGCTGCGGGAAAATGGAGCGGAGGTCTGGTACGGCATGGGGCTGGAGGGCGCCGATCAAATGGTGATCCGCCGAATGACGGGTCCCGGAACCATTACAACACTCAAAAGCTTCGCCGTTGGACAAACCCCGGTTGAAATGAGGATCCGACGCTCCGGACCCACGCTTCATTTTGAAGCCGGAGCCGACGGACAATGGTTCAGCTTCCATCAGGCTGAGGTGGGAACAAACGCTACCGGACTGGAAGGAGGCCTGTTCATGACCACGTCTGAACCTGTTCCATCCCGAGTTCTGGTAGATTATGCCATGTTGGTGGATCCGTCCCAGACCAGCGACCTGGTGCTCTCTCTGCGCCCGACTGAAATCATGTATCACCCTCTGGAACCTTCGGAAGTCGAATATGTCGAGTTGACCAATACCGGGGCCACCACAATCGATCTGGCCGGCGGCCGGTTCATCGAAGGTATCGACTATGTCTTCGCACCCAACCTTCTAGGACCCGGTGAGCGCATCGTAGTCACCAATGACCGAGAAGCATTCCTCGCTTTTTACGGCTCTCAAAGCATCAAATTGGCCAATGGGTCCTATGACGGCAAATTGGACAATGCGGGCGAGCGCCTGACCTTTGTGGACGCCGAGGAAAACGTCATTTTTTCGGTGGACTACAAGGATGACGGGCGCTGGCCGGAGCGTGCCGACGGTCAGGGCAGTTCACTGGAAGCTGTCAGCCTGCAAGGCGATCCATCCCAACCCGAGCATTGGATGGCCAGCCGCACCATCCATGGATCGCCCGGAAGCAGCGATGAGGTGCGGCCTGCCACCGTACTAATCAATGAAATCCTGAGTCATACCGACCCTCCTTTTGAAGATGCCATCGAGCTCTACAACCCGGGAACTCAACCCATCGATATTGGTGGCTGGTATTTGAGTGATGCCATGAACAACTTGAAAAAATATCGCATCCCCATGGGGACGCAAATTGCCCCGATGGGATTTCATGTGGCCTACGAGCACCAGTTTCTCGTTCAAAATACGCTCGCACCGTTTGCCTTGAGTTCTGCCTTTGGAGATCAGGTCTATCTGACCCAAGCCGATGCGAATGGCACTTTGGTGGCCTTTGCCGACGCCGTGGAATTTCCCGCTTCGGAAAATGGTCGAACCATGGGCCGATACCCGGATGGATCCGAGCGATGGTCCATTCTGGATCATCAGACACTGGGAACCAACCTTCGCAACACCGACCCTCAAGAGTTGATCAGTGTCTTCACCAATGGCAAGGGCGCTCCCAATGCAGCTCCCTATGTCGGATCGGTCGTTTTCAGCCGTATCATGTATCATCCGACACTCGGCCGCGACGAATACATTGAAATCAGAAATCGATCTTCCCAAGTCGTGCCACTCTATGACCCGCTGTATCCAGACAACACCTGGAAACTGGAAGGAGGAGTGGAATTCACTTTTCCAAATCGCCTTGTCATGGCTCCCCAATCGGTTCTGTTAGTCGTTGAAACCGATCCAGAGGTATTCCGTGCTAAATATGAGGTTCCCTCGAGCCTGAAAATTCTGGGCCCTTACACGGGTAAACTCGAGAATACCGGGGAAACCATTCGTTTGGTAAGGCCGGACGAACCGCTGCAATTCCCTGACCCGGATGCAGGATTTGTCGCTTACCTTCCGGAAGATGAAGTGACCTATGACAATGAGCTTCCGTGGCCAAGAGATGCCGATGGTTTCGGTTACGGACTCAAGCGCATGGCACTGGCACAGGACGGCAGCTTGCCGAGCAACTGGACACGGTTCAGTGATCTGATTCCATCCACGGAGGATCGTGACATGGATGGCATGCCCGATGACTGGGAAGAGTCCCTTGGCTTGAATCCGGACAACCCCGACGATGCCTGGGAGGACGCCGATGGCGACGGCGTGGTCAACCTGCATGAATATTTTGCGGCAACGGACCCTGGCGATGCCGCTGACCGTTTAAGCATTGAGGACATCCAGAGCAGCGGGGGTGGACAAAGTGTGATCCTCACCTTTCCAACCCGGTCCGGATTGACTTACGCTGCGGAACATGCGACGTCGATGCAGGTGCCCGATTGGGTGGAAGTCGATCGTATCACGGCTGCCAACCAAAACCCGTCCTACCCATGGACCTTGCCTGCAAAGGGACAGCCGCATGGGTATTACCGCATACGACTCATTACCCAATAAGGAAACCCTCAAGGCGAAGTCGGGGCTAGATGCAGCAGTGGCCCTTTTCGAGAATCGGGTCGTCGAGCGGGTCGCCGCCTTGGCAAGCTTGATCGCACCTTGGGAGACATTAGGCTGAAACCATGTTCCCCAAGTGCGACAGGCTGGATTTTTGGAAAAGCTGCGTGACCATCCTCATGGTGGGCACCGCCTGCCATCGGGACATCCTAGCACAGCCTGAGCCGCTATCCGATCCTTTACCCAACATCCTGCTTCTGTATGCCGACGACTTAGGCTATGGCGATGTGGCCTGCTACAACCCTTCCAGAGGGCTGATTCCCACCCCTCACATCGATCGTCTTGCGCGAGAGGGCATGCGATGGACCGATGCCCATGCTTCATCGGCAGTCTGCTCCCCTTCCCGCTACACTTTGCTGACCGGTCGCTACCACTGGAGAACCCGACTGCAGTCAGGCATTGTCGGGCTCTGGGGTAAACCCGTGATTGCCCCTCACCGCCGCACCCTGGCCAGTCTGGCCAAAAGCAAGGGCTATCGCACACAGTGTATTGGAAAGTGGCACCTTGGTTGGAACTGGCCCATCCCTGAAGAACACCTGACCTTCATGAGGCAATCGCACACAAAGGATGTCGCGCTGAAAGCTGGACACGTCCGGATCTGGGAAGAGATCTTTACCCAGCGTATTGGTTCAGGACCTACCGAGCGCGGGTTTGACCATTACTTCGGCACCGACGTGCCTAACTGGCCTCCCTATTGCTTCATAGAAAACGATCATACCCTTGGGATTCCCACTCAATGGCTTGAACCTCTGCTATTGGAACGTAACCAGGCCAGCAAACAAGGTCCTGCGATCAAAGGGTGGAAACTTGAACCGATCCTTCCAACATTGACGGCGAAATGCGAGGCGTTCTTGGAGGACGCATCCAGCCATGAGGCACCCTTTTTCTTGTATGTCTCCCTGACGGCACCTCACACACCACTGGCAGTCAATGATGCGTGGAAGGGAAAAAGCCACCTGGGTCCTTATGCTGATTTGGTGATGGAAACCGATGCAGCCATCGGGAGAATTCTCCAGGCTCTCGATGATTCGAGAGAAGCAGCAAACACCTGGGTCATCTTTACCAGTGACAACGGCTGTGCCCCTTATGTGGATGTGGCATCCATGGAATCCCATGGGCATCACCCAAGCGGGCCGCTCCGTGGATACAAATCAGATGCATGGGAGGGTGGTCATCGCGTCCCCTGCATCATGAGGTGGCCAAGAGTCATACCACCCTCCAGCATCTCCAGGTCATTGGTCCATCAGGCGGACCTCATGGCCACCACGGCTGAGGTATTGAGCATCCCCCTTCGCGCTGATGAAGGGGTGGACAGCCACAGCATGCTTGCCTTGATGAAAGGAGAGGGGCCCTCCACCAGAAAGCATGCCGTCAGCTGCTCCATAAGGGGTATTCCTTCCATCCGAGATGGGAAATGGAAACTTATTCTGGATGCGGGTTCGGGAGGGTGGTCCAAGGGTGACTCGAACCACCCAGTCCAGCTTTATAAGCTCGAGAATGACTTGGGCGAACAGCATAACCTGGCGCCACTTTTCCCGGATCGAGTGGATCACATGTGGGCCATGTGGGAAGAGATGATCGATCGTGGTCGAAGCACACCCGGGGTTGAGCAGGCCAATGATGTTGAAGTCGATAGACACCTTCGGTAAAGCAGGGTTTCACTAGGGGGTCTGAGGGACCATTCCAGACCTGCTTGCTTCCAGATTCAACAAGGTGCGCTTCCAAAATAACCCTGCAGAAAAGCCTCCTAACTTGCCACCTGAGGCCACCACGCGATGCCAAGGGACCAGGATAGGCACAGGGTTGCGGCCACAGGCCGTCCCCACGGCTCTGGAGGCGCTCGGTTTGCCTATCCTGAGTGCCAGCTCACCATAGGTTTGCGTCGCTCCATAGGGGATTTGCATGAGAGCCCTCCAAACCGCCTGCTGAAACCATGTTCCAGCACTGAGGTCAAGCTCAGGCATGGGCGGTGCATGGGACGCGGATGGAAGAGCCGGGTCCCAATAGGCCATCAGCCAGCGTCGAATTACCTGGTTTTGGGAATGGGGTAAGACATGCGAGCCATGCTGTGGTTGCCATGGAGGAAAGTGGAGTCGACAAAGACCCTTCCGGGTAAACTCAGCACCCCAAACCTGGGTTCCTATCTCAATGGATTGCACCATCAAAGCCCCAGGCATGTCATGGCCGCATGAAAAAGAGGATGGCAGAGAGGAGCGCAAGAAAGGCAAAAAACATGAACAAGAAGCGATTACGCGCCATGCGCCGCTCGCGACGGAGCAACGTCGACGATCGAGAGTAGGATAATCGACCCAGGGTGTCCTGATCATCCACCGTTGCATTCTCGGTGCTTCCGATCCCCTCCCTCGGTTTTTTGAAGGTGGTCCAGTGATGTCGTATCCAGGCAGCAGGATCGAGCTTTCTCAAGCCCATGGCGTTGTAATGAGCCCCATCCAACTTGGGCTGAGGCATCGAGGATCCCTTGGTCACCGAGGTTTTCCCTCTGCTTGAAAAAGCCTTTGCCCCCCTGGGAACCTTTACGATGGAACCATTCGAAAAGGTCGTTTTCCGGAAAGGTGCCGAGGGATCCCGAGATCGCTCCAACTGTCGTATCTCCGCACGAAGGGCTCGAGCCTGGCTGTCGAGATCGCGGGAACGAGAAGCAAAGGGGTCATGGGTGACCGCTTTCCACTTCCGGAGAAAGGAATGCTTGAAAAAGGAAGTCATGAATCATTGCCCGATCCGAATCCACAGGGCAATCAGGACCATGGATGTCAAAAAGAGGGTCACTACCAGAGGCCATGTCAGTGCGAGCCCCATCCGAGTCATCTGCCAGGTCGAAAGACTGGTCCACGGATGGATCGATCCGCCGGCACCCTTCCGGGTCATGTCCTGAGGCTCCTTCAGGTCCTCCCCCTGCTTGGTTGAAAGAATGGGAAATCTGGAGATGGCAATGAGCCATTCCTTTCGGGCATTTTCAATCGTGGTCAGAGATCGGGTCAACTCTCTCTGCAAGTGTGCTTCTTCCCATTCGCTTTCCGAAAGCGCGCTGACTTTATCCAGATGATTCCGAAAATCTTCAATGGATTCGCCCATCGCAATGCCATTGCGTCTGGCATCCTCCTGGGCTTCTTCCAGGAGGGAGATGCCTCGGGTAAGGTGACCGATCATTTCGTCGCGACCACGCACATATTCACTGCGCCGACGACGCAATTCCTCCAGTGCAATGCGTTCGGACTCCAGTTTTTCCTGCTCCTGCTTCAGGGCAAGGAGGCGCTGTTGCGTGGAGCCGAATTTTGCATCCAACTGCTCCCTGGCAGAGCCAGCTGTCGCCATGGAACTTGCATCGGAGTCTGCTGCAAGCCTTTCAGGCTCCGACCAGGAGGTGCCTTGGGCTTTTTCATATTCCCGATCGACAAAGTCGTGTTCGTCATGCGGAGCCATTCCTATAACTTAATGACAAGAGCGCCCCCTGTAAAGCGGACCACAGGGTTTTTGCGCAAGCTGTCGACTTCGCAGGGCATCTTGAAAACCAATCATCAAATTTCCAGATAGCGCAATCTGCGAATCCCAATGCGGTAGGGAAGATAACCAATGAGAAGAGATAACAGGCAAAAGGCACCCCATGCCAGAGCGGTTTTGAAAAGGGTGGCATGCTGGGCCCAGGGAGATCCTATGGCAAGGCAGAGAATGCCGCCCACGATGTAGAGGAAACTCATTACCAGACAAAAAGTTCCCCCAAACCCGCTGACTATTTTGCTAGGATTGTCTTCCTTGAAATTGGGATAAATCACCCCCAAACCCATTGCCAGCCCGTTGAGCGAAAGACTCATGACGAGGATCACCAGGGTGAAATAGATCATTTGACCGACGGGCATGCGCAGCATGTAGCAGGAAAGCACAATGAGCGCCCCCGTCAGGATGAGTGAGACCAGAGTGGCCAGGGTGTATTTGATTTGAATAACTTTGTTCAACCCAATAGGTGCCATGCCCACGATCCAGAGCCGCTTGCCTTCCAGAGAGAACTGAGGAAAGACAAATCGCGTCGTCAGGGTCGCCAGGTTCAGGGAGCAGGCTCCGAGGTTCAAATAGGCAATCAGATGGATCCAGAATGAATTGTTCAAGCGCGCTGAAAAGTTTTTCAAATTGATGATGTAGGCCGCCAATAAACCAAAAAGCAGCAGGCTCTGGCCCCATTGACTGGTATCGCGCCAAAAGACCCTTACATCCTTGACCAAAACCGAACGTCTGTCCGAAGGGATCCAAAACAGAAGCTGCATGCAGCGATGAATCCAGCTCGGTTTCCCGAAAGCCTGGGACAGAGGGTCGTCCGGAGTTTTTCGCCAGCGATGCCAGAACCTCCACCCCATACTCGAGCCGCGACTCTGAACAGCGGATGAAGCCTCATAAAAAGGATGCCCCGGCAAGGTCATGGTCAGTCCTCCCCAAAACAGACCATAACTCAGCAAAACCAGAATAAAGAAAAAGGTTGAGGAGGTAGCTCCTTCACTCCAGGCGATCACACCCGAAGCCAACCAGTAGCTGGGAAGAAAGGCGAATTGACTGAATTGCGTGTTTTTGAGGAGCCGATCCAACACAAGCATCACGCGCGTCTCGAGCATGTCATCGGTAATTTGCTCGGTCTTGAGCCAAAAGGCCAAGACCCCGAGTGTCAAAACCCCGATCGCCAGTAGACTGTATTGAAATTGCCGACGATCCATGTAGCGCGCCAACCCAATCGCCGCCCAAGCTCCAGCAAAACCTGGAAGAATCACAAACATCATGATCATCAAAAGAGTCATCGGATAAAAACTCCAGGCAACACCCTCGACAAGACCATAAGCGGCCAGCATGGGAGCGATGAGGAAAAGAAACGCCCATGAGGCCACTACAGTGGATTCCAGAAACTTCCACTGAAAGATGGTGTTGGGATCCATGGGAAGACTGTGCAGAAAACTGGTTTCACGATTCCGGAACAAATTCGAATAGGTAATGACCAGATTACTGATCAAGAGCAGAGCAAACAGGAATGCAAAAAGAATGAAAAGCATTCTTTCCACAAGCAGATCCCCCAGCCCCGGAAAGGCCCCGATAAATTGCATCGCTCGGTGAAAAATGGCAAAGGACAGCCAACAATAACCGAAGAGGAAGACTAGAATGGTCCCTGAAAGAAGCTTGGATTGTCGCAGGACACCAGACAAGCGCCGCCAGTTTTGACGCAAGTGAACCCCAGCGAGCAAACCAAAGGCGGATGTGGGAGATTTGTGCATCAGACCATTTGCTCCGGAAACCTCAAGTTACTGCGTCGGTGGCAGCCTGCTCCGAGGTGAGTCTTAAAAAACTACTTTCCAGAGCTTCATCGTGACCGCTTTGTTCCCTGAGGTCGTTGAGAGTGCCCACGGCTACCAGACGTCCCTGATGGATGATCCCGATTCGATCCGCCAATTCTTCGGCAACGGAAAGCTGGTGGGTGGAGAGAAATACCGTCATTCCCTTCTGCGACCTCTCCTTGAGAATGTCCTTGACGATCCGTGCGTGCTGTGGGTCCAGACCTACCATCGGCTCATCGATCACAAACACCTCGGGATCATGGAGGAGAGCCGAAGCAATGGCAACGCGCTGCCGGGTGCCATGGGAAAGACCTTCGATGGACTTGTTGAGAAACGGTTCGAGATGAAATCGCTCCGCCAGTTCGCTGCCTTGGATGCGAACCCGATCCGGATCAATATTGAATAATTGACCGGTGAATTGCATGAATTCAACCGGAGTCAGTTTGTCGTACAAAAATGGAAAATCAGGCACGTAGGCAAGACGCTCACGAGCCTTCAAGGGCTGTTCCTGAATGTCGTAACCGGCTACCCGCGCAAAACCTTCGGTCGGCTTGATCAAACCTACCATCATTTTGATGGTGGTGGTTTTTCCGGCTGCGTTGGGCCCTAAAACAGCAAAGAACTCTCCCTTGGGAATAGTCAGGTTGATGCCATCCACTGCCCTGAGCTCTCCAAAGGTTTTGACCAATCCGTGCAGTTCGATCATCTGGATGTATGCGGTATCACAGCATACAAGCCATTGCAAGATTGGATGCGGGATCGATGTCCCCCCTCCGTCGCTTCATGGCTCAGGGACATGATGGATGGTATGATGGAGTTCTCCTCGCACAGGCATGCCGGATGCCGCTACCAGGTCGTAAACCAGCCCCATCTGCATGACTTCAGCGTGCGGGCGGCAACGTATGTTGACGGTGCGATGATCTTCTGAAAGATCCACCCGATAGATGATGACAGGATCACGACCCTGCTGTTGTGGCGAGGAAGGTTTGAATTCCGGGGAACCGTAGGCCTTGGTCCATCGATAATTCCAGGATTGTGCCTGGTAACGATCTGGGTCGGCTGCAACCAATGGATCCAGAGGGGCGGAGAAGGTCAAAACCATGCAGTCAGAAAGGATCGCCAGGGAAAGCAGGAAAACACCCTCATGCCCTGTATAGCGCACCCTTTGAAAACAGCCTGCCATGCGTGCGGTGGTCTGCCAGCCGCGCAATCCTGTCACATAAAGCTGCCCATCCGACTCCCTGAACCGTCCCCGCATGGCCCCGGACTCAAACTCAACATCCGAAATCCGAACCACGCCTCCCTGATACCCTGCAGGCGTTTTTTTCATGAGAACCTGAAAGAGCTGACATTTGCCATATGACAAGTGCAGCCAACGACCAGAAAGAGGTACCCAACGCTCATCGGGTGCAGACCAAACCTGGGCCCCGCTGGAATTATCTATGCCATGGGGAATCCAGCAAAGGGGGGGATCGAATGTCCTCGGAATCTCCGCACGGTAATGCGATGGCACATAACCATAAAATCCACCTTGCTCGACCACCTGGATACCGCTTGAAGGGATCCAAGTGCCCTGCTGTTTGCCAAACATCATCATCCCGTTAGGTCCCATGCCCAATCCATTCGGATTCCTCAATCCGGTTGCGAAAAGATCAAAGGATGTACCGTCGGGGCTCACACGCACCACACTGCCTCCATGAGCGGTTCTTCCCTCCTCC
Source organism: uncultured Verrucomicrobiota bacterium (assembly GCA_902560705.1). GTDB lineage: Bacteria > Verrucomicrobiota > Verrucomicrobiia > Limisphaerales > AAA164-E04 > UBA7971. The sequence goes on from CACEMW010000040.1 coordinate 11,142, forward strand.
GTGCATTTGAGGTAGTAGAAGTTTCCCTTTTCATCGGTTTGAAGATCCGTCGCAAAACGATGGTGCGAAGCTGATACTTCCAGTCCCTGATGGAAGCATTCATAGTAATTGGCCCATCCATCCTGATCGACATCATGCAGACGACTTATTTCGTGAAGACTCAGGACGTGGACCTGAACCTTGATAATGCGCAGGCCCAGCGGATTGGCAAAGCCGGTGGCAATGCGCTTCCATTGCAAGGACTGTAAGGAGGCGTCCAGACCACTGACCCGCCACACGTCTCCATGGGAGGTGCAGAGGGCCGCATCACCATTGGAAAAAAAGTCGTGCCCACTGGTGTATAGGAGGGCATTCCACGGATTGTCATAGGGAAGCGTCAGATGATCGACAACGTAGGGGCCCTTACCTTCCCCAAGAACCCCCCTGGTCGTCAGCACAGGGCCTCCCTTGGCCTGATTCCCGGTTCGAATCATTTCCTTGAGATCCATCGCATGAACCATGGATGGTGGTTGCAGGCTTGCAGACACCCGAATGATTGCCGGAGTTTCTCTAGATTCACATGAAGCATATGAATCCCCTTTTCCACCTTCAAGATGGCTTGAGAAGCCTCTGAAATGCTCCACTGAATGCCAGATGCCTCCGATAATCTCAAACTGAGACCTTGGTTAGATGGCCCCAGATACAGGTCGCGAAGAAAGACGCCATCGGATTCCATCCAAGGGCTGTCCAGAACTTCGGTCGATTGAATCTCGTAATGCAGAACCACTCGCTCTCCAATGCGATAGTGTCCAAGATACCGCCCCTCCTTTTGAGGAAGGCTTCCCATCCGCGAGGGACGCGGATCGCTGGAGCCTCCATCTCGAAGCAGCCAACCCGTCCCTTTCGGCAAAGAAAAATGCACTTCTCCTCCAATACGGTGTCGGTATTCAGCCCGCTCATCCTCTCGTCCTTCCAGTAAGCGAATGAAGCCACCGCCCCATCCGATCGAATATTTGAGAAGCTCTTTGTCGAAAAGCACTCCATGGCGGCCTCGGGCTCAAAGCCGTATCGCCATCCCTCGGTGCACCGCTTCGATGGGTTTGGCGGTTCCGAGGTATCTGGCATCTCGATGCATGGTGTAGATACCTGCCAGGGTGGGTCCTCCGTCCATCAGCGATCGATAGCGCTGCATGGGTGTTGCAACCCTTTCCAAAGCTGTCTTATCAAACCCCTTCCTCTCCACAACGGTGGTCGCCAAAGGGGCTTTTTTTTCGGAACCGACATGAAGGACACCCATCATGGTCAAAGCATGCCCGGGAAGGGTACACACATAGGGATAATCTCCCGGTTGATTAGGAGCAGTGAAATCCATGCGAACCGATTCACCAGGATTGACCAAGGCTGTTGCCTCGCGAACAGCGGGGTGCTCGGGGACATACTCTCGAGCCACAGCAGCATCCCCCAACACTCACGCGGCCCTGGCCACTTCCATGGTGACCCCGCTTCCGGCTTCGCAAAGCACCCAATTATGCTGCATCCGACAATGGTTTTCGAAAACAAGCCTCAGTGATTCTCCCGGATCAGCGTGGATCCATTCATGATCGTAACGCATGGCATCAGGGATGGTTTTCAAAAGGATAATCCTCTGAGCGCTCAGGGAGTCGGTGGCCAAAAGACACCACACAACAAGGATCATTGGCAAACGCTGGGATTTTTGAAAAAGGTTCATCGTGGGAGAGGTTGCCTCGAACCATGAACCTCCCGCAGGTGAGTGGCCATCTTTTTATAGTCTTTGGAAGGAAACATACCGAGGACGAGACTTGCCTGCTAGGCCGCTCAAGGGCACTTTAGACAAGCTGATGTCCATGCATGACAAAACATACGTTCATCTGACTTCCCATGACCACCAACAATCATGGAAAACCGAAGTGATTGCTGAAACGCCACGTTGGATGTGCCTCAACAAGCCTTCTCACCTGGCCACGGAGTACGATCATTATCATCAGGATCGCCCTCACATGAACGCCATCGTGGAAAATGATCTGCGCCGTCAGGCTGGCTGGATCAAGGAAAGAAACATCCGCTGGCTCAAACCAGTCAACATCCTTGACTTTGAGACTAGTGGGGCCAGCCTCTGGGCCAAAGAGGAGGAAACCCTTCAGCAACTCAAGGACACCTTTCACTCAGAGAAACCTAACCGTATCTACCATGCCTTATGCCACGGAACACCTCTTGAGCCTTCTTTCACCGTGGACCTACTTTTGGAGCCTCACCGATTTCAACCCTGGATGATGAAATCCAGCAAGCAGGGGAAGAAATCCATCACGCACTTTGAAGTGATAGAAGCCTTCCGCAAACACACCTTACTCAAGGCAACCTCATGGACCGAACGCTACCATCAAGTCAGAACCCACCTGTACTGCAAACAGTTGCCCATCGTCGGAGATGCTCTTTATGGAGGAGATCTGCTGATGCTCTCCGAACTCAAGCGAAGCTATCGATTCAAGAAAAACCGACCTGAAAGACCTCTTTTCGATCGCGCTGCCATTCACCTGGCAGAGATCGAAGTGGAAGATACGTTTGCGGAGGAAACCAAAACACTGCAGGCCGATCCACCCCATGACTGGAAAGTGGCCATGAAATACCTTCAGCAATACGGAAAACCTTTTTAGGGTTTACTCACCCCACCGGAAAAATTCGATTGCGTTGCGGTGATAGACCCGCCGCTGGAGCCGTTCTGCGTCTCGTGCAGAAAAGTAACGATCTCGGATTTTCTCATCCATGACTTCGGAAAAGAGCTCTCGAAATCGCGTCATGGTCGCACAGGTTTCCTCGACGTGCCAGGTGTCCCCTCCAAGCATCATACGATGTTCGTCGGGCAGGATCTCGACGGCTTCATGGAGCGCCCATTTGAAATGGGAAGGGCTGAGCAACCAGGACCAAGTTAGATCGATCCAGAGGTTGCGGTAGACAAAAGCCATTCCAAGAAGGTCACGGCTCCACGGGTAGGCAAGGTGCATCATCAAAAAGCGTGTGTCGGGATGCGCCTCAACCAGACTCGCCAGACGCATGGGATGCGAACCCCGAATCCAGGCCGTTCCCAAATGCACCTGAAACGGTAGATCCATTTCCGAGGCCAACTGGCAAAAAAAATGAGTCATGGTATCGGCAAAAACAGACACTTCTTCCGGAGAAGGGCTCGGCTTGCCCCAGACTTGTGCGGCAACCCGACTGTCGGCAGGAGCGACAGCCAGATCTCGATCGTAGGCAAGCGCGTGTTTGAAAGCGATCTGGCCTCTGGATGCCATGGAGGAAACGAGGATCCGAATGGCGTTCAGGTAATCATCAAAGGAATTTGGGCGCATGCCGGCCCTTTCCAGAAGCTCGATTCCATTGTTACCATTGTGATCACGCACGCTGGGATGATGGCTCAGGCAAAATGCATTGATGCGCATCACCGAAGCATATCCCTTTCCAAGGATTGGCCGCACGTCCACCGTAGGTTGGGCATAATCATCGGTAATGACCCTCCCGATACCCACTCTGGCCAGCCAATCCGCCTGAAAACCGGGATCTTTTCGGCTTTCGATGATCCGGTGATTGATACGCTCCCAGTTGCTTCCATCGATAAATTCATCACCTTCCTGCCCATGAATCATCAGGATCCCTTTCATCAGGTTCCGGACAAAATGATTGGATCCTCTCTTTTCCAGAAACGGTTTCACATCCTCCCATCGACTGGGTGCTGCAAATGCCTCCATTTCGCGTTCCTCCCAGGTTTCGTGAGGCAGTGGGTAGGGTCGTTTGAGCGTCCACCCCGCATAACTTTGCTCAAAGAGGGTATGAAGCTGGACTTGCCTGGATAGAAACAACTCACTTCGATGATGCTCGTGCACATCAAAGATGAGATTCGCAGAATCTCCCCAATCAGGAATACCTTGAAAACACCCGTGCATGCCAAATCGGCTGAAAGACTTCAGGGTTGGTGAAATTTATGAAGCCTCGATACGGTTCTTACATAGAGGGCGTCCTCTGCAATGGCCGGTGTCGAATGGCAGAGGGCGCCCAAATCCAATCGATGCAATAACTGGAAAGACGAGCTGGCGGCAACCACCACCAGCTCTCCGGTGGTTGAGACACAGGCTATTTCATCTCCTGTGGAAACGGGGGAGCCGAAATAACGACCTCCTACCCTTTCTTGATAATGCACTTTACCTGTCACTGGATCTGCTGCGGTGAGGATTCCACCATCACTCCAGAAAAAGATGCAGTCCTTGACCGCAATCGGTGTCGGAACATAGTTGGCTGATCGTCTGATCTCGTAAGCCAGTTGCACCTTGTCCTCTTTCATGTCGGTTGGAGGTACGACCGCCACCACATAGTTGCCACCGCCACCACTACCACAAGAGCCAAAAATTCTTCCTCCAGCGACCATGGGAGAACTGCAACTGCGCTTGTCAAAAGCCTTGGCATAGGACCAAAGCTTGCGGCCATCTGATGGATCGATCGCAGTGATACCGTCGGCAGCACTGTTGAAGATCAGTTGTTCGGTACCATCTAAAGCCTGATAGATACAAGGTGTCGAATACGCGGCTTTATCGCTATTCCGCGGCGTTTGCCAGTTAGGGCTTCCAGTCGCCTTGTCCATGGCCATTAAGAAACTTTTCCCGAGCTGGTCATTGGCCACGATGACCTGATGGCCATTCAAGATAGGTGAAACACCCACTCCGTGCTGACTTTCAAAAGGCCCCAAATCCCGATTCCATCGCCAATTTCCTGCATGGTCCAATGAGGCAACATGAAAATGCTCGGGCCGGGCCCATGCAATGTAGACACCCTCCTCATCGACTGCAGGGGTTGGAGAAGCAAAACTGTTGAAGTCATGCTTGCTGAAGGATTCGTAGGCCACTTCCCGGCTCCAGTTCACCTTGCCCGACTCCGCATCAATAGCCAGGACATGAAAAGACGCAGCAGCGGGGCTCATGCTGGTGAGGTAAACACTCTTGGCCCAGAGGACGGGTGAGGAGTGCCCTTCTCCCGGCAGGTCCAGAGTCCAATCGATGTGAGCTTCCTCCAGCTTGCTCAATTGGATGGAGGAAGGCATCACTCCAGAACCATTGGGTCCACGAAAGCGGCTCCAGCTAGTTGCAGCATCCAGCGACATGCCATGCATCCACACCAGAAATAATGCAATGCACCATAAAGGTGTCGGGCGATGAAACTTAGGGGACATGACTATCATGGTTTGCCTTCACTACCGTGAAATCAAGGCAATTCCTCTGATCAAGTTCTTAATCCAAGCCTGGAGAGCGATCGCATAGGAAACCAAGGAACTTCTAAAAACCATCCATGGGGCAATTTTCGCGGTTATGGCCGGACACCGGGCTCCACTTCAAATTCCAAAATGGAAGTTGTTCGCTCGGCCAAATCGCGAATCTTGAGTTCCTTGACAAACCAACGACCCTCCACTTTTTGAACGTCATTGACTTCGAAAATTTTAATTTTCTTGCCTGCTGCATTGTAGGCCTCGGCATAAATTATGCCTCCGTGTGCGCGGGAGACCCAGGCACGCACCCAATCATAACCCACTTGCAACGAAGGTTCTCTCCGACTTTCCAGGACCTGACAGGAGACACCTTTTCGCATCTGGATGCGATGGGCAATGAGGCGCTGATGAGGCCAGTGCAGAAATTCCAACCCAAGATCTGCCAGCCAGAAGCCGCTTTCTCCAAGGGGCTTCATGACGGATTCCCCGGGTAGCGCCTCTTGATTCAAATTCAATTGCGCAGGAGGGTGCTCCCCACCCTGCGTGGAAGAACGATCATGGTAGATCGGGGCAAGGCCCCTGAGGTGTGTAATCACAACCCACTCGGCAGAGGCGCCCCCTTGGGCATCGAGTTCAAACACATCTTGCCAACCGTTTGGAAGATCACGGGTTTGCTTGATCAACCGACGCTCCAACCGACGTCCATCAGATAACCGGATCTTTAAAAGCGCCCGAATATCACCCGGGATACCAAGTTGCAACTCCCTCATTTCGGAAGCAAGCGCCTGTCCTTGGGTTTCGTTGTCGGAAGCTTCCCCGGACCAGCAAAGGCAACTGAAAAGAAGGCAAATGATTCCTACGGTCGTGCGGGTCATGGCTGAGGGTCTTGAAAGGGCCTATATGTGGAAGTCGGGCATCTTATTTGAATAAAACACTTATCATGTCTTCGATGTTTTTGACCCAATGAATCTTCAATCGCTTTTGGACCTCAACAGGCACCTCATGCCAGGCACGGCGATTGGCCTCGGGAAGCAAGACCTCGCGCATCCCACAGCGAACCGCAGCAAGGAGCTTTTCCCGGATGCCACCCACCGGCAAAACTCGCCCCCGAAGACTGATTTCACCGGTCATAGCAACCCGTGAAGGCAGTTTCCTTTTCAGGAAAAGGGAAGCAAGAGCCGCAAAGATACATATACCGGCACTGGGCCCATCCTTGGGTGTCGCACCCGCAGGCACGTGAAGATGAATGTCGTGTTCGTCCATGGGGGGCAAATTCAAACCCATGGTTTGAGCCTGGCTACGAAGGTGTGTCAGCGCTGCCTGAGCACTTTCCTTCATGATATCGCCCAATGAACCCGTCAGGATCAATTTGCCCGTGCCGGGTAGACAAGTGGCTTCCATGAACAAGATTTCCCCCCCACTGGGTGTCCAACCCAAACCTAATGCCAGCCCATGCTCTGCGATGGTCTCATGTTCATGAGGGGGATGGGTGGATGGGCCCAGTTGTCGTTCTACCCACTGAGCGTCCAACTTGAGCGTCGATGGCACGAGAGCTGATTCCACACGCTCTCTAGCTACCTTGCGAATGACCGAAGCAAGCGTCCGCTCCAATTGCCTCACACCTGCCTCCCGGGTGTATTGCTCGATGAGAAGCCGAATCAATGCAACAGGGATTTTCAGGTCGCCGGACCGAAGTCCATGATCGTTCAGGAGTTTTGGGATGAGGTGCGATCGAGCGATCTCCACTTTCTCGGTGGTGGTATAACTTGGAAGTTCGATGACTTCAAGACGATCCCGAAGCGCCGGATGAACTGGATCGAGCCAGTTGGCAGTCGTGATGAAAAGGATGTCACTTAAGTCAAAAGGTACCTCGAGGTAATGATCACTGAAGTGTTTGTTTTGCTGGGGGTCCAGCACCTCCAATAATGCCGAGGCGGGATCTCCACGAAAGTCCGCCCCCAACTTGTCCACCTCATCGAGCAGCACCACTGGGTTACTCACCTTGAGTCGCTTGAGTGTTTGGAGGATACGGCCGGGCATAGCACCTACGTAGGTGCGTCGATGTCCCCGGATCTCTGCCTCATCTCGTACGCCTCCCAAGGCAATCCGAGCAAAGGGTCTTCCCATCGCGTCAGCCACGCTTTGTCCCAATGAAGTCTTCCCCACTCCAGGAGGACCTACCAAGCAAAGAATCGGACCTCGGACCGTGCCACTCAATTTCAGCACGGCCAGATGCTCCAAAAGCCTGTCTTTGACTTTTTTCAACCCAAAATGCTGTTGATCGAGCACTTGCGAGGCACGATGCAAATCCAACTGATCGCCAGCGGATGCATCCCATGGCAATTCCAAGAGCCACTCAAGATAATGGCGAGCAACGACGTATTCAGGGAGAGAGGGAGACATGGAGCGCAGTCGTTCAAGTTCCCTCACGGCAACATCCCTGGTTTCCTTGGGAAGGGATGTGCGGTCCATGGTCTCCTGAAGCAGCCGAATATCTTTGACTGTGGCTTCTTCTTCTCCAAGCTCTCGTTGGATGACCCTGAGTTGCTCCTTCAGGTAGAAATCCCTCTGACTTTTGGAAATGGAGGAAGAGGTTTCTTTCTGTATTTTGGCTCCAATGGACTGCAGCTCCAGTTCGTGCTGTAGAAGGGGCAACAGCGCCTTGTAGCGCTCCTTGACATCAAAAAGGCTCAGGAGCAGATGATGTTGATCCAACTTCAAGTTCAGGTTTGCCCCGATCAAATCAGCCATCTTGCCAGGCTGATCCGTATTCAAATTGGTCGATTTGAATTGGTCATTGAGTGTGGGCGAATGCTGAAGGATCTCCTGAAAAAGCTTTTTGGCCGTTCGAGCCAAGGCCTTTGACTCTACGTCGGGAGCGGTGGGTTCGTCGTGGTATTCAACTTCGGCCAACAGATAGGGCAAAGTTTTGGTGAATTTGCCAGTATGGAAACGCCTGAGGCCTTCAATCAGAATCCTGACCTGCTGGTTGGGTTGCTTGACCATCTTCTGAACCCTGGCCAGACAACCGCACGGATAAAGATCTTCGGGGGAAGGATCATCTACAGGTGTGGTTTGCAAAACCAAACCAATCAGGCGATCACCAGAAACCACATCATCGATCAACTCATTACTCGAAACTGAATCGATCAGGAGCGGAGCAACCATACCCGGGAAGATGACAATGTCTGCCAATCCAAGGATCGGTAGGGATTTGGGGAACTGCGGTGAGGCATTTCCCAATTCACTTCCCAGAGATTTGGTGGAAGCCTTGATTTTGAGGATGTCGATGATGTCTTGGTCCAATTGCATGCCTACTGGGGGCAGGAAGAAAGAACGTCGACTCCCTCACCATTGAGGCCACCAAGCTAATGGAACGCGAGCCCGTTTGACGAGGGAAAAGTGGCAAGCCCCGTGGATCAACAGAAACGATCCTTACATCAAGAGGCACTTTTTTCCAAGTGAGGCTTTGCAGAGCGTGACTCAGACCCTTAAAGTCATCATTTTAAGAGGTATGATACAAGATACGGACGATTTGAGAATCCAATCGCTGCAGCCCTTGCTGTCACCTGCCATTTTGCAGCAGGAAATTGCCATGACCGAGAAGGCTTCAGAGACGGTGGCTCAAGCGAGAAAAGAGGCGCAGGCGATTATCAGTGGAGAAGACGATCGATGTCTCGTCATTGCTGGTCCATGCTCGATTCATGACACCAAGGCGGCCAGAGAATATGCGACACACCTCATCGGAGCTCGCCATCAGTACAAAGAAGATTTGTGCATCCTGATGAGGGTTTATTTTGAAAAGCCCAGAACCACCGTAGGCTGGAAGGGGCTTATCAACGATCCAGATATCAACCACAGCTTCCACATCAATAAGGGCCTTAGACAAGCCAGGGAGTTGCTGCGTGATCTCAGTGATATGGGGCTTCCAGCGGCCACGGAGTTCTTGGACACTATCGTACCCCAATTTATCGCAGACCTGATTGCCTGGGGGGCCATAGGAGCTCGAACGACCGAAAGTCAGGTGCATCGGGAATTGGCATCAGGTCTTTCGATGCCCGTAGGATTCAAAAATGGAACTGATGGAAATGTTCAAATAGCCATGGACGCGGTCAGCGCCTCTCGGCAGCCGCATCATTTTCTCTCAGTGACCAAGCAGGGGATCGCAGCGATCGTTCAAACCAAGGGGAATGATGGCTGCCACCTGATTCTTCGGGGATCCAAAAAAGGCCCGAATTTTGATGCAGTCAGTGTTCAAGGCGTGTGCGAAAAACTTGAACAAAACGGCCTGAACCCATCGGTACTGGTCGACTGCAGCCATGGCAATTCAGCCAAGGATCACCGAAAGCAACCAACAGCCGCTAAAGCAGTTGCAGCCCAAATTGCCGGGGGTTCCCGCTTCGTCATGGGAGTCATGCTAGAAAGTCATCTGATTGAGGGGCAGCAGTCCTACAAAGGAGACGGATCTGACGCTTACGGCCAAAGTATCACCGACGCCTGCATCTCATGGGAGCAGACCATTCCGGTTCTAGAGGAGCTGGCAGGTGCCGTCAGACAGCGACGGTCTCTTTCTTAGACTCTGCCTTCTAGGACTGAAACATGTATCCAGATGCACTCTGACTCTCAGCAAGTGTGGCGCCTGGAGAGCCTTGATTCCCTAGCTTCAGGATGGCAGAGGACATACCCGAGCAAACGCATCCGACCCCAAACGAGCCAGTGGATCCAAAGCTTCGATCTGCAGATTGACTTTCGAAGGATCCGAAGACTGCTCAATAATGGAATCATGAAGGTAAAGTTGCTGGATACGGCCCAGAATCAGAGCCTGCCCCCCATCCCCAATCAGGTGGATATCATGCTTCGTACAATGAAATGCAATCGGTAGGCCTCTGAGCCTTGGAAGAGGGCAGCCCTCAAAAGATTCCGTATCCAATGGCACTCCATCCAGCTCAGAAAAGCCAGCGGCCAAGGATTCCGCAGTCTTCAAGACTGCATCAACGTGCAGCACTTGGGGGATATGGACGACAAAATCCGAGAACTTCGCAATGTTGTTCCAGGTATCTTTCGGACTTCCATCACGCTTGCGCCCCACCGACAAGGAAACCAATGGCGGATGGCTACAAACAGCATTAAAGTAGGAAAACGGAGCCACATTCCACTGCCCGTTGTCATGACTCGTTAGAACCCAGGCGATAGGACGCGGCACAACGGTCTGAGTCATCGTGTGGTATATGGAGGCTAAGGGAAGTTGAGTAAAATCAATGATCATGGTCCGTTCAACAAAAGTGGTATTGAAATAAAAAAGCTTCCCGCGGAAACGGGAAGCTTGATAGTTAGATTCCGATGAGAGCGAATCTCAGTTAGCTCCTTTGGTCGGGGAGATAAAGAAATTCGCAGGGTTTACGGTCGTTTGAACAGCGGTGATAGCAGTCGTTTGAACAACTGATACTGCCGAAGTTTCGGGAGTGATTGCTGCAATCTCGCTTAGTTCAGCTTCTGTCATGGTTTGCACTGTCTGGGCAGTAGTGCTTGAAGCAAAGCGACTACCTCCATCGATACGGGCACTGGACACAACTCCATCACGGTTATAAACGAAAACGCCCGAACCTTCGAGGATCTTAATCTCTTCTGGTGCAGTTACATAAAAGGAGGTAGCTTTGGAGGAACCGTCTATTGACAAAACGCTTGTGGGGAGTTTGATCTCGAACTTGGACAATGCTGAAGCAAATTTGGCAACCGCTCCGGCAATGGTACCGTCTTTAAGATCAATTTGAGTATCAATAACAACTCCGGCAGAAGTGGCTTCTTGATTCAAACGATCCAAGGAGACGGCAGTGCTTCCAAAAACACGCAAAATACTAGTTCCAAGCCGCAGGACAACCTCAGACTCTGGACTGGTCGTAACGAGCGATCCTGCGCTAATTTCGGCGCCCACAGCAAGGGCAACAGCGCCATTTCCATTATCGTAGAAGGCAGATCCCTTCAGAGATTCTACCTTGGCGGCAACGCTTTCAGCGTAAGCACTTGAAAGGAGAGTGAAAGCCATGAGAAGAGCCCCTGCGAAGAGACCGGAACGGGAAAAATAATAAGTCTTCATGAGATATACCTCTAATTGTTTGATAAACTTGAAACAAAAATGTCAATATTACCACCGAATGTCAATTGAAAACCTCTCCTAGGAAGAGGCCTCATTGCATAGGCGATTATTGCTCAGAGACTCTTGAGCAAGGAATCAATCTTCCCAAGGGACCGGTTACTGTGATTGAAGCATTTCATCGGCAAATCGGAGATACTGCTCCCAGTCATAGTCTGTGACGTCATGCTTTCCCGATCTGATGTGAAACCTCACTCTGCTGCCCACAGGATGGTTCAGATCGGGCATTTGATCCACTTTGATACCCTGCACCCCAAGTAGTCGGTAGACCTCTGAAGCATGCTTTGCGGAAAGGAACTCTCCCTTGGGATCCGCCCATTGATCCTCAACGGCACTGGCCACATAGACCGGCCGAGGGGCCATCAGGGCAATCAATTGGTGCTGATCAAACGGCAGAGAGGACTCCCGGTCGTTAAAACGAGTAAAGGCATCGCAAAACCAATGCGAGAAGGAACTGTTGATTCGGCGCACGGTTTCACCGTAGGCGCGACGACTCAAAGCAGCCCCGCCACATCCGGAGTTGTTCGAAATCACCATGGCAAACCTCGGGTCTGTGGCACCCGCCCAAAGTGCTGTCTTCCCGAGTCGGGAGTGCCCTATGACGGCAATGCGAAGATGGTCGATCAAAGGCTCCAGTTCGAGGTGATCGAGGATACGACTCAACCCCCAGGCCCAGGCAGCGATCGATCCCCATTGATGCACTTCTGGTGCCTGTTGATGCTGACGATAAAAGAGGGGATGGATGCCATTTTTCCATCCGTCATCAAAATCGGGGTCGATGTCTCCATAGTAGGCGGTCACGAGACCATAGCCCCGCTTCAAGATGGTTTCGATGGGCCATCGGCTCGAGAGAAGCCCCCGAGAAGCCTCGGTTGAGCGGTGATTCACAACCCCCTGGCTTGGATTATCCCGCATCCATGCCGTTGAAATCCTCACACCTTTGTCTGCAGTGATGGTATGATTGCCGTAAAAATTCAGTCCGAGAAATGCTGGCACAGCCTTTTCGGTCATGGGGTTGTAGATTAAGACGTGCACTTCCGCGGAGGAGTCGCTCCCTTCACGGGTGAAGCGCAGCACGACTTGCTTGCGTCGAGCCATACCACCCATGAGCCCATCTTCCTCAGAAAGCACTTCAGCGGATACACTCATCTGCACATCGGGAACAGCTCCATACATCTGGTGGGTGAACATTTCCAACAATTCGGGACGACGAAAATGAACCCACGCCGATTCCGTTTGGACAGGCATACCATTTTCCATGTTCAGCAGGGGCGGAAGCTTGTAGAAGGGTACTTTCGACTCGTCCTCGTGGGTCACGAGGGGCTGTGCTTGAATGAGCAATGTCAGGAAAAGACCAAACCAGAGAAGGCAAGATTTTGGGATAAAAAGTCTGGGAGCTTGGTGCATGTTTCCATCTTCTTATATATGAAGCCCTGCTGGCAAGTGCGGACATGGAGCCATTCCGAAAGAGAGACTTCAAGCTCTGAAGAACGATCACCTTCCTAATGAATGAAAAGATCCTTTGTGCGGCTTGTCATGAAATCACCTGAATGATAGATTTCCCCGTTTGTAAGTTGGTAGACTGAACACTCCCTCTCCTAGCCATGCGTTACACCCCTACGATCTGGATCCTGTCTTTCCTTGCCAACAGCATTTGCTGGATGCTGGGCAAGGAAGCCCCTCCGGACAAGGTCACTGTCACCGCTACGTCTGAAGAGGCAATGGAGGCCGCATCATCGTTTCAGGTCAAAGAAGGCTTCGATATCGAAGTCTACGCCTCCGAACCACTTCTTGCCAATCCGGTCAGCATGACTTTCGATGCATCAGGGAAGTGCTATGTAGTGGAATCTCATAGGAGGCGAACTTCTGTCTATGATATACGACGCTTCCCGGACTGGCTGGATCGCGACTTTGCCTTCACAACCGTTGCGGACCGATCTGCCTTTCTTAAAAAAGAGCTTACGTCGGGTAACCCTTCCATTCCCAAATCCTTCATTGTGGATCGCAACAAGGATGGCCTTTTTGACTGGCATGATTTGGAAGTCGAGTCTGAGCGCATCGTTTTGATTGAAGATCTCAACCTTGATGGGCAAGCCAATCAAAGAAAGGTGTTCGCCGACGGATTTCGCTCATTGGTCTCCGGGGTGGCAGCTGGCGTCCTGGCCCGCGGCAATCAAGTGTGGTTCACGTGCATCCCTGACTTGTGGCTCCTAGAGGACAATGATGCAAACGGTGTTGCCGAAAAGAGGCAGCGACTGCATCACGGATTCGGGGTACACATTGCCTTTGGCGGTCATGACATGCACGGATTGACGATGGGACCTGATGGACGTCTTTATTTCTCCATAGCGGATCGAGGAGCCCATGTTGAGCATCAGGGAGAAACCATCCTCTCGGTGCCTCACACGGGTTCCATTTTTCGCTGCGAGCCCGATGGTACTGAGTTGACCCTCTTTGCTTCTGGGCTGCGCAACCCACAGGAACTTGCATTTGATGCCGAGGGCAACTTGTGGACCGCCGATAACAATGGGGATGGGGGAGACCAGGCACGCTTGGTCTACGTGGTTGAAGGGGGGGATAGCGGCTGGACCATGGGGTGGCAGTGGTTGCCCAATATGGGGAGTTGGAATTCGGAAGGCCTATGGAAGCTCGCAGATCAAAATACGGCATACCATCTCATCCCTCCTGTGGCACACATCGGCCACGGACCCGCAGGATTTACCTTTTATCCCGGGACAGGGATGCCCGAGTCCTTTCACAATCATTTTTTCCTCTGTGACTTTCCAGGTGGCATTCGCCACTTCAAGGTGCAGACCAAAGGCGCTGGCTTCGAAGTGCCTCATTCCAAGGACTACCTTCAGAACAATCAGGGGACGATGATGGATGGAAAAATGCTTTGGGGTCTGGCACCTGTTGATGTGACCTTTGGCCCCAAGCCGGGCATCTACGTCGCTGACTGGATTCAGGGCTGGGAGAAGACGGGAAAGGGGCGCATTTTTCGAGTAGCCGCCAAGAGTGCCGACCCAACCAAAGTCGAACAGGTTCAACAGTTGCTCAGGCTGGGCTTCGAGCAAAGCACCATCGGGGAACTGGGTAAATTTCTCTCGCATCATGATCTTCGCGTCAGATCTGAGGCACAATATGAATTGGTCCAACGGTTTGAACCTGCTGTTTCATCAATCGTTCAAGTTATCAGTGGCGCCTTCCAGGTCAACGCTCTTCAGGAACTCACTCGAATAGCTCAAAACGAAACCTCCTTGTATGCTCGCTACCACGCCATTTGGGGACTTGGGCAACTGGCCAAAAGGCATCAGGATATTACCACAACCCTGTTAGGACTACTGGAAGATCCCGAGCCACTGATCGTCCATCAGGCAGCACGAGTTCTCGCTGACAGACAACTGGTGGGATATTATCAGGATTATCTCAAACTTATCCAATCGACAGATCCCAAAACCCAGTTCTTTGGTCTGAAATGGCTCTGGAAGACGATAGAAAAGGGCTACGATCAAGTGCAGCACAGTGCCACGACGCAGAGCCTGGTTCCCCTTCGCCAGTGCGATTGGGTTTTTGAATGTCTTGAGGCCAACCAAAGCGAGGATCCTTACATACGGCATGCTGCCGTCATGGCGCTCGCATCGATTGCCGACATCCCGCGTCTAACCGGGGCACATCAAGCCCCGAACATGCGTGTCCGCATGGCAGCGGCATTGGCTCTCCGAAGGTTGGGACGCCCCGAGGTCGCAGCCTTTTTGCAAGACCCCCACCCCAAAGTGATTGTCGAGGCAGCCAGAGCCATCCACGACCTTCCCATGGAAGCCGCCCACGGACAACTCGCACAGCTGGTAGAAAATCCGAACCTGCCAGAACCCGTACTACTCAGAGCAGTCAATGCGCAATTCCGTCTGGGACAAAGTGAAAATGCTGCCTACTTGATTTCTCTTGCCCAACAGGAATCAGCATCAGAGACCGTGCGCATCCGTGCCCTTAAAGCTCTAAAAGATTGGTCGAAACCACCTGCAAGGGACGCCATTACGGGACTGGCGCGCACATTACCAAAAAGAGATCCCAGAACCGCAGCCGTCCCCCTGAAACTTGTGCTTGGCGACATGCTTAGGAAGTCTCCAGAGCCGATCGTTGATGCCTGTTTGCAGGCCATGCTTTCTCTGGATCTGCGTGAAGAGGAGACCATGCTTCTGGACTTACTGATTCATCATTCCCCGGGAGACGGTATTCAGGTTCAAATCATCAGCATGCTTGGGGAGTGGCAAAGCCCGCTCTTGGGTTCGGCACTCCTATGGGCAAGAACGCATGCTTCCGAGGATGTCCTCAACCAGACAGCTCAACTCCAATCCAAACTCAAGCCAGAGGATGCAATCGCACTTTTCTCCGTGGACTTGAAACAAGGTGGAACGATGGCTCGCCAAGCAGCCATTAAAGGCTTGGCAAGCGTGGATTCGAAAGAGGCCTGGACCATCCTGGAACCCTATATGAGACAACTCCTTGAGGGAAATTTGGCACCAGAACTCATGCTGGAAATCATTGAGGTATTGGAATCAAACCCTCTGCCTTCTCTGCGCGTTCCATTTGAGGAGTGGAAAAGCTCCTTCGACGCAGGCGGGGCTCAGATTCCCGAGCAAGCCCTGCTTGCCGGTGGAAATGAAAGGAAAGGCGAGGATTTATTCAAGAACCGCCAGGATCTCGGTTGCGCACGTTGCCACTCACTCGATGCAACCACAACCAACATAGGCCCATCCATCAAAGGGCATGAGAAACAACTCACCAAAAAGGAGATCCTTGCGTCCATTTTGACTCCCAACGCCTCCATCGCCAAAGGCTACCAAACCGTTTATCTCGAGCACACCAACGGCGAAGAGGTCTCTGGTGTATTGAAATCGGAGACTCCTGAACGCATTGTCGTGCTGGGAGCCGATGGAAAAATCATCAACATGGATTCCAAGGATGTAGCATCAAGACGAAGCGGTCTCTCCATCATGCCGGAAGGACTCGCCGAAATGATGACTCCGCGTGAATTACGGGACCTTATCGAATTTTTGGCAAAACAGTGAGGGGAACAACTCCTCAAAACTCCGCATCGATGGACCGATTTTACTGGGAAAAAACCATCACTTCTCAAGAATTCTACCCCTTGGTCGGAATCGATGAGGCTGGACGCGGGCCATTGGCAGGGCCGGTGGTGGCAGCAGCA